>NZ_AP027291.1:302705-605410 GCF_030295745.1 Mycolicibacterium sp. TUM20985
GCCCGAGCCCGACAGAAGCGCGATGGACATGGCGGCCGCAGTGGTCGCCGTGGTGATGAGGGCGCGCGAGTACGCCCATCGGATCGTTCTCATATGAGGTTGTTGCCTTCTGTGTCGTCTGGTCGTCTGGTCAGCGGGCGAGGCTGACCGGAGGACCGCGATGCGACAACGACGCCGAGAGGAGGCGCACGGACTGACGGGGCTGATCGGCGCTGGCGACGATGATCGCCGTCCGCACGCCGACGGGTCGGCGGGCCGCGCGCAACGTCCGGATCAGCACACGCGAAAGGGCGGCGCACAGACGCTCGCCCATGGTGATGAGGACGGCGCCGAATGCGATCGCCACGAGGTGGGCGGCCATCATCGGGCCCAGCGGAGCCTGAATGGCGGACGGGTGGGAATGCCCGGCCGCACCGAGGAGGACGTGGTCCAGGACCTGCCCGACGGCGAGCACGGCGACGAGCAGCTTGACGTCCGTGGTGTCGCCGAGCGTGGTGACCAGCGCCCCGAGGGTGAGCGATACCAGCGCGAGCATGGCCGCCGCGGATCCCGACGGCAGACCCCCGCCGCCCACGCCGTGGGCCGCCACGGCCAACGCTCCCGTCAGCGCCCCGGCGGCGATGCCGCGCAGGCGGGCGGCGGGAGCCAGCGGGCCCCGGCGAACGACGTCGATCAGACCACTCCCAAACGCGCCAGCAGATCACCGTCGATGCCGTCGATTTGATCGCTGATGGCGCCGTGCGCTGCCCGGCGCCGAGCGGTGGGCATGTTCTCGGCGGCCGTCACAGCCGCGGAGAGGTCGCGCAAACGGTCGGTCACGGCGGCGACGAACTGCTTGGTCTCGGCGTCCTTCGGCTTCTTCGCCGCCACCTGGGCCAGGGTCTGCTCCGCGCCGGCGATCCGGGCGGACAACGCTCCGCCCGCTCCCGAGAACTGGCCGAGCTGGCCGAGCGGGACGCCCAGGCGATCGGCCCGGCGTTCGTCGACGAAACCGCGGGCGGTGATGGCGGCGCGATAGACGATGGGCACCACGATGGGCGCCAACATCCGCGAGATGGTCAGCGTTCGGCGAATCCGCGACGCCGACAATAGCTTCCCCTCGCGGGCGGCCCGCAGCTGAGTCTCGGCGACCTTCAAGGCGGCCCGGTCGCTGTCCTTCTGCGCCCGCAGGTTCGCCTTGACCGTCTTGGCTTGACGCTTGGCGTCGGCCTTGATGCGGCGGGCCTCATTCTTAGCGGAGAGGCGCGCCTCCAGTTTCGCCTTCGCCTTGAGTGCCTTGGCCTCCGCACGACGAGTCGCTCGGCTCTTCCGCCGTCTGAACAAGCCCATCCCGGCTGCCTCCCGGTCATCTCTTCGTGATCTGGCGATCGTGCCTGCGCTGGTGCCGCCAACACTAATGCCGGGCGGGTGACGGGCCCGTTCCACCCCGGTCGAAGCGGGCGCGGTGCGGGCCTGGCGGTACGGCGCGGTTCGTCGAATGATGGGTTATTCGGCCGTCTGGTGAAAGGACGGGGATAGTGGAGTCATCGATAGGGGGTTTGCATGCCAGCCAGTCGTCGCGTCACGCGCGCCGTCAACGAGGTCCTCGATCTCGCACCTCGACGCGGTGAGGTATCGCTCGCGCGTCTCGTCCAATCCGTTGCGGAGAACCGCGGGAGACCGATCGAACTGAAGATGGCCGAGCTGCCGTCGGGAGTGTGCGGTCAGTGGCGGCAGTACGCCGACCGTGACGTGTTCCTGATCCAGCAGGGGCTTCCCGCCGGGGACCGCACCCTGGCCCACGAGCTTGGGCACCTGGTGCTCGGGCACGAGGGCATCTCTGTGGTCGAGGCCGCGAGGGATCTGACCGAGTTCGCCAGCTCCGACCTGATTGGATACATGCTGAACCAACGGACCGGGTGCATGGGTCCTAGCGGCGAAGACCTCGAGCAGGAAGCCGAGGACTTCGCCGCCCTCCTCATCTATCGGCTGGGCCGGCTGCCGTCCGACCGAGCGTCGATCGTGCAGGTGCGCCTCGGAGAGGCGTTTGGTTGATCATTTGGGTGATCGCCGGTCTCCTGGGACTGGCAACTGGCCTGCGGATCGGCTGGGCACTCGTCAACAAGCAGTCGCTCGTCAGCGCGGCGATGATCGTCGCGCTGGGCAGTCTGGGCCTCGTCGCCGCACTGAACTGGCAGCCCCTGACGCTGCTGATCGACACGCTGGTCCGATGGCCGAACGTGTCCACGGTGTTGAGTCAGGTGGCGTTGATCTGTTGTGCCGCAGGCAGTTGCGTGATGATCACGTCTGCGGCGTCGGAGCGCACGCCCACGACGATCCGTCGCATCGCCGTGATCCAGTACGCGGTGGCGGCCGTCATCGCAGGGCTGACCCTGGTCGCGTTCTTCACCTCGCCGCAGCAGCCCGAAATGGCGCCGCAGGAGTATCTGCGGCAGAACCTCGGGACCGGCGCTATGACACTGTCGTGGCTCCTGCCGCTGCTGTACGTCATGCTCGCGCTGACGCTGGTGGCGTGGGCGGGCGTGCGCCACTCGAATCGCACCCGTCGAGGCCGGGCCCTCTTCGTGTTCTCGGCCGGCGTGGTGCTGATCGTGCTGGCCACCGCATTCTTCTTGTTGCGAGCCGTGGGGAGTACCGACTTCATCGGAGTCGGGGCGGCAGCGACGCTGCTGGGCTGCGCGATGCTGGTCGTCGCCAGCGGATCGCTGCTGCCCAGCGTGGAGGACTGGTTCGGGGCGCGACGTGAGCTGCGGGTGATCCAGCCGCTGTGGGAGGAGTTGAGTCGCAGACATCCCAACGTGGGCATCGGGGTGCGCCCACGCGGGCCGCTGCTGTTTCGCGTGGCCGAGCAGATGTCGATGATCTCCGACGCGCTGTACCTGGAGGCCACCGAGGCGCTCGGGGGCGACGGTCCGGACGCCACGGACGGAGACGCCGACGAACCACCCGCTGTGACGCCGGAGGAACAGTCGCTCCGCATTGCGGAGTGGATTCATGCCGGGACGGACGCTGACTCAGCCGACGTCGAGTTCCCCGGTCCGCATTGGCTACGCCAGCCGCCGTCGTATTCGGATCGTGAGTGGATCCTCGCCATCGCCGATCAGTACCGGACGCTGGAGAACCGCGTCAGCATTGCGGCGTCTTGACCGCCGCCTTTCCGGCGTTCGCGGCGGTGGCACCTCGGCCACCGCTGCGGCCGAGGTGGCTAATCGTCGAGATGCTCTTGGCGACGCAACTCGTCGACCTTCTGCACGATGTCCTGCTGCGCCTCGGGGGACAGCCCGACGGTGCGCGCCGCAATACGGCGGATCCCCTCGTCGCGCATGCTGGCCAGCCAGGTCAGCTCCTTGTCGAGCTTCTCGTAGTACTCGTCATCGGTGAAGTACGCCGGCTTGATCCGGAAGAAGTTGGCAAGTGCGGCCATCGTTGCCACTGACGGGTTGGTGCGATTGCCCGAACGGAGTTGAGACAGGTACGGCGCCGACATCGTGATGCCTTCGGACTTCAGCGCAGCAATCACTTCAGCAGATGTGTGGGGGCCGCGTCCTGGCGGGTAGACAGTGTCGAACAGGCGATTCAGCCTGGCGGAAAAAGTCATGCTCATCGGTCTGTCCCTCACTTAGCAATGCGTGTGATCGTCCCTGGCGGCGTATTTGCTAGTCATCGTAGCGAGTGTTCTGCTGACAGCCAAGTGCAAACCGCCGAAAAGTCTGATTTAGACCACGGTACTCGTCGTCACCCCGCCGTCTAGCAGCGGTTATCGTCTGCGGGAACGTCGCCCAACTGCGGTGCGGCTAAGCAAATAATGACGCTTGAGTTGTTTTGCCGAGGCCCCAGCGCGCTCTCGCCTCCCTCGCGGCGCCATCGCTTGTGGTGCCCGGCAATCTGCTGACGACGCGGGCACGACGACATCGGCAATTTGCTCCACCGTGCAAACGTCCGAACGGTGGGTGGCTGCCGCGGCGGCTTTCGCGCACGTCAATGAATGGACGCGCCCAGCGGTGTTTGCCGTGTCGGCCACTTGGCTGACAGTAGCCAATGATCAGGTCGCGGGATTTAGACGACGAAACGAGCATCGACGGAGCACGAGGGTGGCCCGCTGGGGCCCGTCACGGCCGGTAGAGGCGTGGTGGAGGGTCAGGCCGCTAGCAGCATGGCCAGGACGGCGGTGTCGGGATGAGTGATCGGGTCGACGCCCACCCGGCTGACCATCGAGGTGATCGTTCCGTCGGACTCCGCTTCCACCCATGCCGCGCGATGGTCGAGCCCGAGGTGCGGCAGGCCGGGGAGGAGGACGCACCCCGACGCTGCGCCCGCGCACTCCGGCAGGGATGGCATGGTCTCCGACGGCGGATGCAACATCAACAGGGCTGGCGGCTGGCGACGGGCGAAGTAACCCGGCGGAATCGCGGACTCGCCGACCACGGTGCCCTCGGCGATTACGAGCCCGACCGTACCTGGCGCGGGTTCGTCGGGGAGTTCTTCACGCACGCCGAAGATGGTGGACGTCGAGAGCAGCCCAGGAAGGGATGCCACCCGCACGGCGACCATCAACAGTTGGGCCCATTCCTTCGTCGAGTCGGGCCAACGGCCCGAGACCACGAAACCCTTGAGTGATCCACCGGAGTGGAAGGGTGCGACTTCGATGGCACCGTGGGATCCGTTGTCCATCCTCGCCTCCGATCGGTGCGCATAGCGGCCGCCCGACACGGCTGTGGGTCGATCTCGACAGGATGCGGTAGGTACGCGTTAGCACGCAATAGGACACGACTGCCAGTAATGCAATTGACACATGGGTGAACTTCAGGTTGCGGCGTTCCCTCCGCGTGGGCACCGTGAACACCACTCGGAACGAGCCGGCGACGGGTACCCAGCCGAAACGTCGGGAGTCCACGACGCCCGGAGCGTGGGAGTTGTCGGAACGGGCTTCGAACGTGGCCTCCTCACCGGCGCCGCGTACATCGCCGACGCGCTTGACCAGCCATCGGGTGGGAAGTGTCGGGTCGGCGAAAACCCGTAGCTGGCCGCGCCGGGCCCGGCCGGAACGCAGCGCGAGCAGCCCGTCGCCGGGCCGAAGCGTCGGGCACATCGAATCCTCGACGACCACGAATCGCCGCAATGGCGAGCGTCGGGAAGCATGGTTGCCTGCCATGGCTTGAGGGTAGGTTAGGTCCATGTTCAGCCGACTCTTCGCCAATGCAACTCCCGCCCACGCCCACTGCGATCTGTACTGCGGTGTCTACGATCCGGCCCAGGCCAAGATCGAGGCTCTGTCGTGCCTGAAGTCCATCCAGAAGTATCACGACTCCGACGACGAGCTGTTCAAGACGCGGGCGATCTTCATCAAGGAGGAACGCGCCGAACTGGTCAAGCACCATCTGACGGTGCTGTGGGCCGACTTCTTCACCAAGGAACACTTCGAGCAGTTCCCGAACCTGCACCAGCTCTTCTGGGACGGTGTGCACGGCGCCGGTGACGTCAAGAAGACCCTCGACGCGGCCGCTGCCGAGAAGCTGCTCAAGACGATCGACGAGATCTCGGACATCTTCTGGCAGACCGAGAAGGCCAAGGGCATGGGCGTCTACCCGCCCGCTTGACCTCCCCCATCACGACGAAGGCCGGCTCCGCGCATCTGCGCTGGGCCGGCCTTCGTCGTGGAGGCGGAAGGACTTTGGTCAGGTGAGCACGATCAAGGCGAGGACGCCGAGGAGGACGAGCGCAATCAATCCCGCGCGCAGGCACGCCATCATCTGGCTGTGCGTGTAGACGTGGGAGGAGGTGTTCCATTCCGTCGGCGGTACGGCCCCTGGGCCCATCGGATGAGATGCCATCAACAGCTCCTGACCTGCGAGTTCAAACCTAGTCCCCCGTGAGATGTGTCACAACTAATCGTGGTGACCGCGATCATAGCGCCTTCGCCCAGCAACGGAAAAATCCGTGCCGCGGCAGGGGTCGCCGCGTCGGCGTGGCGGGCCTGGCTCACCGAAATGGTTAGCCCTACGACCCTTTTCGCTCACTGCCCCACTTACCTGTTGATCGATGGCCCCGGCGGGCCGGGAGTTATCCACAGGCAGTGGCAGCCTATTCACAGTTTTGGCCCTTCAGGGGCCTAGGCCCAGCTCCGGCCCTGTGGATGAACTCGTGGAAACTGTGCATAGGTGGGCGATTGCTGGGGCCGCCATGCCAGCATGGAGGGCGGGTCCCGTCCGCGGGGCACGGATGTAGGGCCGATTGGCAAGCGACGAGGACGAGGTGGCTGAACAGTGAGTGACGGCGAGGTCGGGGAAGCTCAGATCACCGACGTTCCGACGGCGTTCGATCACTCCGTGGTGCTTCTCGACGTCCGCGAGGACGACGAATGGCAGCGCGGCCACGCCGAGGGCGCGCAGCACATTCCGATGGGTGACGTCCCGGCCCGTATCGCCGAGATCGACACCGACGCCACGCTCTTCGTGGTGTGCCACGTAGGCGGCCGATCACAGCGGGTCGCGCAGTATCTCGCCCGTAACGGATACGAGCCGCTCAACGTGGCCGGGGGAATGCTGGCGTGGGCGCAGGCCGGACGTCCGGTCGTCACCGACGACGGCTCTGCGGGCACGGTCTGACGGACCGTAGGCTGTTTTCGTGATCCAGGTCTGTTCACGGTGCGGCACGCGTTGGAACGTGCGCGACCGTCAGCGTGACTGGTGCCCGCGCTGTCAAGGCTCGCTGCTGGCACCGACGGACGCACCCGAGCCGCAGTGGTCGACCCGACCGTCCAACGTCGCGCAGCCGGGTGCCGGTGGGGCGCCGCCGCGCCTGCCCACCGGGTACCGCTGGATCGCCGTCCGGCCGGGTGCCCCACCACGGGCCCGCCCCGCCCGTCGCCCACTGGGGCCGACGCCCCGCTACTCGGTGATTCCGCGGTGGGGTCTGCAAGACCGGTTCGACGCGGGGGCACCCGCCCAGGAGGTGGAGCCGCCGCGGACGTCGACGCGGATGGTGCAGGGCACGCTGCTGATCACGATGTTCGCGCTCGCCTTCGCCGTGGTGATCCACATCGCCAACTACGCGCTGTTGCTCTACAACCGCTCGACCCTGCTGAACCCGATCGTCGCCGGGGTGGCGACGTGGGCGGGGGTCGCCGCCAGCGTGGTGGTCTTCTTCGCGTTGATCGCCACCACCGTGGTGCTGACCGGCTGGCTGATCACCCGCCGGGCCGTCGCCTTCGCCCAGCACGAGGTGCCGGATCCCCGCCCGCCGTGGCAGCTGTGGCTGGGCTGCCTGCTGCCGCTGGTCAACCTGTTCTGGGCGCCGGTGTTCGTGATCGAACTGGCCAGGGTCGAAGGTCGCCTGGCGTGGCTGCGGAGCCGCATCGCGCTGTGGTGGTGCGCCTGGCTGGTCAGCTTCGTCGTGTCGGTGTTCTCGTTCGCGACGAGCTTCACGCGCGACGCGCAGGGCATCGCCAACAACACGGTCACCGTCATCATCGCCTACCTCACGGCGCTCGTCGCGCTGCTTTTTGCCGCGAAGATGTACCGCGCCTTCGAGCACCAGGCCGTCGACCGGCCGGTAAAGCGGTGGGTGATCGTCCCCGACGAGCCGCAACGGACACCACCGCCGGACACCGAAGCGCCCGACGATGCGGCGGATTCCGCGCGTCGAGTTGAGTCCGGCCAGAAAGAACCGGCAGCATAGGGGCATGACTTCGGCCGACGGAGCACACGGCGGCCACCCGTTCGTGGTGGCGCACCGTGGGGCATCGGCAGAACGCCCCGAGCACACGATCGCCGCCTACGACCTTGCGTTGCGGGAGGGCGCCGACGGTGTCGAGTGCGACGTGCGGCTGACACGCGACGGCCACCTGGTCTGCGTTCACGATCGGCGGGTCGACCGGACGTCGAACGGCACCGGTCTGGTCAGCGAGATGACACTCGCCGAGCTGCGTGAATTGGACTACGGCGCTTGGCATTCGAGCGCGCAATCGGGCCGTGGCCACGGCGATACCGGCTTGCTCACCTTCGACGACCTGGTCAAGCTGGTCCTCGATTGGCACCGCCCCGTCAAGATCTTCGTCGAGACCAAGCATCCCGTGCGGTACGGCGCGTTGGTGGAGAGCAAGGTGCTCGCGCTGCTGCACCGGTACGGCATCGCCGCCCCGGCGTCGGCCGACCTGGCCCGCGCGGTCGTGATCTCCTTTTCGGCGGCCGCGGTGTGGCGGATCCGTCGCGCGGCTCCGATGCTGCCCACGGTGCTGCTCGGTGACACGTCCCACTATCTGGGTGGCAGTGCTGCGACCACCGTCGGCGCCACCGCGGTGGGACCGTCGATCGCCACCCTGCGCGAGCATCCGGAGCTCGTCGACCGGGCGGCCGCCCACGGCCGGGCGCTGTACTGCTGGACGGTCGACCACTACGAAGACGTCCGCTACTGCCGCGACGTCGGCGTCGCGTGGGTGGCGACGAACCATCCCGGCCGCACCAAGGACTGGCTGCAGCATGGATTGACGGAAGCCGGTCTGGACCAGCCCGACGGCTGAGCGGCCGGCCTAGGTGCCGTCGGCGTCGAGCACGTCCTGAGGCACAGCGGCATCGGTCGCCAGCGCACGGAAGAGCCGAGCGGCCGCGTCGGGGTTCCAGACGACCACCGAACCCACGTCGCCGTCGGTGAACTCGCCGATCGGCACCGTGGTGGTGACGACACTCCCGTGCAGCGCCCAGGCGAGTCGCGCCAGATCCCAGACGTGGGCCCCCTCGTCGACCGTCACCGCACCCGAGGCCGCATGGGCCATCGGGTACCAGCGCAGCGGATTGGCCCACACGGCGGGGCTGGCGGCGCGGCGCATCAGGGTCGACATGAACTGGCGCTGGTTGGTCATCCGATCGAGATCGGCGCGGGGCGTCGCCCTGGTTCGGACGTAGCCGAGCGCGCTGCGCCCATCCAGCTCCTGACACCCGGCGGGCAGATCGATGCCGGCGAGCGGATCGCTGATCGGTTCCGGTGGGCACATCGTCACGCCACCCACCGCGTCGACCATGGCGGCGAAGCCGTCGAAGCCGATCTCGGCGTAGTGGTCGAGCCGCAGGCCCGTCGCCTGTTCGACCGTCTGCGCCAGCAGTGGCGCCCCGCCCAGCGCGAACGCCGCGTTGACCTTGTCCTCGCCGTACCCGGGGATGGGAAGGTAGGAGTCGCGAGGGATGGAGACCATCGTCGTCGGGACGTCCGAACCGAGTCCGGGGACGTGCACCAGTAGAATCGTGTCGGTCCGGCCGTTGCCGACGTCACCGCCCGTGGTGAGCTCAGCCTGCTGCTCGGGCGTGAGGTCCTGCCGACTGTCCGACCCCACGAGCAGCCACGTGGTGCCACTGGCCGACGGCGGTCGGTCGGGGAGCGCGGTCAGGGCAGGGATGCGGTGCATCGAGACGTCGATCCACGCCGCGGTGCCGACCATCGCCAACACGATGACGAGCAGGAGCGTGACCAGCAGGCGTCCCCAGTGCCGCTTGCGCCTCGGCTTCGGCGGCTTCGCGCGGGCCTGCTGGGGCGGCGGCGGGCGTCTCTGAGGCGGAGGGCGGTTCGCCGGTGGGGGCGGCGGCCGGTACCGGGGTGGTGGTGGCGGCGGGGGCCGTACCGGCGCGATGGGTTGGGTCGCGTCGGGCGGCCGATGGTGGGGATCGCGACGGATCACCTGTGACGGCTCCCGAGGCGGCGGGGGACGCCACGGGTCAGGTCCTGGCGAGGGCGGCCGGGAATCGGTCACGGGATGAATGTACGGCGATCAGTCAAGCCAGCCGAGGCGCCCGGCGAGCAGGGCGTAGCCCACGTAGGCGACCGCGTCGATGAGGCCATGGGCCACGATCAGCGGCCACAGGCGTCCGGTCCGTTGCCAGGCGTAGCCGAAGACCAGACCCATCACCACGTTGCCGACGCCCGCGCCGAAGCCTTGGTAGAGGTGGTAGGCGCCACGCAATAGGCTGGAGGCCACCAGCGCGACGACGGGTGACCTGCCCAGCTGGCCGAGTCGCGTCATCAGGAACGCGACGACGATGACCTCCTCGGCCCAACCATTCGCGAACGCCACCGCGAGCAGGAGCGGGATCCGCCACCACGTGTCGCCGAGTTCGGACGGCACGACGGCCACGCCAATGCCCAGGGCCCGTCCCGCGACGTAGAGGCCGAGGCCGGGAATGCCGATCAGAGCCGCGAGGCCGAGACCGCCGAGCAGGTCGGGACGCCAGCGGAATCGGCCGAGCCCGATGCGGCTGGGACCGAAACCGCTGCGCCACAACAGGTATACGCCGAGCAGGCCCCAGGCGACCAGCTGAAGGACCGACGCCAGATTGAGGGCCAGGTTGATCAGATCGATGGGGGAGAGCTTGCGGTTGAGCGCCACCTTCTGACCCGACAGGCCCAGGATGACCGCTTCGGTCAGGCTGACGAGGGCGGTGTAGGCCGACAGCCCGAACGTCACCGCGAGGACGACGGCGACCTCGAGCCGGAGCGCCCGCTTGCGGGGGTCGGTCAACAGCTCGTCGCTCGGCCCGGTCACCCGGCTACGGTAGCCGCCGGCCGCGGGCGAGCTCAGATGCGGCGCGCCCGCAAACCATTGAGGAAGGGGCACCCCATCAGGGTGCGGATGGCGCGACTGAGTCCCGTGACGTCATCGACGGGCTTGGCGAACGGTAGACGGACGTCATGGTCGCCGTCCTCTGCCTCGACACGCAGTTGCACGCCGTAGCGGTCCAGCCCGAGTGGCCGCACCCGACCGCGTCGCAGCGGCGTGGGGAGCCGATCGGCCAGGCGGTCGACGACGTCTCGGTGCGACGCCTCGAGGTGCTGCAGCCAGCTGGACTCCAGCGCGCAGAACGGGTCTGGCTGCGCATCGAGCAGGGTGCCGACGCCGACGGACTCCGCGCCGGTCGAGTCGGCGACCACGACCGAGTCGATCTCGAGGCGCATCAGGGCGAACGGGGTGTCCGCGCACGCCGTCCTGTCATCGCTCGAATTCACCTGCAGCAGTGCCGTATTCGGGCACGCCGTCGCGACCAGGTCGAGCATTCCCGGGATGTCGGACGCCGGGACGCCGAATACTCGGCCGCTGATCCACACCAGGGAGCGCACCGGTTCGCGCAGCGGCAATGGCGCGTAGTCGGTCACCTCCAGAACGGCCTGGACGCCTGCCGCTTCCGACGTCGCGACGGCGGCGGCCAACGTTCCCTCGGCGGGCACGGTGACCGCGAGCGATCCGTCGTCGAGTAGGTGGTGCACCGGGGTGGTGGTGGGCTCCACGCCGTCGATCGCCAGCATGGCGTGGCCACCGCGGGCGCAGGCGCTGCGGATCCGCTCGGCGGTCGTGGGGGCCACCAGGGAGGTTGCTGTCGTCGCGTCGATCATCGCGTTTGCCCTTCGTTGAGTGAGGTGACCCTAACTTAGGCTTGCCTCACTCGATGGCGCAAGGGCTACCCCGAAGACCTTCCGGCCGCCCCGCTCGGAGCCGATAGGGTTGAACGGTGTCGCGCGTCGCTTACCTGGGTCCAGAGGGGACCTTCACCGAAGCGGCGTTGTTACAGATGGCCGCCGCCGAGCTGATCCCGGGTTCCGGCGCTTCCGAGTTCACCCCACTGCCGTGCGACAGTGCAGACGGAGCACTGGCCGCCGTCCGCGCTGGCGCGGCGGACTACGCCTGCGCGCCCATCGAGAACTCGATCGACGGCTCCGTCGTCCCGACGATGGACAGCCTCGCGATGGGCGCACCGTTGCAGATCTTCGCCGAGCACACCCTCGACGTCGCCTTCAGCATCGTCGTCCGGGCCGGCCTCCCGGCGTCGGACGTCCGGACCGTCGCGGCCTACCCCGTCGCCGCGGCTCAGGTGAAGCGGTGGCTTGGTGAGCACCTGCCGGCGGCCCGCATGGTGCCCGCCACCTCCAACGCCGCGGCCGCCCACGACGTCGCCGAGGGCCGCGCCGACGCCGGGGTCAGCACCGCGCTCGCCGCGGAGCGCCTTGGCCTGGCGTCGCTGGCCGACGGCGTGGTCGACGAAGCCAACGCCAGAACCCGGTTCATCCTCGTCGGGCGGCCTGCGCCGCCACCCGCCCGGACCGGCACCGACCGCACGTCGATCGTGCTCAGGCTGGACAACGTGCCGGGCGCCCTGGTGGCGGCAATGGCCGAGTTCGCGATCCGGGACATCGACCTCACCCGAATCGAATCCCGGCCCACCCGAGTCGAAATGGGTACCTACGTGTTCTTCCTCGATTGCGTCGGGCACATCGAGGACGAACCGGTCGCCGAGGCACTTCGGGCGCTGCACCGACGTTGTACAGACGTGCGATATCTCGGTTCTTGGTCGACGGGCGCGGCAGACGGGGCTCCGCTGGGGGCAGCGCCGCCGGTGACAGACGAGGCCGCCGAATGGCTGGCCGGACTCAGAGAGGGGCGCGCCCGATGACCGGCCGACTCGTACTCGTCCGCCACGGACAGTCGCACGGCAACGTCGAGCGGCGGTTGGACACCCGCCCGCCCGGTGCGGCGCTGACCGAACTCGGTCACGAGCAGGCGTTGACATTCGGCCGCGACTGGGGACACCCCGTCGGCCTGGTCGCGCACTCCACCGCAGTGCGCGCGGCCGAGACGGCGGCGCGGATCGCCGGGCATCTCGAGTTGGGCCCCGTCGAGCTCGACGGAATCCACGAGGTTCAGGTCGGCGATCTGGAGAACCGGAACGACGAGGCCGCTCACGACGAGTTCAACGGCGTCTACCAAGTCTGGCACGGAGGCGAGCTCGAGATCCCGCTCCCCGGCGGGGAGAGCGGCAGGCAGGTGCTCGACCGGTACCTTCCGGTCGTGACGCAGCTGCGTCTGCGCTACCTCGACGATCACTCGTGGACAGGTGACGTGGTGGTGGTCAGCCACGGCGCCGCGATCCGGTTGGTGGGGGCGGTGCTCGCGGGGGTGGACCCCGGCTTCGCCATCGAGCATCACCTCGCCAACACCGAGTGCGTGGTGTTGAGCCCCATCACCGACGGCCGCTGGAGCTGTGTTCAGTGGGGCGCGCTGACTCCCCCGTTCGCGCCGGTCGAGCACCCCGACGAGGAAGCGTTGCACCCCGACGACCCGATGGGCTGAGTCAGCTCAAGACACTGCCCAGGCGGTGAGGATCTCCGCGCACGTGCAGCCAACCGCGTCACAATCGAGGTGCAGCGCATGCAGCGCCTCGGGGGTGGCGCAGTCCTCCGTGCACTCCACCGCGAACGAGGCGTGATGGACGATTGCGCCGTGACAGTGTTCGAGGCCCTCGCGGCACTCGCGACATACACCGGTCATGGCTCCGTTCTAGCACCGTGCACCGACGAATTCCGGTTGCCGCGCGGGGTTTTGACGGTTAAGCCATCGAATGCGGCGGTCACGCCCAGCCGAGTTCGTGCAGCCGTTCGTCGTCGATTCCGAAGTGGTGGGCGATCTCGTGGATCACGGTCACGGTGACCTCGTCGACCACGTCGTCGTCGGTCTCGCAGATGTCGAGCAGTGCGTGGCGGTAGATGGTGATCGTGTCCGGTAACGAGCCGGAGTACGTCGAATCGCGCTCGGTGAGCGCGATGCCCTCGTACAACCCCAAGAGGTCCGGCTCGTCGGGGTGACGGTCCTCGACGAGCACGACGACGTTGTCGATCGCCTTGGCCAGCGCGGGCGGGATGCGGTCCAGGGCGTCGGACACCAACTCGTCGAACCGTTGCTGGTTCATCCGAACGGGCATCGTCGGCTAGGCGGGCGGGCCGGGGAACACCGGTGCGGGCGGCGGCGGCGGCACGGCGGCCGGATCGCCCGGTGGCAGCGGTGGCGGCACGCCGTCCTGCGGGGGTCCCTGCCCGTCTGCCGGTGGCCCCGGCGGAGGTGGCGGACCGTTGAGGAACGTGTTGCCCTGCGGCGGCGGTGGGGCGCCGGAGGACGTGGGTGCCGACGAGGTCTGGGTCTGCGTCGGGGTGACCTGTTGCTGGCCGGGCAGGTGGTTGGTGCCCTGATTGCTGCTCTGGCTGCTCTGATCGCTGAGGTCGATCTGCGACGACACCTGCGACGACGTGTCCACCGACGGCAGCGGGATGGGCGGCATGTCCAACCGCTCCTCCGGGATGTCGGGCACGGCCACGGGCGGCTGCCCGTTGATCAGCAGTGGCCCCTTGGCGCTGTTGAGGAGCGTCGACCACCCACCGTTGCCCAGGGTGGCGCCGATGCTGCACGACACCTGTTTGCTGCCCGCGGTCCAACTCGGCAGCGAGATGGTGCTGTAGATCAGCGTCAGGGTGGTCTTCCGCAGCGCCGTCGGCGCCAGGTAGGCGTCCGTCATCTGCGTGCAGGAGTCCTTCACGAACTGGTCCTGATCGCCGTCGGGCGGGACCGGGCCGGGGAACTTCTCGGCCAGGTTCACCGACCCGGTGACCTCCATGGCGTGCGGTTTTGCGCAGTCCACCGGAACGTCGGTCGGCTGGTTGGTGGCGGGATCGATGCCGAGGCACGTCCCGGCGGGCCAGATCTTCGACTGGTCGATGTCGGCGACCTTGCCGGCGAAGGCGAGCTGGTGGTTGTCCGGGCCGGCCAGTTGCAGGCCGCACAGCATGCGCCGCTCATCGGCCTGGCGCCAGGCCTTCTCGCCGGACCAGACCAGGCTGACGCTGAACCGGCCGTTCGGGTCGTACTTCGCGCCGAGGTACTGACGGGCCGCGGCCTGACACTGCTCCTGGCTGATCTGCTTGATGCGGGCCTCCGACGGCGGTGCGGCATCGGGGCCGTACTCGGTGCCGGGGAACGTCGTCATGTCGATGGTCTCGGCGATCTCGAAGCGGTGTTCGTCCTTGCAGTCGACGATCTGCGCGGCGTCGGGTACCTGCTCCGGCCAGTTCAGGCAGGTACCGCTGGCGGCCTGATCGAACGTGGCGTTCCCCCGGGGGCTGCCGCCCAGGGCAGCCGAGCCGGCGTTCAGTCCGACGGGTAGCCCCGAGCGTCCGCCACCGGGGAGCGCGGTGATGACACCGGCGATCAGGAGGCCGCCGAGGGCGGTCAGTAGCAGCGCCCGACGGGTCGACGCGGCCTGCAGACTCTGCCACCACGGCGGGCGGTCAGACGGCGTCTTGGCGTCGTCTGCCGCCTGGGTGGTCCCCGGTTCGGGAGTGGTGGGTGCATCCAACATCGGCTCCATTGTGACAGGCGTGCCACGACTCGTGACAAGAGATGCAGTTGTAACGTTATGTGGTTGTTCCCCGGCGATCTATTTGCCGCTGATTTGGGGGTCGTTCACGTGCCCGGGTGCCCCGCGGCCGATGGGCCGAACGTAGGGTTTCCCCGTGATCGACCTCAAGCTTCTGCGTGACGATCCCGACCGGGTCCGCGCGTCGCAGCGGGCGCGGGGCGAGGACCCCGCCCTCGTCGACGTGCTGCTGAACGCCGACGCGTCGAGGCGTTCCGCGATCTCCGCCGCCGACGGGCTGCGGGCCGACCAGAAGACGGCCAGCAAGGGTGTCGGCGGGGCGTCCCCCGACGAACGGCCCGCCCTGCTGGCCCGCGCGAAGGAACTCGCGGAAGCCGTGAAGGCCGCCGAGGCGGAGCAGGCCGCGGCCGAGACCGCGTTCACGGCGGCTCACATGGCCCTCCCGAACGTCGTCATCGAGGGTGTGCCCGCGGGCGGGGAAGACGACTACGTGGTTCTCGACGTGGTCGGCGACCCGCCGGCGATCGAGGACCCCAGGGATCACCTGGAGATCGGCGAGTCGCTCGGGATGATCGACATGCAGCGGGGCGCCAAGGTGTCGGGCTCACGCTTCTACTTCCTCACCGGCTTCGGCGCGCTGCTGCAACTCGGCCTGATGCAGCTCGCGGTCAAGCTCGCCGGGGAGAACGACCACACGCTCGTCATCCCGCCGGTGCTGGTGCGCCCGGAGGTGATGTCGGGCACCGGCTTCCTCGGTGCACACGCCGACGAGATCTACAAGCTCGAAGCCGACGACATGTACCTCGTCGGCACGTCGGAGGTACCACTCGCCGGGTACCACGCCGACGAGATCATCGACCTGTCCGCGGGGCCGCGGCGCTATGCGGGCTGGTCGTCGTGCTTTCGGCGCGAGGCGGGCAGTTACGGCAAGGACACCCGCGGCATCATCCGCGTGCACCAGTTCGACAAGGTGGAGGCCTTCGTCTACTGCAAGCCCGAAGACGCCGCGGCAGAGCATCAGCGGCTGCTGGACCTCGAGCGCCGGATGCTCGCGTTGATCGAGGTGCCCTACCGGGTGATCGATACTGCCGCAGGCGATCTGGGGTCCTCAGCCGCCCGCAAGTTCGACTGTGAGGCCTGGGTCCCGTCACAGGGCGCGTACCGCGAACTGACGTCGACCTCGAACTGCACCACGTTCCAGGCGCGCCGGTTGTCGACCCGCTACCGCGACGAGAACGGCAAGCCGCAGATCGCAGCGACGCTGAACGGCACACTGGCCACGACGCGTTGGCTGGTCGCCATCCTGGAGAATCACCAGCAGCCGGACGGTTCGGTCCGCATTCCCGAGGCGCTGGTGCCCTACGTAGGAAAGTCGGTGTTGACATCATGAGCGAGACGGGACCCTCGATGTTGGAGTTGGCCGAGGCCGACCTGCGGACCTGGTTCGGCTTCGGCGTGGCGGGCAATTTCGCCGGTCACCTCGAGCAGGCCGGCGAGGCCGCCGACTTCGTCAACGTGACCAATGAGGGCACGGGCGAGGCACCGAAGGGCATCTTCCCTTGGTACGCACCGGGTTCGGACACCTTCCTGGGCGACTATCCGCTGTCGCACGACTCGATCCTGCTCCCCGACAGCGACACCCCGCTGAACCTGCAGATCGAGCCCGAGGTCGGACTGGCCTGCCACGTGACCTGGCAGGGCGACACCGTCGTATCGCTGCGACCGTTTGCGCTCGGGGCGTTCAACGACTGTTCGATCCGCCGTCCCGGCGCTCCGAAGATCAGTCACAAGAAGAACTGGGGCGCGGCCTCCAAGGGCGTGGCCGCGCAATTCTTCGACATCGGCGACCTGACGCCCGACGGGCCGACGGCCACGCTTCGGCTGGTGTGCCACCTGCGCACCGCGGACGGTAGTGAGCACGAATACGGCGTGGACAGCCCACTGCTCGGCTACTCGTACTACGGCGAAGTCCTGCTCGACTGGATCACCGAGCGTCTCGCCAACCAGAAGGGCTCGGCGGAGACGCCGCTGGAGGATGTCGGGGCGCTGATGGTCGCCTCCGGGCATCCGTCGGAGGTGCTGATCGGCATCGGCGCGACCCGCTACACCGAACTCGGCGAATCGACCTTCCTGCGACCGGGCGACGAGGCCATCGTGCGGGTGTACGACACGGCGTCCGATGCGTATTCCGAACTGCGACAAATAGTTTCGATCCGCTAGGAGACATGATGGCTGGCGTCGAGGTATCTCAGCTGTGGCGGTTCCCGGTCAAGTCGATGGGCGGACACCGCGTCGACGCGGTCCAGGTCGATCGGCGCGGTGTGCACGCCGACCGACTGTGGGCCGTGCGCGACATGCAGAACGACGTCACCGCATCCGCGCGGCGGCTGCCCAAGCTGCTGGGGTGTACGGCCGCCTACGTCATCGAACCGGGGCCCGACGCCGGACCGGGCAACGTGCCCGAGGTGACCATCACCTTCCCGGACGGTGGCGAGTGCTCGAGTTCCGATGACGCGGTGCACGGCATGCTCTCGACGTTGGTCGATCGCGAGGTTCGGCTCACCGCGCTGCCACCGCTGGAGGACACCAGCCGGCACCGCCTGTCGCTGCAGCAGTCCAAGGCGAACTTCTCGGCCACGGAAGTCCGTCGCGACTTTGGGCTCTCGGAGTCCGAGGCACTGCCGGACACCACGGTGTTCACCCCCAAGCAGATCCTCACCCTGGCGCGGTTCTCCACGCCGCCAGGCACATTCGTCGACCTCGGGCCGGTACACCTGATGAGTTCGACGAGTCTGGCGTCGCTCTCGACGGGCGCCGAAGCGGTCGACGTGCGACGGTTCCGGCCCAACGTCCTCGTCGACGTCGATCGGCCCGACGGGGAGTTTCCCGAGGAGGCGTGGGTGGGCGGCGACATCGAAATCGGCACGGCCACGATGCACGTCACGGTCAAGACGATCCGCTGCGTCGTGCCCACCAGGCCGCAACCCGGACTCGACCTGGATCGCGCCCTCACCCGGCAGCTATTGGACCGCACCGATCGCTTCCTCGGGGTGTACGCCGACGTCACCCGCCCGGGACTCCTCCGCATCGGTGACACGGTGTCGGTACAGGCCGCTGCGGCACCGGGTTCGGGCCGCCGGGCGTTGACGGCGGCAGGTCGGGTCGCGACGCGTCAGGTGCAGCGACTTCTCGAGGCCACCGTGCTGCGGGAAAAGGGTTAGGCGCCCAGCAACTCGTCCAGGACGGCGACGAACTCGTTGGCCCGCAGCGGCGTGAAGGCGGGGCTGGGGCGGGTGCCGGGGACGTCCAGTGTCACCAGCGTCGACTTGATCGGTCGCCATGGGTCCAAGGGGAGCCAGCGGCGCAGATCCGAACTGCCCCAGATGCGAAAGCGGTTCAGCACCAGGCCCAGTGACTCCGCCCGGTAACCCTTGATCGACCCCAGGGGGATGACCTTCGAGGTGCCCGACGGAAAGTGGTAGCGGCGCAACGTAATCGCCCGATGGTCCAGCTGAATCAGACCGTCGTCGTACGTTGGCGCATTCACGCCTCGACTCCCGCTCGCTCCGGTCTTCGCTCGGTCATTCACGCCTTGGCGCTCCGGAGCTCGTGTCCCTTGGACGTCAGGCATCGGCCGTTGGTCAGATTCCACGACCAGCCGTGCAGGTTGCACGTCAGAGTCGTGCCGTCGATGACGCCGAACTTCGACAGGTCGGCCTTGAGGTGGGGGCACCGACGCTGAATGTCCCAGCCGTCCAACGTGATCGACGCCGAGTCGTCATGGGCTTCGGCGAACCAGCCGTCGGCATACGCGATGCGCTCGTCGGTCAGGCACTTGAAGAACGTGTAGAGGTATTCGTTGTAACCCCCCACCCGCCACGCCGTGAAGCGGGTCGAGAGGAAGATCGTGTTGACCCAGTCCGGCTCGTCGTCGCGCAGCACCGTGCGAACCAGCTCGGGGGCGATCTCGAAGCCGTAGCGGAACTTCTCGTCGGGAACGGGTTCTCGCACCGTGCGTTTCGGGAAGTCGAGGACCACCGACTCCGGACCCATCCGGAGTTCGACGGGATAACCGATGCCGTCGCAGATCTGATCGCTCTGCAACATGATCGGCTCGAACTTGGCGCGCAGAGGTTCCAGCAGCGATTCGCCTGCGGCGGGGGCCCAGGTGGCCTTCTCGGCGGCCAGCACCGGAGCCATCCGGCGCGCGTAGTCCTCGATGTAGGCGGCCTTGCCGTTGGTGAAGATCGTCTCCGGCTCGGCGACCGGGTGGGTCAGCGAATCCTTTTGCGAGCCGGTGAATGTCGCGACCGAACCCGGGATCATCAACAGGCCGCCATCATGACCGTGAGTGGTCAACTGGTCGAGGAACACCACCTCGTCGGGGAAGATGTTGGCCGGGTCGCCGTGGTCGTCGTTGAGGTCCCGCAGCGCGGGATCGAGGAAGCACGGCGGGCCGGCCGACGGGACCACCCAGGTGGCGCCGACCTGGGCGATGTACTGCCGGCAACGGTCCATCTGACGCTGGCGCTTCTGAATGCCGAACGCCTCCTTGGCGCGGTCGGGCATGTCGTAGACCATGGGGTACCAGATCGCGCCGGAGTACTGCAGCATGTGGACGTCGACATGGCCGAATTCGGACTCGAGGACCTCGAGATCGGTGGGCCGGGCGTCGTTCATGTTGAATGCGACCGTCTCGCCGTCGGAGACCACGAGCCCGGAATCGCCGATGGGGCCGTCGGCCGGGGCGCGCAGCGCGATGATCATGACCTCGAGGTCACCCTTCTCCCCGGTGAGGCGGTGCTTCACCGAGTTGGTCGTCTCGAAGAACCGGTGGAAGCCGAGCGCTTCGAGCGCGCGACGTAGGTCGGGCACCGGGTAGTCGGGCAGCAGGACGACGGCGTCCTTGCTGACGTGGGCCGCCAGCAGCGCCGGATCGAAGTGGTCCTTGTGCAGGTGGCTGACGTAGAGGTAGTCGCAGTCGCCGAGGGCGTCCCAGTCCAGCTGGCTGTTGTCCGGGAACGGGAACCACGACGCGAAGTAGGCGGGGTTCACCCATGGATCGCACAGAATGCTCCCGGCGCTGGTGTCGATCCGGAAGCCCGCGTGTCCCACGCTTGTGACCTGCACTTACTGCCTTCCCTACGAGATATGCGTCGTTCCGATCCTACCGAAGGCCGCCCGCCCGCCGCGCCCAGCACTGCCGGTAGTAGTCGACGCGGTCGTCGTCGGAATCGATCTCGTACTCGTCGTAGAACTCTGCATCGAACCCCGGCCCGAAGTGCGCCTCGATCGACGACGTGGCGATCGCGAGATCCGCCCACCGATCCGCCACGCCGAGATAGGCCAGGTGGATGGTTCCGCTGCACTGGGCGTCGTCGGCGACGATGGTGTTGGGTGCCAATGCAGCGCCGTGGCAGACGACGAGCAGGTCTGCCGGTGGCGCGTCATGGGGCACCCAGGACGGCGCACCGAACGGACACGTCTTGATTGGCGCCGACCGATGCAGGAGGCGAAGTCCCTGCGCGATCGCGCGCGTCGAGGTGCGCGGCCGCTTGATCCAGTGCGGGCCGACGGCTGACAGGCCCGGCAGCGCCGCGGTGTGCAGCCAGTTCGGGCCGGACGACAGCACCCGCGGCACCGGGCGGTAGTCGATGGCCCAACTTGTGCGCTGCGCTTCCGCGACCAGCAACGGGGCCTGTTCGTCACCACAGATCTTCACGAACTCCTCGCCCGCGAGCGAGAACGTGGTGCCTCCGAGCTCGTTGACCCTGACCGCGGTTATCTCGCGGCCCGCCGCTAGTTCGACGACGACGTTCGGAACGTTCGCGGATGTAACGGGGACGGTCATGGTGCATACCCTCCCACGTGCGGGCCTCCTCACCCTCGAGCCGCGCACCAGCACTAGGCTATCTGTCGTGGAGCCGGTATACGGAACTGTCATCAAGCTCGCCCGCGGCGTGTGGCGGCTGCAGGGGCTGACGTTCACGGTCAACGGCGTTGAGCACCTGCCCGTCACCGGCGGCGCCGTCATCGCGATCAACCACACCAGCTACTTCGACTTCACCTTCGCTGGTCTGCCGGCCTATGAGCAGGGCCTCGGCCGGAAGGTTCGGTTCATGGCCAAGCGCGAGGTCTTCGACTCCCGCGTCACCGGCCCCATCATGCGCAGTCTGCGCCACATCCCGGTGGACCGGAACAGCGGTGCGGCCTCCTTCGCCGAGGCCTGCCAGAGACTCAAGGAAGGCGAGCTCGTCGGCGTCTACCCGGAGGCGACGATCAGCCGGAGCTTCGAGATCAAGGAGTTCAAGTCGGGTGCCGCGCGCATGGCGATCGCGGCCGACGTGCCCATCGTCCCGCACATCGTGTGGGGTGCTCAGCGCATCTGGACCAAGGGACACCCGCGAAAGATGCTGCGGCCCAAGGTGCCGATCTCCGTCACGGTGGGTGAGCCGATCATGCCCACGCTGCCCGCCGCCGAGCTGACGTCGCTGCTGCACTCACGCATGCAGCACCTCCTCGAGCAGGCCCAGGTCGCCTATGGTCAGCACCCGGCGGGTGAGTTCTGGGTGCCGCGCCGGTTGGGTGGCGGCGCACCGACTCTCGCCGAGGCGGACCGGATGGATGCGGAGGAGGCGGCCGAGAAGGCCGCCCGCCGCGACGAGCGCTTGCGCGAGGAGCAGTCCACTTCGGACGAGCGCTTGCGCGAGGAGCAGTCCACTTCGGACGAGCGCTTGCGCGAGGAGCAGTCGGGTCCGGACGAGTCATCGGGATAGTGACCGCATGGAACCGGTCTTCCGAGCCTTGGAGATCGCCGCCGGCATGCTGGTGCGAGCCACCGGCACGCGAATCACGTTCCGTGACGTCGAGAACATCCCGGCCGCCGGCGGCGCGGTGATTGCCATCAACCACACCGGGTACCTCGACTTCATTCCGGCCGCACTGGCCGCCAAGGCGCGCGGGCGGCGGATGCGCTTCATGATCAAATCCGAGATGCAGAGGGTGACGGCCGTCGGCTTCCTCATCAGGCACACCAAGACCATCCCGGTGGACCGGCGCGCGGGCGCCGGCGCGTATGCCGCCGCCGTGGCCCGGCTCCGTGAAGGGGAGATCGTCGGCGTCTACCCGGAGGCCACGATCAGCCGAAGCTTCGAGCTCAAGGACTTCAAGACCGGTGCCTCGCGCATGGCGCAGGAGGCGCAGGTGCCGATCGTCCCCCTCATCGTCTGGGGCGCTCATCGCATCTGGACCAAGGATCGTCCGAAGAACTTGGGACGCAAGAAGATTCCGATCACGGTCGCGGTCGGGTCGGCCTTGCCGCCGACCGGGACCGCGAAGGAACTGACCGAGGAGCTCCGCGGGCGGATGACCGGACTGCTATTCGACGTCCAGCGGTCCTACGACCACCCGAGCGGTGCCTACTGGGTGCCACACCGGCTCGGCGGGAGCGCGCCCACCATGGACGAGGCGCACACCCGCGAAGAGGCCGAACCGATCGAACGCGTACGCAGGGACTCGGAGAACCACTAGTGCTGCCACTACTCATCGCCACCGACGTCGACGGCACCCTCCTCGACGAGGACGAGCTCGTCACACCCCGCACCAAGGCCGCCGTGCTGGCTGCGGTGGACGCGGGCACCAAGTTCGTCCTCGCGACGGGCCGGCCACCGCGCTGGATCTCACCGGTCGTGGAGGCGCTCGGCTTCGCCCCCATGGCGGTGTGCGCCAACGGTGCGGTGCTGTACGACTCGGCGACCGACTGCATCCTGTCGGCGCAGACGTTGTCGACCGACGTGCTCGCTCAGCTGGCCGAGGTGGCCACGCGCGTCATTCCCGGGGCGGGGCTCGCGGTCGAACGCGTGGGCCGCAGTGCGCACGACGCCGCGACGCCGCAGTTCCTCAGCTCACCCGGATACGAGCATGCCTGGCTCAATCCCGACAACACCGAGGTGTCACTGGCCGACGTACTCGGTGAGCCAGCGGTCAAACTGCTGATCCGCATGGCAGGCGCCCGCAGTGCCGACATGGCGGCGGCGCTCGCCCCGCACATCGGGATCGGGGGCGATCTGACCTACTCGACCAACAACGGTCTGATCGAAGTGGTGCCGCTGGGCATCAGCAAGGCGACCGGCGTCGACGAGGTCGCCCGACCGCTGGGCATCACGGCCGATGACGTCATCGCGTTCGGGGACATGCCCAACGACATTCCGATGCTGCGCTGGGCGGGTCTCGGGGTGGCGATGGGCAATGCCCATCCCGAGGCGAAAGCCGCCGCCGACGAAGTCACGACGCCGAACACGGACGACGGGTTGGCCCGCGTCCTCGAACGCTGGTGGCTCTAGGTCCCCGTCACCCGCGGTCGATGGGCGTGAAGCGCTCGAGCTGTATGGGTGCCTCGCCCGGGTCCAGCGGGATCTCGAGGGCGACGCCGTCGAAGACGCGGGTGACCTTGCCGTTCAGACGTTCGAAGTTCAGCGTGCCGTGCTGGAAGTTCTGCACGATCCACAGCGGCTCCTGGATCTCACCGCTGGTGGGAAGACCGAGGGCGCCGCGCTCGAAACCAAGTTTGCCCCAGGCTTCGTAGATGGACCCGGTGACGGGTTCCGCCCCGCTGTTGGGCGACCAGTACAGCGCTCCCTTGTCGAAGGTCACGTATCGCGACGCGCCGTCTCCGGGGGTCTCCGGGGTCTGCGGCGCTCCCAGCGGGCTGGCCTCGCCGCCCATCGACGCCCACTTCGTGAAGATGGCTCCGCCGCGAAGCGTGTCGGCCAGGTTCTTGGGGCCGATGGGGGTGTTGAAGTGGGCGGCGGTATCACGCAGGAGCGGCATCACCGCGTAGGCCGCATTGCCGGGGCAGTCGGTGTTTCCGACGTCGCGGTGGGTGAAGATCGTGGGCAGGGGGATGGCCGCGCCCCTGGCGTACCTGGTGAACGAACCGCCCGCGGAGGTCAGGACGACGGTCCCCATCGGATCGACGTGGTCCAGTCCCAGGCGCCAGCCGAGTAACCGACCCGTGGTGCGCAACTGGATGGGCGTCGGCGGCACGGCATCGAAGTTGCCGAGCATGGCCACGCCCCAGGTGTCGGTGTTGAAGCCACCGGTGTGGGCGCCTTCGACGGGGCGGTCCATGCCGCCGGCCCGGCCCTCGAACACCTGGCCGTACTTGTCGACCATGGCGTTGTACGCGATGTCGCACCAGCCCAGCGTGCGGGTGTGGTACTCGAAGATCGATCGGACGATTCCCGCCGAGTCCTCGGGGGCGTACTCGTTGCTGCCCGCCGTGTGATGGACGATGCCGGCGCGAACGCCCCCGTCGTACACCGGGTTTCCGCACACCTGCGACTCGTTGGCACCCCATTGCGCCCGGCCGATGACGGCGGGGGGAACACCGGGCGGGGTGGCGGCCTCCGGGGGAATGGACGAGATGTCCACGGGTGCCTGGGGTGGACTGATGAGAACGGCCTTCAGGTCGTGGCTCAGCGGTCGTTCGACGTTGACCGGTACGTAGCCGAGCCCCGGCCCCTGGGGAGTGTGCACGACGGTTGCCGGGGCGGGAGCGGCGCGGTGCACCGCGATCTGCACGTCGGTGGTGTGGCCGACGAAGACGGGTTCGGTTCCGCGCACTGGGGCAGGAGCGCAGTGACCCGCGGGATTGCAGGAGACGCCGTCGGGGCCGAGGCCGTCTAGGCCCTCCGCCTCGTACCACGGTCCCCACGAGCCGTCGGCCTTCTTGGCGCGGACGCGGGCCGACGTTCCGCTTAGGTCGTCGGCGGTCAGGGCCACCATGGCGAACGGGGTGTCCTGATGGAGTTCGCGGATGGTCTCACCGCCGCCGACGTCGGTGAGTGGTCGTTCGACGATGAGCGGGGTCGTGGCGAGCGGGGCCCGTTCGGGTTCGTCGGGCATCCCGTACATGGCCAACGGCAACATCACTGCCGTCGCCGCCACGGCAGAGAAGAGCAGCGACGGCAGTTGGCGACGACACGGCACGGACCGATGTTACGTATGTGTCAGGTGTTACTCGTGTTTCGACACGGTGTGTTGCGGGGTGCATCTGCGCCCGCAACGGCACCGCAGAGCCAGGGGACGGCTTCTGCGGTGCCGTTTCGTCGCGGGCTCTAGGCGCCGGGGACCGCCGCCGCGGCTGCCGCCGGGGCCGCCGCCGCACTCTGCTGGATGGCTCCCGTGATCATCGGCATGATCATCCCCTTGAGGAGGTCGATGGCCTGTCCGGCGCCAAGGGTCTGAGCGGCGCTGCCGAGATCGCCGAGCAAACCTCCGCCACCGCTGGTCGCGGCAGGTACGCCGAGGCCGAGTGACGGATCGCCACCGAGGATCGGGTAGGTGCCCGACGCCGCGTCCAAGCCGATGGGGTTGGCGATCGGGATCTCACCCGCGCCCGGTACGCCGAGGCCCAGGCCGGTGTTGGCCGCCGGCGTGGTCAGCCCGGGCAGCGTACCGACGGGGCTGGTCAGTGCGGGGTTGGTCAGCCCGACGTCGCCCAGGGCGGGCGTCGTGAGACCGGGTGTGGTCAACCCGGGCGTCGTGAGACCGGGCGTGGTCAGGCCGGGCGTGGTCAGGCCCGGGGTGGTGAGGCCGGGCGTGGTGAGGCCCGGGGTGGTGAGGCCGGGCGTGGTGAGGCCCGGGGTGGTGAGGCCTGGGGCCGTGAGCCCCGGCGCCGTCAATCCCGGTGCCGTCAGCCCTGGTGCCGTCAGACCTGGTGCCGTCAGACCTGGTGCCGTCAGGCCGGTGCTCGCCAGACCCGGTGTGGTCAGGGTTGTCGCGGAGGGCGCGCCGGATCCCGTCAAGAGACCGGTCGGTAGCGGCGGCAGGTTGACGCCGAACTGCGAGAGCCCCTGGGACAACGCCCCGAGCAGTTCGTTGGGCAGGTCGGTGACGAGGGCGGCCTGGACGAACTCACGGTGCTGTGGCGCCGCCTCGTTGGTGGTGGACAGGTTGGACAGTGCAACTACTGCGACTGGACTTGCGACGGCCAGGGCGGCGACTGCGCTCATGGCTGTCGAGAGCTTGCGTCGACGACGGTTAGGCACGGAAGTCTCCTCAAAAAGTTCTTGGACCGTGTTCTCTGGATTTGCGATTCATAGGTCACGGACGTTCTGATGCAACGCGTTCGATGGTACGGCTGAGACTGCTGTGTCTAGAGTGGCGATGCGCAATCGTGAGCGAATTGCGACCTGCCGCGACCCGGCGACGGGCCGAGTACGCATTCGGGCGGTGAGGTCGGCGTCGGATACCCTTGCTGCCGATGACAGCTCCTTCTTCCCAGGTCGCTGCGCCCCGGCCCGCTGGCCGCTTCGACCTCATCGTCGTCGGCTCCGGATTCTTCGGCCTGACGATCGCCGAACGCGTGGCCTCGCAGCTCGACGGTCGCGTTCTCGTCCTCGATCGCCGGTCCCACCTCGGCGGTAACGCCTACTCCGAACCGGAACCCGAGACCGGCATCGAGGTCCACAAGTACGGTGCGCACCTCTTCCATACGTCCAACCAGCGGGTGTGGGACTACGTCAGGCAGTTCACCGACTTCACGGGCTACCAGCACCGCGTCTTCGCGATGCACGACGGGCAGTCCTACCAGTTCCCGATGGGTCTGGGCCTGGTGTCGCAGTTCTTCGGTAGGTACTTCACCCCTGACGAGGCGCGCGCGCTGATCGCCGAGCAGGCCGCCGAGATCTCCACCGCCGATGCGTCGAATCTGGAGGAGAAGGCCATCTCGCTGATCGGCCGGCCCCTGTACGAGGCGTTCGTCAAGGGCTACACGGCCAAGCAGTGGCAGACCGACCCCGTCGACCTTCCGGCGGCGGTCATCAACCGCCTCCCGGTGCGCTACACCTTCGATAACCGCTACTTCAACGACACGTACGAGGGTTTGCCGGTCGACGGCTACACCGCCTGGCTGAAGAACATGGCCGCCGACGACCGCATCGAGGTCAGGCTGGACACCGACTGGTTCGACGTCCGCCAAGAACTCCGCGCCGCCAGCCCCGACGCGCCCGTCGTGTACACCGGCCCGCTGGACCGCTACTTCGACTACGCCGAGGGACGGCTGGGCTGGCGCACCCTGGACTTCGAGCTCGAGGTCATCCGCGACCGCGGAGACTTCCAAGGCACGCCCGTGATGAACTACAACGACCCCGACGTGTCCTACACCCGCATCCACGAGTTTCGGCACTTCCATCCCGAGCGCGCCTACCCGACGGACAAGACCGTGATCATGCGGGAGTTTTCGCGGTTCGCCGACGCCGACGACGAGCCCTACTATCCGATCAACACCGAAGCCGATCGCGAACTGCTCACCACCTACCGCTCGAGGGCGAAGGCCGAGACCGCGTCGCAGAAGGTCTTGTTCGGCGGACGCCTCGGTACCTACCAGTATCTCGACATGCACATGGCCATCGCCAGTGCGCTGAACATGTACGACAACACGCTGGCACCGCACCTGCGCGACGGTGCGCCGCTCGGCGATCCCGAAACAGAAAGCAGCACATGATGAGTGACATTCCCTCGGGCGCGCTCGGCGCGGGACAGGCCAGGGCGGTCAGCCTGCTGTCCCGCGTCATCCTGCCCAGGCCCGGCGAGCCGCTCGACGTGCGCAAGCTCTACATCGAGGAGTCCACCACCAACGCGCGGCGGGCCCACGCCCCGAGCCGCACGACGCTGGAGATCGGCGCCGAGTCCGAGGTGTCGTTCGCGACCTACTTCAACGCCTTCCCGGCCAGTTACTGGCGGCGCTGGTCGATCCTGGAATCGGTGGTGTTGCGCGTCGAGCTGACGGGCAGCGCCCGCGTCGACGTCTACCGCTCCAAGGCCACCGGGGCGCGAATCACGGTGGGCGGCAGTGCCGTCGCGAGTGCCGACTCCACCACGTCCACCTTCGCCGAGTTCGAGATCGGCCTCGATGCGTTCGAGGACGGCGGCTGGATCTGGTTCGACGTCACCACCGATAGCAAGGTGACGCTGCACGGTGCGGGTTGGTACGCACCGCAACCCGCACCCGGCCGGGCCAACGTCGCCATCGGCATCCCGACCTTCAACCGACCGGCTGACTGCGTCAATGCGCTAGCGACCCTGACGTCGGACCCGCTGGTCGACGAGGTGATCTCCGCGGTGATCGTCTCCGATCAGGGCACCTCGAAAGCCAAGGACCATCCCGACTTCGCCGCGGCCGCAGCCGGACTCGGCAGCCGGCTGACGATCCACGACCAGCCCAACCTCGGCGGTTCGGGTGGCTACAGCCGCGTCATGTACGAAGCGCTGAAGAACACCGACTGTGAACAGATCCTGTTCATGGATGACGACATCCGCATCGAGCCGGACTCGATCCTGCGGGCGCTGGCGTTCAACCGCTTCGCCAAGACCCCGACGCTGGTCGGCGGTCAGATGCTCAACCTGCAGGAGCCGTCGCACCTCCACGTGATGGGGGAGATGGTCGACCAGGCGAACTTCATGTGGACCAACGCCGTCAACACCGAGTACGACCACAACTTCGCCAAGTACCCGCTCAACGACGAAGAGGAATATCGCAGCCGTCTGCTGCACCGCCGCATCGACGCCGACTTCAACGGCTGGTGGATGTGCATGATTCCGCGCAGTGTCGCCGAGGAACTCGGCCAGCCTCTGCCGCTGTTCATCAAGTGGGACGACTGCGAGTACGGGCTGCGTGCCGGTGAGCACGGCTACCCGACGGTCACGCTTCCCGGGGCCGCGATCTGGCACATGGCGTGGAGCGACAAGGACGATGCCATCGACTGGCAGGCGTACTTCCACCTGCGCAATCGATTGGTGGTCGCCGCCATGCATTGGGACGGTGGCATTTCCGGTCTGATCGGGAGCCATCTCAAGGCGACGATCAAACATCTTCTCTGCCTTGAGTATTCGACGGTTGCCATTCAGAACAAGGCAATGGACGACTTCCTCGCCGGCCCCGAGCACATCTTCTCGATCCTCGAGTCGGCGCTGCCCGAGGTGCGCGCGATGCGGGCCCAGTTCCCCGACGCGGTGGTGCTGCCCAGTGCCACGTCGCTTCCGACGCCGTCGGACAAGCGCTGGCGCAAGAAGATCAAGATCCCCGTGAGTCCGTTGTCGATCGCGGTGCGTCTGACCCGCGGCATCCTGCACCAGCTCCGAACTCACGATCCCGAGCATCACGTCCGTCCGCAGATCAATGTCGCGACGCAGGACGCGCGCTGGTTCTCGCTGTCGCGGGTCGACGGCGTGACCGTCACGACGGCCGACGGGCGCGGCGTGGTGTTCCGCCAGCGCGACCGCGACAAGATGTTCGAACTACTACGCGAATCGATGAAGCGTCAGGCCCTGCTGGCGCGCAGGTTCAACCGAATGCGCCGGGTCTATCGCGACGCGCTGCCGGTGCTCTCCAGCACGCAGAAGTGGGAGTCGGTACTGCCGACCTCGCCGAACTCACCGGCAGAAGTGTCGCGGTGACCGACGCCCTGCGGGGTGAGGACGCGGCGTTGGTCGCCGTCCAGTCGGCCCTCGCCGGGCGGCCCGGCGTCCTGCCAGGGGCGCGGGCGCTGTCGCACTTCGGCGAGCACAGCGCCGGCTGGGTCGGGGTGTCCCTGCTCGGCGCGTTGCTGCAACCGCGGCGGCGCCGGGTCTGGCTGACGGCGGGCATCGGTGCGTTCGGGGCCCACGCGAGCGCGGTCGTCGTCAAACGCGTGGTGAAGCGCGAACGCCCGCATCACCCGTCGATCGCCGTGAATGTCGCGACGCCGAGCCGGCTCAGCTTCCCGTCGGCACACGCGACGTCGACCACCGCCGCCGCAATTCTGCTGGGCCGCGCGACGGGACTCCCATTGCCATGGCTCCTGGTACCGCCAATGGCGTTGTCTCGCTTGGTGCTCGGCGTGCACTACCCGACGGATGTGCTCGCCGGAGTGGCGCTCGGCACCGCCGTCGCCCAGGTGGTCGGCGCCCTCGGTGATCGAGTGGATCGGAAGGAGACGGGTGACCCGCATGAGTGAAGAAGCACCCCCCGTGGCGGGACCGCCGAAGAATCTGGCCAGCGGCCTCGTCAAGGCGATCCGGCCGCGACAGTGGGTGAAGAACCTCCTCGTCCTGGCGGCCCCCGTGGCGGCGCTGGGTCGCGATGTCCGATTCGACTTCGACGACGGCGTCAACGTCCTCATCGCGTTCGTGGCGTTCAGCCTCGCGGCGTCGTGCGTCTATCTGGTCAACGACGCCCGCGACGTCGAGGCCGACCGGGCGCATCCCACCAAGCGATTCCGGCCGATCGCCGCGGGAGTGGTACCGGTCCCGCTGGCGTACGGCCTCGCGGTGGCGCTGGGCGCCGTGTCGATGGGCCTCGCCTGGTACGTGTCGCCCAACCTGGCGCTGGTGATGGCCATCTACATCGCGGTCCAGATGGCGTACTGCTTCGGCTTGAAGCACCAGGCGGTGCTCGACATCTGCATCGTGTCGTCGGGATTCCTGATCCGGGCCATCGCCGGCGGCGTCGCCGCGAACATCCCACTGTCGCAATGGTTCCTGCTCGTCATGGCGTTCGGGTCGCTGTTCATGGCGGCCGGCAAGAGGTACGCCGAGCTACGCCTCGCCGAGCGCACCGGCGCCAAGATCCGCAAGTCGCTGGAGAGCTACACCAGCACCTATCTGCGGTTCGTGTGGACGCTGTCCGCCACCGCCGTCGTGCTCTGCTACGGGCTCTGGGCCTTCGAGCGGGACCGCATGGGCGGCGGGTCGCTGTATGCGGTGTCGATGGTTCCGTTCACCATCGCGATCCTGCGTTACGCGGTGGACGTCGACGGAGGGCTGGCGGGCGAACCCGAGGACATCGCGCTGCGCGATCGTGTGCTGCAGCTGCTCGCCGTGGCGTGGATCGGAAGCGTCTGTGCAGCGGCCTACTTCAGCTGAGCGGTTCACGGCCCGCTGGCCGGCATTTCGCTTCAACCCCACCGTGCGGGTCAGCCTGTGGGTCAGTGTGGTGCTCGTCGGGGCCATGTTCACCTGGGGGGCCTGGCAGCGACGGTGGATCGCCGACGATGGATTGATCGTACTGCGGACCGTACGAAACTTGTTGGCGGGCAACGGGCCCGTGTTCAACGCAGGCGAGCGGGTGGAGGCCAACACCTCGACGGTGTGGACGTACCTCGTCACGCTGGGCGCGTGGATCGGGGGTCCGCTCAAGCTGGAGTACGTGGCGTTGACGCTGGCCCTGACGCTCAGCATCGCGGGCGTCGTGTTCGTGATGCTGGGCACCGGCCGGCTCTACGCACCGGGCCTGCGGGGGAGGCGGGCATTGCTGCTGCCGGCGGGCGCGCTGGTGTACATCGCGGTTCCCCCGGCGCGTGACTTCGCCACCTCGGGCCTCGAAAACGGTTTGGTGCTGGCCTATCTCGGCCTGCTGTGGTGGATGATGGTGTGCTGGTCGCAGGCTCCCAGGGTGCACCGGCCCGCGTCGAACGAGCCCCCCGCCAACGCTACCGGTCGCGTGTTCGACGGTGCCCTGGCATTCCTGGCGGGCCTGTCCGTGTTGGTCCGTCCGGAGCTCGCCCTGATCGGTGGTCTCGCCCTGGTGATGATGCTCGTCGCGGCGCGCGGCTGGCGTCGGCGGCTGCTCATCGTCGTCGCCGGCGGTCTGCTCCCGGTGCTGTATCAGATCTTCCGGATGGGGTACTACGGCCTGCTCGTTCCCGGCACCGCGATCGCCAAGGACGCGTCGGGGTCCAAGTGGTCGCAGGGTTTCGTCTACCTCGGCAACTTCAACGAGCCGTATCTCCTGTGGATACCGCTGGTGCTGCTGGCGGGGCTCGGCCTGCTGCTGCTGGGCGTCCGGAGTCTGCTGTGGCGCAAGCGCGGTCCGGTCGCCGCCGGCCGGGGGCGGTGGGCGGGCATCGTTCAAAGTCCCACGGCCGTCGTGGTCTTCATGCTCGCCAGCGGGCTGCTGCAGGCCATCTACTGGATCCGTCAGGGCGGCGATTTCATGCACGGCCGCGTCTTGTTGACGCCGCTGTTCTGTCTGCTCGCGCCCATCTCGGTCATTCCGGTCGTCCTTCCGTCCGGGATGCGGGCGGTCCGCGGTCCGGGCTATCTGCTGGCGGGCGCGTCGGCGGTGTTCTGGCTGGCGATCGTCGGCTGGTCGCTGTGGGCGGCGAACTCGCCGGGGCTCGGAGCCGACGCCACCCGGGTGACGTACTCGGGCATCGTGGACGAACGCCGCTTCTACGCGCAGGCCACGGGCCACGCGCATCCGCTGACGGCCGCCGACTACCTCGACTACCCGCGGATGCGTGCCGTTCTCCAGGCCATCGACAACACTCCGGAAGGCGCCCTGCTGCTGCCGTCGGGCAACTACGACCAGTGGGACGTCGTGCCCGCGATCCCGCCGCCACCCCCGCCGCCCGGCGAACCTCCGCTCACCGAGAAACAGCGTCGCGGTCCCCACACCGTCTTCTTCACCAACCTCGGCATGCTTGGCATGAACGTCGGTCTCGACGTCCGGGTCATCGACCAGATCGGGTTGGCCAACCCGCTGGCCGCGCACACCGCGCGACTGGACGACGGCCGCATCGGCCACGACAAGAACCTGTTCCCCGACTGGGCGGTCGCCGAGGGACCCTTCCTGCCGGAGCGGCCCTACATTCCGCCGTATCTCGACGAGGACTGGGTGACCCAGGCCAAGGTCGCCCTGACCTGTCCGGAGACCGAGGCCATGCTCTCCTCCATCCGGGGTCCGCTGGGGGTGAAGCGCTTCGCCTCGAACGTGGCGAATGCGTGGGAGTTCACCAAGTACCGGATCGACCGCGTCCCGCTCTATGAGCTGGTGCGATGCGGTCTGGAGCCCCCGCCGACCAAGGTGCCGCCGTACACGGGTCTCCCCGCGACGGGACCGTGACCAACTCCACGAGATTTGTTTGCCAGCGTGTTCCGATGGTTTGGTGATGGTTCGGTAACGCAGAGGCCGCGTTCAGGCGATAAGCAATCGAGAAGCACCGCTTGCCATGTGCTGTGCCACGGAAACCGCCGATCAGCGGTACCGGACATGAGAAATTGGATGGTTGAGTGCTACCCATGTGGACGATGACGCGCCTCGGCGCCGCGAATCGCGGGCTTCGGCGCGCGGCCGTGGCGATTGCCGTGGTGCTGTCGGTGCCCGCCGCGACGGTGATCGGCGACGTCTCGGGCGGCACCCCCGTGGCGGCCGCGTTCTCCCGCGAGGGCCTGCCGGTCGAGTACCTCGACGTCTACTCCACGGCAATGGGCCGCAGCATCCGTGTCCAGTACCAGCCCGCCGGTGACCCGGCGCCCGCCGACGCCCCTGCCGTTGCCACCCGGCCGAGCAAGGCGGTGTACCTGCTCGACGGGCTGCGTGCGCAGGACGACTTCAACGGCTGGGACATCAACACGCCCGCGTTCGAGTGGTTCCATCGGTCGGGTGTCTCGGTGGTCATGCCCGTCGGCGGTCAGTCGAGCTTCTACACCGACTGGTACTCACCGTCGAGCTTCAACGACCAGACCTTTACCTATAAGTGGGAGACGTTCCTGACCAGGGAACTCCCCACGTACCTCGCAGCAGCCAAACGGCTTTCACCGACCGGCAACGGCATCGTCGGCCTGTCGATGGCAGGCGGCGCCAGCCTGATCCTGTCGGCGTATCACCCGGCCCAGTTCAGCTTCGCGGCGTCGCTCTCGGGGTTCCTCAACCCGTCGACGCTGTTCATGAAGCAGGCGATCAGGGTGGCCATGCTCGACGCGGGTGGTTACAACGTGGACGACATGTGGGGCCCGCCGTGGGACCAGGCGTGGAAGCGCAATGATCCCGTGCTGCAGGTGGATCGCTTCGTGGCCAACCGCACGCGGCTGTGGATCTACTGCGCCCCCGGTGGCGGCCCCCTCGACGAGAACGTCGACCCCGGCCAGTCGCTGAACGCCAACAGTTTGGAATCGCTAGCGATCAACAGCAACAAGCGCTTTCAAGAGAGGTACGCCAAGGCTGGTGGCAGCAATGCCACGTTCGTCTTCCCACCCGAGGGAAACCATTCGTGGGCCTACTGGGGTCAGCAGCTGCAGGCCCTGAAGCCCGATCTGATCGCCGCACTCAATGGCTGAGCCGGTGACCAGGCAGGACACCCGCAGGAGCGAGCGATCACTCCTGCGTGTGGTTGACTACTACCGCACGCAGCGCGTCTGTCGTGCGGCATTCGAATGAAAAGGATTCATACACGCATGAGTTTCGTAGGCAAGATGGCGCGCCGCTTCGCGGTCGCGGCCCTGGCGGCGGGAACGCTGTCGGGACTGATCGCCGGCGTCGGCGGTTCGGCAACAGCCGGAGCATTCTCGAGGCCGGGCCTCCCGGTCGAGTACCTGATGGTGCCGTCGCCCAGCATGGGTCGCGACATCAAGGTGCAGTTCCAGAGTGGCGGGGCGAATTCGCCCAGCGCCTACCTGCTCGACGGCCTCCGCGCGCAGGACGACTTCAACGGCTGGGACATCAACACGCCCGCCTTCGAGTGGTACAACGGCTCGGGCGTCTCGGTCGTCATGCCCGTCGGTGGCCAGTCCAGCTTCTACACCAACTGGTACAAGCCGGCGTGCGGCAAGAAGAGTGGCACCTGCCTGACGTACAACTGGGAGACCTTCCTGACCCAGGAGCTTCCTGCGTACCTGGCGGCCAACAACGGCGTCGACTCGACCCGTACCGCGGCCGTCGGGCTGTCGATGGCCGGTTCGGCATCGCTGACCCTGGCAATCCACCACCCGCAGCAGTTCCAGTACGCGGCGGCGCTGTCGGGCTTCCTCAACCCTTCCGAGGGCTGGTGGCCGGGACTGATCAACACCGCGATGGGTGATGCCGGCGGCTACAAGGCCGATGACATGTGGGGCAAGGCGGAGACCGACCCGGCCTGGAAGTACAACGACCCGATGGTGCCGGCCAACATGGCGACTCTCGTCGCGAACAACACGCGTGTCTGGATCTACTGTGGCGACGGCACTCCGTCCGGGCTGGGTGGCAACAACTTGCCCGCCAAGTTCCTGGAGAGCTTCACGCTGCGCACCAACAAGCAGTTCCAGACCAACTACATGGCCGCGGGTGGCAACAACGGCGTGTTCAACTTCCCGGAGAGCGGGACCCACGACTGGCCGTACTGGGGTCAGCAGCTGCAGGCGATGAAGCCGGACATCCAGCGCGTCCTCAACGCGGTTCCGACGGCCGTTTCGTAAGCCGTAGCAAAACAGACGGATAGGCGGCGGCGATCCCCTCGGGGGTCGCCGCCGTCTTTCGTCGAGCGCTTGCGCGAAGAGCAGACCCGCTTCGTTTCCGGCGCGGCTCATCGTCGTGATGTGATTCACTAGCCGTTGCTGCATGCGCCCGTCGAGAGATCCGTTAGGGCGGTGCGTTCAGGCGATCGACAGATGGGTGAGATGGGTATGAGGCTGTTCTCGACGCTCCCGCGGCGGAGCCGCATATCAAGCTGGGGTCGTACGACATTCGCCCTGATGCTGGCCGTCGGTCTCTGGGTGGCCAGCCCGCATGTCGCCAAGGCCGACGGCGTCGAGTACCTGATGGTTCCCTCGGCGGCGATGGGCCGCGACATCCCGGTGGCGTTCCAGGCGGGGGGCCCGCATGCGGTGTTCCTCCTCGATGCCTTCAACGCGGGTGACCCGGTGAACAACTGGGTCACGGCGGGCAACGCCATGAGCACCCTGGCAGGGAAGGGCATCTCGGTGGCCGCACCGGCCAGCGGCGCCTTCACCATGTACACCAACTGGGAGGCCGACGGCGGTAGGCAGTGGGAGACCTTCCTGTCCCAGGAGTTGCCGGACTGGCTGGCCGCGAACAAGGGCCTGGCCCCCAACGGGCACGGCGTCGTGGGCGCTTCCCAGGGCGGTACCGGTGCCCTCATGATGGCGACCTTCCACCCCGACCGGTTTCGCTACGCCGGCTCGATGTCGGGCTTCATGACGCCGTCGGCCACCGCGCTGAACGGTGCCATCACGGCGGGCATGGCGCAGTACGGCGGCGTCAACACCCAGGCGATGTGGGGTGCGGCGCAGCTCGGCCGCTGGAAGTGGCACGACCCCGACGTCCACGTAAGCCTGTTGGTGGCCAACAACACTCGGCTGTGGATCTACAGCCCCGGGGCGTTGTCGTGCACTGATCCCGTCGCGATGATCGGCTTCTGCGACCAGGCGGCCGGTAGCAACCGGACGTTCTATCAGCACTACCGCGGCGTCGGTGGGCACAACGCCCACTTCGACTTTCCGACCTCGGGGCAACACGACTGGGGCAGCTGGGGTCCTCAGCTGGCGGCCATGTCGGGTGACCTCGTCGCCGCCATCAAGTAGCACCCGCGGGTGCAGACTTAGCAAACGCTTCCCGGCTTGGTCTCGCTCAGCCGGTACCTTGGAGTCGTGCACCTCGACAGACCGCGAACGGCAAGCGCCGCGATGGCCTGTGCAGCCTTGATGGTCAGCGGCTGCGGGATGGGCGACGACGTGATGGCAACGATCGGCATGGCACCGTCGGAGACCACGGCGGCGGGCACCAGCGCCCAGACCTTCGCTGCTCCTCCAGTCGCCGAGCCGGGCGATGAACCGGAGTTGGTGGTCACCCCCGCGCAACGGTCGTTCCTCGACGCGCTGACCGAATCGGGTGTCACACCGTCCAGTGAACTGTCGGCGTTGAGCATCGGGTCTTATGTGTGCCAGGCTCGGGCCGCCAACCAGAGCGATCAGGTGGTGTGGGACTTCGTCCTGCCGATGGTGCGTGGTGACGTCAGGGATTCGTACGGTGAGTCGGTGGCGGCCCCCGCCGGGCAGGTGAACGCCGAGACCGCCGACTACATTCGCATCGCCACCCACACCCTTTGCTAGTAGGAGACCTCCCACTTCATGGCCACCAATCGCCGACGCAAACGCCACGTCGTCCTCGCTTTGACCGCAGCCGGGGCGGTGGCGGTACTGGTCGGCCTCGTCGTCGTCGGCCTGTGGATCGTCATGCGGTCGCCCGAACCGCTGCCTCCCAGCGCCGTGCCGCCGACGGCGCAGCCGCCGACCGGGGCGACCACGCCTGGCCAGAAGCCCCGGCCGGAGTTCCAGGACGCCAGCTGCGCGGACGTGATGGTGTTGTCGATTCCCGGCACCTGGGAGTCCTCACCACAACTCGATCCGGTGAATCCGACGCAGTTCCCGATCGCGCTGCTACTCAACGTGACCAACCCGCTCCGCCAGGCCTTCGGCGAGGATCGGGTGGCCATGTACACGGTTCCGTACACCGCTCAGTTCCACAATCCGTTCGCGGCGGACAAGCAGATGTCCTACAACGACAGTCGCACCGAGGGAAGCCGGGCGGCGATCCAGGCGCTGACCGACATGAACAACCGTTGCCCGCTGACGAGTTACGTGATCGTCGGGTTCTCGCAGGGCGCCGTCATCGGCGGTGACATCGCCAGCGACATCGGCAACGGCCGCGGCCCGGTCGACGCCGACCTCGTGCTCGGTGTGACGTTGATCGCCGACGGCCGCAGGGAGGCCGGAGTGGGCCAGGACGTCGGCCCCAACCCGCCCGGGCAGGGTGCGGAGATCACGCTGCAGGAGGTGCCGACGCTGTCGGCGCTGGGTCTGACCATGAGCGGCCCGCGCCCCGGTGGCTTCGGCGCCCTGAACGACCGGACGAATCAGATCTGCGCGACGGGTGATCTAATCTGCTCGGCACCCGAGGGGGCGTTCTCCATCGTCAACCTGCCGAAGACGCTGGAGGTCCTCAGCGGGGGTGCAGGTCAGCCGGTGCATGCCCTGTACAACACCCCACAGTTCTGGTCCCTCGACGGACAGACCGCAACGCAGTGGACCGAGGCGTGGACCCGGGGCGTCATCGACGGCGCGCCGCGCCCAAAACACGGATGAGCGTCGAGATTTGGCCTCTGCGTGAAGGTCACCTAACATTAAGAGAAAAGTAAGAAGCTCGCCCCAGAAACACGGCGAAGTGCCACGCGTCATTGGTCCAAAAGCAGACCGCTGCGCCCCGGTACGATCTTGAGGTTTGGCCTCGTCCGTCTGAGGACGGGATCGGCGTCGACAGGAGAGTGTGACAAATGGGATTCCACAACCCGTTCTTGAAGGACGGCCTGATCAGGTTTCCCGACAGCGGCAATCTCGTCCGGCACGTGGAGAAGTGGGCGAAGGTGCGCGGCGACAACCTCGCCTACCAGTTCATCGATTTCTCCACCGAGCGCGACGGCGTCGCACGCAACCTTGGTTGGCGTGACTTCAGCGCCCGCAACAAGGCGGTCGGTGCGCGGCTGCAACAGGTCACCCAGCCCGGTGACCGCGTGGCCATCCTGTGCCCCCAGAATCTGGACTATCTCATCGGCTTCTTCGGCGTCCTCTACGCCGGCCGCATCGCCGTGCCCCTCTTCGATCCGGCCGAGCCCGGCCACGTCGGCCGGCTGCACGCCGTCCTGGACGACTGTCAGCCCACCGCAATCCTGACCACGACCGACTCCGCCGAAGGCGTGCGCAAGTTCTTCCGCACCCGGCCGGCCAAGGAGCGGCCCCGCGTGATCGCCGTGGACGCCGTGCCCGATGAGGTCGGCGCCACCTGGGTGCAGGAGGACGTCACCCACGACACCATCGCCTACCTGCAGTACACGTCCGGGTCGACCCGCGTCCCCACCGGCGTGCAGATCACCCACCTCAACCTGGCGACCAACATCGTCCAGGTCATCGAGGGAATCGGCGGCGACGAGGGCGACCGCGGCGTCACCTGGCTGCCGTTCTTCCACGACATGGGTCTCATCACCGCGATGATCCCGCCCGTCGTGGGGCACTACATCACCTTCATGACGCCGGCGGCGTTCGTCCGCAGGCCCGGTCGCTGGATTCGCGAGATGGCCCGCAAGGACGACGACACGGGAAGCGTCATCTCCGTCGCGCCGAACTTCGCCTTCGATCACGCGGCCGCCCGCGGCGTCCCCAAGGACGGCGAACCGCCCCTTGACCTGTCGAACGTCAAGGCCGTGCTCAACGGCAGCGAGCCGATCTCCGCGGCCACCGTGCGCCGGTTCAACGAGGCGTTCGGGCCGTTCGGCTTCAACCCGAAGGCGCTCAAGCCGTCCTACGGGCTGGCCGAGGCCACGCTGTTCGTATCGACCACCGCCACCGACGAGCCGCCGAAGATCGTCTACGTCGACCGTGAGCAGCTCAACTCCTACCGCTTCGTCGAGGTCGCCGAGGACGCGCCGTCGGCCGTCGCGCAGGCGTCCGCCGGCAAGGTCGGCGTGTCCGAGTGGGCTGTCATCGTCGACGCCGCGTCGGCCAGCGAGCTGCCCGATGGGCAGATCGGCGAGATCTGGATCAGCGGGCAGAACATGGGCACCGGTTACTGGGGCAGGCCCGAGCAGACCATCGCCACGTTCCACAACATCCTCAAGTCCAGGATCGGCGCGTCGCACGCCGAGGGCGCGCCCGACGACGCCACCTGGGTCAGCACCGGCGACTTCGGCGCCTTCTACGAGGGCGACATCTACATCACCGGCCGCGTCAAGGACCTGGTGATCGTCGACGGCCGCAACCACTACCCGCAGGACCTCGAGTACTCCGCGCAAGAGGCAAGCAAGGCGCTGCGGACCGGCTTCGTCGCGGCGTTCTCGGTGCCTGCCAATCAACTGCCCGACGTGGTGTTCGAGAACGCGCACGCGGGTCTGAAGCGCGACCCCAGCGACTCCTCCGAGCAGCTCGTCATCGTCGCCGAGCGGGCCGCCGGCGCCAACAAGATGGACCTCGCGCCGGTGGCCGACGAGATCCGTGCCGCCATCGCGGTCCGGCATGGCGTGACGGTGCGCGACGTGCTGCTGACGCCTGCGGGTGCCATTCCGCGTACGTCGAGCGGAAAGATCGGCCGCCGGGCGTGCCGCTCGGCCTACCTGGACGGCACCCTGCGCAGCGGCAAGATCGCGAACGACTTCCCCGATCAGGCGGACTGACGCGATCGTCGGTCCCACTCAGGCCGCACACCGGCGAAAGTGACTGTGAACATGACTGAATCCGAAGATAATTCGCCATCGCCGGCAGGTGTCGGGCCGGCGCGTACCGACAAGACGGTCGCCGAGCTGCGGGAGTACCTGCGCAACTGGATCGCCGACGCGACGGGGCAACCCGCCGATCGCATCGACGAGTCCGCACCGATGGTCGAACTGGGTCTCTCGTCACGCGACGCCGTCGCGATGGCCAGTGACATCGAGGATCTCACCGGCGTCACCTTGACCGCCACCGTCGTGTTCCGGAACCCGACGATCGAATCGTTGGCGACCGTCATCGTCGAGGGCGACCCCGAAGACGAAGCTCCCGTCGACGACGACTACGACTGGTCGCGCACCAAGGACGTCGACTCCGCCGAATACGACGTGGCCATCGTCGGCATCGGCACGCGATTCCCCGGCGACCTGAACACTCCCGACGAGATGTGGCGTGCCCTGCTCGATGGCAAGGACTCCAGCTCGGAGCTGCCCGAGGGCCGCTGGGAGGAGTTCCTCGCCGAGCCGCGCATCGCCGCGCGGGTGGCCAAGGCGCATACCCGCGGCGGCTACCTGTCCGACATCAAGGGCTTCGACTCCGAGTTCTTCGCGCTGTCGAAGATGGAGGCCGACAACCTCGACCCGCAGCAGCGGATGGCCCTCGAGCTGACCTGGGAAGCGTTGGAGCACGCCAGGATTCCGGCGTCCAGCCTTCGCGGGGAGAGCGTCGGGGTCTTCGTCGGCAGCTCGAACAACGACTACACGTTCCTCAGCATCGCCGACCCCAACGCCGCCCACCCGTACGCCATCACGGGCACGGCCAGCTCGATCGTCGCGAACCGGGTGTCCTACTTCTTCGACTTCCGCGGCCCCTCCATGTCCATCGACACCGCGTGCTCGTCGTCACTGGTCGCGGTGCACGAGGGCGTCAAGGCGCTGCGTGCGGGTGACGTCGACGCCGTCGTCGCCGGTGGCGTCAACGCGATGATCACCCCGATGGTGACCCTGGGCTTCGACGAGGTCGGCGGCGTGCTGGCGCCCGACGGCCGCTGTAAGTCGTTCTCGCACGACGCCAACGGCTACGCCCGCTCCGAGGGCGGCGGCATGATGGTGCTCAAGCGCGTCGCCGACGCGCGCCGCGACGGCGACCAGATCTTCGCCGTGATCGCCGGCACTGCGGTCAACCACGACGGTCGGTCCAACGGGCTGTTGGCGCCCAATCCCGACGCGCAGGCCGACGTGTTGCGCAAGGCCTACAAGGACGCGGGCATCGACCCGCGCACCGTCGACTACGTCGAAGCGCACGGCACCGGCACCATCCTCGGTGACCCGATCGAGGCCGACGCACTGGGACGGGTGGTCGGCAAGGGCCGCGCGGCCGACCAGCCCGCACTGCTGGGTGCGGTGAAATCCAATGTGGGACACCTGGAGTCGGCCGCGGGTGCGGCGAGTCTGGCCAAGGTGGCGCTGTCGCTGCACAACGACAAGCTGCCGCCGTCGATCAACTACTCGGGGCCGAATCCGTACATCGACTTCGAGAAGATCCACGTCAAGGTCAACGACACCGTCTCCGATTGGCCGCGCTACAGCGGCCATGCCATCGCCGGTGTGTCGGGCTTCGGCTTCGGTGGCGCGAACGCTCACCTCGTGGTGCGCGAGGTGCTGCCGTCCGATCTCGTCGAGCCGGAACCGGTGCCTGAAACCGTTGAGGTGCAGACGAAGTCCGAGGCGCAGGCCACCTACGTCGGCGGCGTGCGGGTCGATGAGTACGGCGACATTCTCGACGATGAGGACGACGACGGTCTCGACGTTCCCGCCGTGTCAGTGGACGCCGAGCCGGGGCTACCGGGTCTCACCGACGAGGCGCTGCGGCTGCTGGAGATCGCCCGCGAGGAGCTCGAGGCCAGCGATCAGCCGACACCCGTCGTCCCGCTCGCTGTTTCAGGGTTCCTGACCTCGCGCAAGCGGGCCACCGCCGCCGAGCTGGCCGACTGGATCGACAGCGAGGAAGGCCGGGCGGCCTCGCTCGAGTCGATCGGGCGGTCGCTGTCGCGACGCAACCACGGGCGCTCGCGCGCAGTGGTTCTGGCGCACGACCACGACGAGGCGGTCAAGGGCCTGCACGCGTTGGCCGAGGGCAAGCAGTCGCCGCTGGTGTTCGCCGCCGACGGCCCTGCCACCAACGGACCCGTCTGGGTACTGGCCGGATTCGGTGCCCAGCATCGCAAGATGGGCAAGAGTCTGTATCTGCGCGACGAGATCTTCGCCAAGTGGATCAACCAGGTCGACGCCCTGGTGCAGGACGAGCTCGGCTACTCCATCGTCGAGTTGATCCTCGACGACTCGCAGGACTACGGCATCGAGACCACGCAGACCGTGATCTTCGCGATCCAGATCGCCCTCGGTGAATTGCTCAAGGCTCATGGCGCGAAAGCCGGTGCGCTGGTTGGACAATCGCTCGGTGAGGCGGCGGCTGCCTACTTCTCCGGTGGTCTTTCGTTGGAGGACGCCACCCGGACCATCTGCTCGCGCGCACACCTGATGGGTGAGGGCGAGGCGATGCTGTTCGGCGAGTACATCCGCCTGATGGCGCTCGTCGAGTATTCGGCCGACGAGATCAAGACGGTGTTCTCCGATTACCCCGACCTCGAGGTGTGCGTGTATGCGGCGCCGACGCAGACGGTGATCGGCGGCCCGCCCGAGCAGGTCGACGCGATCATCGCCAGGGCAGAGGCCGAGGGCAAGTTCGCCCGCAAGTTCCAGACCAAGGGCGCCAGCCACACTCAGCAGATGGGCCCCCTGCTCGGCGAGCTCGCGGCCGAATTGCAGGGCATCGACCCGCGACCGCTGCAGACGGCGTACTACTCGACGGTCCACGAGGGCAGCCTGGTGCGCGCCGGGGCCGAGCCGATCCACGACGTCGACTACTGGAAGAAGGGGCTGCGCCACAGCGTCTACTTCACCCACGGCATCCGCAACGCCGTCGACAACGGACACACGACCTTCCTCGAACTGGCCCCGAATCCCGTGGCACTCATGCAGGTTGGGCTCACCACGGCCTCGGCGGGTCTGCACGACGCGCAGCTCGTCGCGACGCTGGCGCGCAAGCAGGACGAGGTCGACTCGATGACCACGGCCATGGCGCAGCTGTTCACCCACGGTCACGATCTGGACTTCCGCACCCTCTTCGCGCGTGGCGAGTACGCGAACATTCCGCCGACGCGCTTCAAGCGCAAGCCGCACTGGCTCGACGTCCGATTCTCCGGGGACGGATCGAACCTGTTGCCCGGCACCCACGTCGCCATGCCCGATGGCCGCCACGTCTGGGAGTTCGCCCCACGCGCCGCGACCGATCTCGCCGCCTTGGTGAAAGCCGCTGCGGTGCAGGTACTTCCCGATGCCACGCTCACTGCCTACGAGCAGCGTGCGGTTCCAGCGGACGACGCTCGGCTGGTGACGACGCTGACCCGCCACCCCGGCGGTGCGACGGTGCAGGTGCACGCGCGCATCGAGGAGTCGTTCACCCTGGTGTACGACGCGATCGTGACGCGCGGCGGCCAGGCGACGACGTTGCCGACGGCCGTCGGTGCGGGTGCCGCGGTGGCGGCGGTGACCGTGGTGACCGAGGTGGCTGCTGAGCCCGAGCCAGAAGACGACGCCGCGATTCTGCACGACAGCCTCACCGCTGGCGCGGGCATCGCCGCTGGCTTCGCCAAGTGGTCATCCGACAGCGGCGAGACGATCGCGCAGCGCCTGGGCACCATCGTCGGCAGCGCCATGGGCTACGAGCCCGAGGATCTGCCGTGGGAGGTGCCGCTGATCGAGCTGGGGCTCGACTCGCTGATGGCGGTGCGCATCAAGAACCGCGTCGAGTACGACTTCGACCTTCCGCCGATCCAGCTGACTGCGGTGCGCGACGCCAACCTCTACGCCGTGGAGAAGTTGATCCAGTACGCGATCGAGAACCGCGACGAGGTGGTTCAGCTCGCCGAGGTCCAGAAGACCCAGACCGACGAGGAGATCGCCGCGGCCCAGGCCGAGCTGATGGGCGGAGCGACCACGGTCGCCGAGCTCGAGGCGAGGCTCGCCCAGAAGCAGGCCGAGGCGCAGGGGATCACCGCCGAGATCCCGGCGCCACCAAGTGATCCCGCGGGTCCGGGCACCCCACCCCCGCCGCCTCCGCCGACGAACCCCGCCGGACCCACCGCGGAGGTGAAGACGCCGAACCTGGCCGGTGCGGCGCAGGTGCTGAACCAGCAGGCGATCTCCGAGGCGTTGAACTCCGACGTGCCTCCGCGCGACGCTTCCGAGCGGGTCACCTTCGCCACCTGGGCGATCGTCACCGGCAAGTCGCCGGGCGGCGTCTTCAACCCGCTTCGGTCGCTGTCCGACGACGAGGCGCAGAAGATGGCCGCGCGTCTGACCGAGCGGGCCGAGGGCACCATCACGGTCGAGGACGTGAAGAACGCAGGCACCATCGAGGAGCTCGCCACCACGGTGCGGGAGTTCCTCGAGGCGGGCGAGCTCGACGGTTTCGTGAGGACCATCCGCAAGCCCGTGCACGACGATGACGTGCCCGTCTACGTGTTCCACGCGGCGGGCGGCTCGACGGTGGTCTACGAGCCGCTGCTCAAGCGCCTTCCCGCGGGCACGCCGATGTACGGCTTGGAGCGCGTCGAGGGCACCATTCAGGAGCGTGCCGAACAGTACGTGCCAAAGTTGTTGGAGCTCAATGGCTGGGCGAGCAGAGCGACGGGAGAAGGGGCACGCAAGCCGTTCATCCTGACCGGTTGGTCGTTGGGTGGCGCGCTGGCCTACGCCTGCGCGATCGGGCTGAAGCAGCAAGGCGCCGATGTCCGGTTCGTCGGGCTCATCGACACCGTGCGGGCCGGCGAGGAGGTTCCTCAGACCACGGAGGAAACCCGCAAGCGCTGGGACAGGTATGCGGCGTTCGCGGCCAAGAACTTCAACGTGGAGATCCCGCCGATTCCGTACGAGGAACTCGAGGGACTCGACGACGCGGGCCAGGTGCAGTTCGTCCTCGATGCCGTGCAGAACGCGGGAGTGCAGATCCCCGGCGGCATCATCGAGCATCAGCGGACGTCGTACCTGGACAACCGTGCGCTCGAGACGGTCGTCATCGAGCCGTACGACGGTCACGTCACGCTGTACATGGCCGACCGCTACCACGACGATGCGATCAAGTTCGAGCCCCGCTACGGGATCCGCCAACCCGACGGCGGCTGGGGTGAATTCGTGTCCGATCTCGAGGTGGTGGCGATCGGGGGCGAGCACATCCAAGCGATCGACGAGCCGTACATTGCGAAGGTCGGCGCGCACATGAGTGAGGCGATCAACCGCATCGAGAGCGAGCACAAGTGACCCAAGAGGCGGCTCCCGTCACCAGCAAGGCCCACACGACGGCCGAGAAGCTGGCCGAACTCCGCGAGCGGTTGGAGCTGGCCAAGGATCCCGGCGACGAGAAGGCGAAGGCGCGGCGGGACAAGAAGGGGATACCGAGCGCACGCTCGCGTATTCATTCGCTTCTCGACCCAGGGAGCTTCCTCGAGATCGGTGCGCTGGCCAAGACGCCAGGCGATCCCAACGCGTTCTACGGGGACGGCGTCGTCACGGGTCACGGCACCATCGACGGCAGGCCCGTCGGCGTGTTCAGCCACGACCAGACGGTGTTCCAGGGCTCGGTCGGCGAGATGTTCGGCCGCAAGGTCGCGCGGTTGATGGAGTGGGTGGCCATGGTGGGCTGCCCGATCATCGGCATCAACGACTCCGGCGGAGCCCGCATCCAGGACGCCGCTACCTCGCTGGCCTGGTACGCAGAGCTGGGCCGGCGCCACGAACTGCTGCGCGGGCTGGTTCCGGAGATCTCGCTGATCTTCGGCAAGTGCGCCGGCGGTGCGGTGTACTCGCCGATCCAGACCGACCTGGTGGTCGCGGTGCGCGATCAGGGCTACATGTTCGTCACCGGGCCCGACGTCATCAAGGACGTGACGGGCGAGGACGTTTCGCTCGACGAGCTCGGCGGTGCCGACGCGCAGGCCAAGTACGGCAACATCCACCAGGTGGTCGAGTCGGAAGAGGCCGCGTTCCAATACGTCCGCGACTACCTGAGTTTCTTGCCCCCCAACACCTTCGACTCGGCACCCGTCGTCAACCCCGGGCTCGAACCCGAGATCACGCCGCATGACCTGGAACTCGACGCGATCGTGCCGGACAACGACAACACCGGCTACGACATGCACGAGATCCTGCTGAGGATCTTCGACGACGGTGACGTGTTCGAGGTCGCCGCGAATGCCGGGCCGGCGATCATCACCGCCTTCGCCAGGATCGACGGTCGCCCGGTCGGGGTCATCGCGAACCAGCCGATGTACAACGCGGGCGCCATCGACAACGAGGAGTCCGACAAGGCCGCACGGTTCATCCGGTTCTGCGACTCGTTCAACACGCCACTGGTCTTCGTCGTCGACACCCCGGGCTTCATGCCGGGCGTCGGACCGGAGAAGGGCGGCATCATCAAGCGCGGCGGCCGGTTCCTCAACGCCGTCGTCGAGGCCGACATCCCGAAGGTGACCATCACCGTGCGCAAGTCCTATGGCGGCGCGTACGCCGTGATGGGCTCCAAGCAGCTGACGGCCGATCTGAACTTCGCCTGGCCGACGGCCCGCATCGCGGTGATCGGCGCGGACGGCGCTGCGCAGTTGCTGGTGAAGCGGTTCCCCGATCCGACGTCGCCCGAGGTGCAGAAGATCAAGGCCGACTTCATCGAGGGGTACAACCTCAACCTGGCGACGCCGTGGATCGCCGCCGAGCGGGGTTATATCGACGGGGTCATCGAGCCGCACCAGACGCGTCTGCACCTGCGTAGCGCCATGCGCCTGCTGCGGGACAAGCAGATCTCGCGGGTGCAGCGCAAGCACGGCCTCACCCCCATCTAGCCGCCACCTTCCCGCGAGAGTGCGTGTCTGCGGGCGACACGCCGCGCAGAAATCGCACTTCTCGCACGCTCGCGGCTCAGATCGGCGCGAATCCGAGCCAGTCGTCGACCTCGAACCGGTCGCCGCGCGCCACCAGCGTCGCCCCGCCATGGCCGGGATAGTGCGCAGGAATCACCGCCGCCCGCGACCGCGACGCCTCGGTGAAGACCCGCTTGCGCGCCGTCGCCGCGGCGGCCGGATCCACGTCGAAGCCACACGGATCGTCGGGTCGGGGAATCTGAATGGGACAGTGCGTGAGATCGCCGACGAACACCGCGGGGCGGCCGGCGTCGAGCCACAGCGCCGACGACCCCGGCGTATGGCCGGCAGCGGGCCGCAGTCGCAACGACTCGCTGAGCACCAGGTCGTCGGACCATAGCTGCATCTGATCCTCGACGGGAAAGATGCTGTCCGCCATCACGATTCGTGAACCCTCCGTCGCGCCCGGCCCGTCGGGGGCGAAAAAGCGGTAGTCGGCTTCGGGAATCAGGTAGCGCGCGTTGGGAAACGTCGGCACCCACCGGCCGTCCGAACCAAGCGTGGTGTTCCAGCCCACGTGGTCGGTGTGCAGATGCGTGTTGACGACGACGTCGACCTCCTCCGGCGCCACCCCGGCCCGGCGCAGGGCGCCGAGGAAGTCGGTGCTCAGCCCTGCCAGCGGCGGCATGTGGGGACGGTCGCGGTCGTTGCCGACCCCGGTGTCGACCACGACGGTCAGCCCGTCGACGTCGATCACCCAGCTCTGCATGACGACCCGCCATCGGTCGGTGGCCGGGTCGTAGAACGTCGGCACCAGGAGGTCGGCCTCGTCCTGCCACGCCTCCGCCGGGGTCTCGCCGAACAGGCCTGCGCCGACTTCGAACTCCCACTCCAAGACACGCGTCACGGTCGCGTTGCCCAGCTTGATGCGGTCGGTCATCCGTCGACACTACGATGCGAAGGTGCCTGACCTGCTCGCATTGTTCGACGGAGTGCCGCTGGTCGGCGACCGCGTGCGGCGCGGTCGGGAGGAATTGATCAGGCAACTGCGGGCGACGGTGTCGGCCGTGGGCTCCCAGATGGTGGGGCTCGTCCTCGACGAGATCGACCTGACCGCTCTGGTGCGGGAGCGGGTGGACGTGGACGCCATCGCCGCCGACATCGACATCGACGCGATCATCGCCCGCATCGACCTCATCGGGCTGGCCAATCTGATCATCGACGGCGTCGACCTGCCGAGGATCATCCGGGAGTCGACCAACTCGGTGACCGCGGAGGTCATGACCGACGTCCGCACCCAGGGCCAGCGCGCTGACGACGCCGTGGCCGGCTTCGTCGACCGCATGTTCGGCCGCAACCGGGCACCGAGTTGAGCCGCGCGCGATCCGGTCCCGCGGAGCCCGAGGTCGCCGGAATCGTGAGCCGCGGCGTGGCCGCCCTCATCGACCTGGCGGTCGCGGGCGTGATCGTCGGCGTCCTCTACCTCGGGGTGGCGTTGACGCAATTGGTGTTGCAGCCCTCGGCCTTTCGCTTCCCCGCGCCGAGCGTCTTCTTCTCGACGACGGTGATGTTCGCCGTCGCGGTGCTGTACCTCGCCGGTTGCTGGGTCACCTCCGGGTGTACGGCAGGTGCCGTGGTGATGGGGTTGCGCGTGGTGGGTCGTAGGTCGAATCAGGTGTCGCTGCTCGTGGCCGTGCTGCGTGCCGTCGCGTGCGTGATCTTCCCGATCGGGCTGGCGCTCGTCGCCGTCGACGGCCGGCGCCGATCGGTGCAGGACGTGGTGTTGGGTACCCGGGTGGTGTACGCGAGACCCGTTTAAGGGTTTGATCATGACATGTCGAACCACTTCACCGGGCTGAGTCTCGGACCGCCACTGGGCGATCAACGGCTGGATCTCTGCGACCTGTATGCCTTTCAGTCCCCGGCGGATCCCACCCGTACGGTGCTGATCCTCAACGCCAACCCGAATGCCGACGCCCTGCACCCCGACGCGATCTACCGGCTGGCCATCGACAACGACGGCGATCTGCGCAACGACATCGCGTTCAGCTACGTGTTCTCCACCCCGGTGGACGGCCGCCAGACGGCCGACGTGTATCTGGCGGTCGGTGCGGACGCCGAGGAGCCGGAAGCCGTGGGCGAGAAGATCTTCGACGCCGTCGAGGTGTCCTTCGGGCCGATGCCGGTCATCGCGACGTCGGACGGGTTCACGTTCTTCGCCGGTGCGCGCAGTGACGCCTTCTTCTTCGACTTCGACGGCATCAAGAACCTCTTCGACACCTCGGGCGGGCGGAACTTCACTGCGCTGCACGCTGCCGGTGCTGCGCCGTGGACGGGGGTCGACTCGAACACGACGGCCAACGTGTTCTCCATCGCGCTCGAGCTGCCGACCGCGTTTCTGGGCACCAACCCCGACATCAGAATCTGGGGCCGCTGCAGCCTGCGCCGCGACGGTGAACTGGTGCACGTCGACCGGGCCGGGCACCCGTCGGTCAGCAGCTTCTTCAACACCGACGACACCAAGGAGGAGTACAACGCGAGTGTGCCGCTGCACGATCGCGAGCGCTGGATCGGGCAGTTCGTCCATCTGATGGGCCACACCGGTGGCTACTCGGAGGAAGAGGCGATCGCGGCGATCGATGAGGAGGGCACCTTGCCCGACATGCTGACGTTCGATCCGTCGAAGCCCGCGAAATACCCCAACGGCCGGGTGTTCACCGACGACGTGATCGACTACCGGCTGGCCTTCCTCTCCAAGGGTGACATCCCGCCGACCGGGTTGAGCCCGCACACCGACACTCTCGACGAGTTTCCGTATCTCGGTACGCCGCACTGAGATTCGGTCGGACCTAGGGCTCGATTCGAATCTCGCCGGGTGAGAACAGTCCGCTGTGTGTCGCCGTGCCGAGGTCGATCTGCGCCTCTTGCGCGTCCACGACCGTATCGAACCTGCGCAGCGAGCCCCAGTCGCGACCCCAGTCCTGCGACAGGTAGGTGGCCATCACGTTCTGCCGCAGCAGAAGGTCGCTGATGCCGAGCAGGCCGCCGTTGAGGCCGTCCTGCCAGGTGTCGGTGTCCTTGCGCTTGGCGTTGTAGTCCGGCGTGATCCTGAATTTGGGGACTTCGGTCACCCCGTTGGCGTGCAGCATTGGCTGCTGACACGGGAAGGCAAGGCCGACGGCCCAGTCCATCAGCACGGGCTGCTCGGAGCCCACGTACTGCTGAACGGTCTTCAACTCGGGGACCCGCGGCGGCGTGACGGCGATCCAGTCTCCCGGCGTCAACGACAGGTCTTCGGCCACGATGCGCACGGTCGTCGCGTCCGCCGGGATCTGGGCGCGCTCGAAGCGCAGATTGCGCCACGACGGGATCGGTCCGATGTCGAATGGCGCGACACGACCCGCCGTCACCGGTACGCCGTCGGGCCCCGGTCGGGCGTACTCCAACTCGACGGTCTGGCCCTCGGTGCGACCGTTGAAGATGCTGTTGCCGGTGATGCTGCCCGCTGCGGTGACGACGATGAGGGGATGCGCCTCGTCAGCGCTTGGCAGGCCGTACCACGCGGAGGTCAGGCGGCTCTGCTGCTGCGCCGGGCCGGGTACGTAGCTGCCTGCCAGCGGCACGCGCTTGGGGTCAAGACCGTAGGGCAGCGGGACGGTGGAGGCGTTGACCCCGGGGCTGGACAGCTTGACCGGCGCGTTCCAGTCGTAGTCGGTGCCCGGTGTCGGCAGGTCGTTGCGGATGGCCTCGGCAACGATGTGTTCCGGCACGCCGTTGGGGGTGAATCCGGTCGCGCCGACGCCGCCGAGGGGACCGAGCGGACCGTAGTTGCCCGGAAGTGGCGTCAGGAAGCCGACATTCGTGTCCGGTTCGACCAGGACGTCGTCGGCCAGGCCGCAGCCGCCGACGAACGCCGCGAGGTTGGACGACGCGTTCGAGTACGTCCCGGACTGCCGCACCACACCCGCGAGCATCGATGCGACGAACACGATGACCATGAAGCCGGCGGTGATCGGAATCGGCGCCGCGGTCACCACGCGCACCAGTTTGCTCTCGTCGCGGTCTGGCGCGAAGTGCAGCCAGAACGCCCACAGCGCGGCCACCCCGAACAGAGCGAAGAAGATCGAGCTGACGGTGACGCCGCCGATTGCCGGCATGGCGTTGTTGAAGGGGACGCCGTAACTCGAGACGTACCACCAGCCGTTGGTGCTCGAGAAGGTCAGCGCGATGATGAAGAGCACCCCGGCGGTGAACGCCATCCGGTTCCGCGGCGAGCGCAGCACCTGGCGCGACACCAACACGGTGGCCACCGCCGCCATGGCCGCGCCGACGGCGGCGAACAGACCGAAGTGGTGCACCCACTTGGTGGGGGTGAACATCAGGAAGAACATGGTGCCGAAGATGATGCCGACCAGGCGCCACACCGGGCCGCGGGCGACGCCGGGCACTCTCCCGCGCCGAAGCATGATGAACAGCGACGCGAATAGGGACAACGCCGTGATCATGAAGCCGAAGCGGCGGGACAGCGAACCGTCGACGGTCGGCAGGATCAGGTAGAAGTAGCGCAGGTTCTCTGTGTACCAGGCTTGGCTGGGGCCGATCGCGGTGCGAATCCTGGTGGCCTCCAACACCGTTGCCAACGTCTGGTCGGCGAAGACGACGGTCAGGATGATGGTGCCCGCGGCCAGTAGTGGGAGCACCAACGGCCAGGTGCCGACGACGCGATGCCTGCGCACCAGGATGCGCAGCAGGGGTCGACCTCCGGCGAGCAGCGCGGCGACGGCAATGAGGCCCGTCGGCTGGATGCCGAGCGTGAAGGCGGCGGAGACGATCGCGAGGGCGGCCGGCGTGAGGCGACCAGAGATGATCGCCCGTTCGATGAGCACGTAGGTGATCAGCGCGCCGGTGGCGATCTGGCCCTCGGGTCGCAGGCCGTTGTTGAAGGGCATCCACGCCGCCATCAGGACCAGGCCCGCGGCCCACGTCGCCGAGCGGCTCGTCGAGACCGCCGGGCCGAGGCGGGGCAGCACTTCGCGGGACAACAGCAGCCAACACACGAGCGCACAGATCAAGTCCGGCAACCGCATCCAGATGCTGGCGTCGCTGACGTGCGTCATGAGGGCGAACACGTTGTACAACCAGCCGAATGGGTCCTCGGGGCTACCGAACCAGCGGAAGTAGTTGGACATGTAGCCCGCCCGGTCGGCGACGCGGGCCATCTGCAGGATGTAGCCGTCGTCCGAGGAGTTCGCGCCGATGACGTGCCATAGCAAGAACCCGCCTACGACGACGACGTCGGTCGCCGAGAAGGTGCGCCACCTCGACGGGATCAGCCGTTGCATGCGCCTGCCGTCGAGTTGGTCGAGACGCCACAGTGCAATGAGCGCGATCACGGTGGCGACCATCGCGAGCAGCATCGCGCCGAGCTTCAGCGCGGTCGGTTTGGTGGTGAAGCGGGTGTCGATGGTCGCCGACAGCGAAAGGCCTTGGGGCGCCGGCCCGGTCAGGTCGGTGAAGACGCCGACGACGTTCGGCCGCAGGTTGGGATCGGCGAATCCGGCGCGGAATTCCTTCTGCGGGTCGGTCGGATCGCTCATCCCGGGGAACGTGGCGAACGTGCCGGCCTCCGACGAGGTGATCTCCAGGCGGGTGCACTCCGGGCCCAGTACCCGGTACATCGGCATGATGGCGACGACGACGTTGCGGTCGGTGACGGTGACCCGGCGGTCGTTGATCTTGCCGGTGACGTTGACGAACAGCGCGTTGAGCGCCGCATCCTTGGCCTCGGGGGGTGCGGTGCTCAGCACGGTCCCGCCGCCGCGATTTGCCATGTCGCGCAACACGTCGCAGGGCACCGTGGCGGTCAGGTCGACCGGCGTCAGCGTGATCAGCGGCGTGGTGACGTTGCCGACCTGTCCACCCTGGGGCCAGTTCAGCGTCGCGGTGGTCTGAACGACGGGCAGCAGCGGCGTCAGCACCGAGAGCACGAAGCCGATCAGGCCGGCGATCATCGCCACCCAGCGGGTGGTCTTCGTCAAGGGAGTCGAGGGAGTCGTCGTCGTGGTCACGAATCGGTCTCCAGGGGCAGGGCGCGGATCGGGCCGCGGCGGGTCCAGCCTGGAACCGTCTCGGTGCCCTGTTCGACGAGGACGTTGGGGGCCGACGACGCGGACACGATCCGGTCGTAGCGCTCTATCGAACCCCAGTCGCGGTACCAGTCCCCGCTGAGATAGGTCGGCACCGTGGACGTCCGCAGCAGCGCCTGGATGTAGAGGAACGGGCCGCCGTCGTCAGCTGACTGCCACTGGTTCGACGAGACCACGACCTGCTTGGCGTTGGGCAGGATTCGGTAGTCCGGGAGTTCGGCGATGCCGAGGTGCTGGGTGGCCGGCCGCTGACAGGGGAAGTTCGCGGCGGAGGCGATGTCCATCAGGACCGGTGTCGTCGACCCGAGGAATTGCTGCGCGGACTGCAGTGCCGGCACGCGCGGCGGGGTGAACGCGAACCACTGATCGGTGGACAGGTTCGGGTCGCTGGCGACGATGCGGGCCACGTTGGCCTCCGGCGGCGCCGACGCCAGCGGGAAGCGCAGATTGCGCCAGGCGCGCTGCGGCACCAGCGGATCGATCGGCGTCACTTCGGCCAGAGGGCGGAAGCTTCCGTCCGGATTGCCAACGCCCCATTGCAGTTTGAGGGATTGGCCGTAATTGAAGTCGCCCTCGTCGTCGGTGGACGAGATGGCGCCCGCGGCGGCGACGGTGAGCAGCGGCCGGTCCGGCGCGCGCGGCGGCAGTTGATACCAGGCCGACGTCGCCGTGGCGGTCGCGGCGTTCTCGCCGTAGCTGCCCATCACCGGGGTGCGCGCGGGTTCGAGTCCGAACGGCAGGAAGACGCGGGAGCCGTTGACGCCCTCGGGTCCGTAGCCGCCGCCGGTACCTGCCGAGAACCCGATGCCGACGTTCGGCTTGTCGGACGATCCCGGGGAGTTGACGGTGCCGGGGTTGCCGGTCACGGGTTCGGGCGGAAGAAGGCTGTCGCTGACGCCGTTGGGTGTGAATCCCTGCGGGTCCGTTCCGCCAAGTGGACCGTCGGGTCCGAACTGCTGTCCCGGAACCGGTTGCAGCAAGCCGGCATTCGGGTCGGCCTCGACCAGGACCTCATCGGCCATCGCGCAGCTCGAGCGCCCAAGCCCGGAGGTGATGGCATCGACGTTCGCCGCGGCCGTCGTGAAGTTGGGGTAGCGGCCCACCGCACCCTTGAGCATCGAACCCACCTCGAGGAGCACCATCAGCGTCGCGACCACCAGCAGCGGGGTGGAGGCCAGGACCCGGTTGCGGCGGGTGTTCTCGACCTCGGTGTGCCCGGTGTAGTCCATGCGGAAGTGCAACCAGCCGGCCAGCAGGCCGGTGGCGATCGCGAGCGCCAACAACATCGACGTCACCGGGTAGCCGGCGATCACCGGCTGCCTGTCGAACCACGGCACGCCGTAGTTGCCGACGTAGAACCAGCCATTGATGCCGGCGGTCGCCCAGGCGAGTACGAACAGCAGCGCGGTGACGTAGAGCGCGAGGTTGCGTCGGCTGTGCAACCCGACGCGGGAGAACGTGAAGGCCGTGACGGCGCCGAGCGCGCCGGCGATTCCGGCGAACGCGCCGAACTGCACGACCCACTTCGTCGGCGTGAACGTCAGCAGCAGCAGGCCGACGGCCGTCGTCCCGATCAGGCGCCAGACCGGGGCCGTGACCATGCCGGGCAGGCTGCCGCGCCGCAGCAGGACGGCAAGGAGGCCGAAGAGGCACAGCAGCAGAGCGAACACGGCGAAGCGGCGAGGCAGTGATCCGTCGACGCTCTCCTTCGTGGTGAGGAAGTAGTAGCGGAGGAACTCCTGATACCAGGAGATGGTGGGGCCGACGGTGTACTTGATCCGCGCGGACTCGGCGACGGTGGCCAGCGTCTGGTCGCGGAAGACGATGACCAGGACCAGTGACAGCGACGCGGCGTAGGCGGTCAGGGGCGCCAGTAGCCCGGTAGCCCGGCCGCGGGTGGTGCGGGCGATGGCGCGTGCGCCGACCAGCAGCGGGGCGATCGCGATGAGCCCCTGCGGCGCCAGCGTCAGGCTGAACATGGCGACGATGATCGCCGCCGCCGCAGGCCACGACCGCCGCGCGCCGATCGCGTACTCGACGAGCACCCACGTGAGCAGCGCGCCGAAGGCGATCAGCGGCTCGGGTCGCAGGCCGTTGTTGAACGGCAGCCAGCTGGCCAGGAAGACGGCGGCGCCGGTCCAGACCGCCACCCGGTTGACCGCGAGTCGCCTGCCCAGCCGGGGCAGCACCCAGCGGCTCAGCAGGACCCACGTGGCGAGGCCGGCGAGCAGGGCGGGCAGCCGCATCCATACGCCCGCGGTGCTGATGGCGGCGAGGTGCGCGAGCACGGACTGGTACCAGTCGAAGGGCGCTTCGGTGGCGCCGAAGTAGCGGTAGTAGTTGGCGGCGTAGCCCGCGTCCCCGGACACCCGCGCGATGGTGAGGTTGTAGCCGTCGTCCGACGAGGTGGCACCCACCACGTGCCAGAGCAGGAGGGTGCCGACGACGGCGATGTCGGCCAGCCAGGTCGCCACCCCGACGCGCCAGAACCTGCGCCAGGCACCGTGCACCCGCCGGCCCTCGCGGCGGTCCAGCACGGCCAGCGCCACGATCGACGCGATGGTGGCCAGCACGCCAAGCGCCATCAGCACCGTCTTGAGTGCGGTCGGGGAGGTGACGAAGCGGGTGTCGACGTCGATGCGGGCCGTCAGTCCCGCCTGGGCGGCGACCTTCATGTCGGTGAAGACACCCGCCACCTGAGGCTTCTTCTCGGGCGCCAGCGTGCCGGTGGCTCCGGGGATGCCGACGAAGTCCGCGCCGACGCCGCCGACGTTCGCCCAGACGTGCAGCGCACTGCAGGCGCCCGAGGCGACGGCCTGCCGAGGCGCGACGGCGGCGACCGAGTCACGGAACGCGACGATGACGATGTTGGCGGTCGCCCGCACGAACAGGCCGTTGCGGCCCGCGTCGATGCCGCCGTCCGGGATCGTGGACAGGACGACGCCGCCCGCCGCGGGGAGCGTCGAGACCGCCGGGCAGGGGATGGTCGCGTCGAGTGCCAGCGGTGCGCCGGACACCAGGGGAGCAGTCACGTCGGTGATCAGACCGTCAGGCCCCACGCCTTGGGGCCACAGGATCGCGGCCGTCGTCTGCTTCACGGGCAACAGCGGAGTGAGCCCGCAGAGGAGGAGCCCGATGACTCCCGCGACGATCGCGACGAGTCGAACGGTCCTGACGGGCACGAGGCTCGATGCTATGCGACGTCCTCGTGTGCGCTGCGTCGCCATGCGGTCTCGGCGAGAGGAAGGCCGTGCGGCGTCAGCTGAGTCGCAGGGGTCCTGGAGTCCACAGCCCGCTGCGGGTGGCGGTACCCAGATCCAGCCGCGCGGGCTCGGCGTTGGGGTACCAGGGGGTGAGCTTCTGCAGGGCGCCCCAGTCGCGGAACCAGTCGTCCTTCAGATAGGTCGGCACCGGCTCGGCGCGCACCAGCAGTTCGGTGATGCCGAGCGGTCCGCCGCCGAGGTAGTCCATGACCGGTGAGTTGGCCTCGGCGCCGAAGCGGTCCGGCAGGATGCGCCACTTGGGCACCTCGGTGACCCCGTTCTGATGGCCGAAGGGCCGCTGGCATGGGAAGGCCAGGCCGACCAGCCAGTCGAGCAGAACGGGGTCCGTGGAGCCGACGACGTCCTGCAGGGTCTGCAGCTGGGGGATGCGTGGCGGCGTGACCGCGATCCAGTGTTGGGGCGCGAGGTCCTCGTCGGAGGCCAGCAGCCGGATCTGGGTGGCCTCGGTGGGGATCGCGCCGAGCGGAACGCGGAGGGTCCGCCACGCGGGGGCGGCGCCGACGTCGCCGAAGTTGACGCTTCCGCCGGACTGCCCGTTGGCCGCCTGGTCGTCGGTCGCCCACTGGACGACGACCTCGCCCGGATCGAACCGGCCGGCCGCGGTGACCACCAGCAGCGGTCCGGCCTGTTCGCGTGGGGGCAGCCGGTACCAGGCGGACCGCAGCTGCGCGGGCTGCTGCGTGCCGGGACGCCAGCTGCCCATCACGGGCGTGGTAGCGGGATCGAGGTTGTACGGCAGTCGCGCCCGTGAGCCGTTGACGCCTGCGGCGGCGGTGGTGCCACCCTCGGTGCCGGGCTCGCTGCCGGTCACGACCGAGCCGTCGGTGTCGGCGAAGTTGCCGCCGCCCTCTGGCTCGCTGACGGGGTCGGCCGAGAGGTCGGCGGGAATTCCGTTGGGGTTGAAGCCTTGTGCGACGGCGCCGAGGGCGCTGCCGATGGGGGCGCTCACCGGCCGCAGCACGCCGGCGTTGGGGTCCTGCTCGACCAGCACGTCGGTGGCCAGCCCGCAGGTCTTGCCCGTCACCGCCTCGAGGTTGGACCGCCCGACGGACCAGGCGGGGTACTGCTCGACCATGCCGATGGTCAGCGACACCACTTCGAAGACCACCAGCGCCCACACGATGAACGCGAACGGCGCCTGCGCTATTCGCGACCAGCGTCGCGGTTTGCTCGCGACCGTGTCGCTCCGACCGGTGAAATGAAGCCACGCCGCCACCAGCAGCGCTATCACGGCCAAGCCGAGCAGGATCGTGGTGAAGCCAAACTCGTACTGCGGGAAGGCGTTCGACCACGGCACACCGAAGTTGGAGACGTACCACCAGCCGTTCACGCTGGCGAAGGAGAACGCGGTCATGAACAGCACGGTGGCGGTGAAGATGGTGCGGTTGCGACGAGACCTCATCGCGGTGACCGTGACGGCGACGGCGGCCAGGGCGCCGAGCGATCCGGCGAGGCCGGCGAACACGCCGAAGTGGTGGGTCCACTTCGTCGGGGTGAACATCATCATCAGGAACGAGATGATCGTGATGCCGATGATGCGGCGGCTGGGCCCGGCGGCGGTTCCGGGAATCCGCCCCTTGCGCAACGACATTGCCACCGACACGGCCAGCGCCAAGAGTAGCGACAGGACCGCGAAGCGGCGGGCGACCGACCCGTCGGGACTGGCCATGAACAGGCGTTCGTAGCGGATGTGTTCGTCGAACCAGGCCAGGCTGGGCCCGACGGCGGACTTGAAGGCGCTGGCCTGGACCTCGCTGGTGAACGTCTGATCGCGGAAGATCAAGAAGATGGTGACCGTGCCCGCGGCCAGGATCGGCGCCAGCAACGCCAGGTAGCCGAAGCGCGAAACGTGGGCTGCCACAATGGTCTTCAACGGACCGATGGCGACCAGCAGGGCACCGACCGCGGCGATGCCCGTGGGTCCGGAGAACACGGTCAGGGCGCCGATGATGATGGCGATCGCGACCGGCAGCAGCCGGCTGGTGGCGACCCCGCGTTCGACCGAACACCACGTCAGCAGGATGCCCAGGGCGATGATCGGTTCGGGTCGCAGCCCATTGTTGAGCGGCAGCCAGAAGGCCAGGAACATGCCGGCCGCCGTCCACACCGCGGCCCGACTGGTCTTGACCGCGTGGCCAAGTCGGGGGATGACCTCCCGGCTGATCACCCACCAGCACGCCAGCGCCATCAGCAGGGTGGGCAGCCGCACCCAGACGCTCGCGGTGCTGACGTGCGCCCACATCGCGAGGAGGTCGTAGTACCAGCCGAACGGTGCCTCCGGCGTGCCGAACCAGCGGTAGTAGTTGGCCATGTAGCCCGCGTGTTCGGACACCCGGGCCATGGTCAGGATGTAGCCGTCGTCGGAGGTGTTGGCGCCGACGAAGTGCCACCACAGCAGCACCACGGTCACGACGCCGTCCAACGGTTTCATGGACCACCAGCGCGGCGGGAGGAACCGGCGGTGGCGCATGCCGTCGGCCGTGTCGAGGACGTGCAGGGCGCCGAGCGCGACGACGGTCAGCGCGATGCCGACGATCATCGCCAGCAGCTTCAACACCGTCGGGGAGGTGCTGTAGCGGGAATCGATGGTGGCCGAGAACTGCAGGCCCGGCGGCGCAGGCCCCGAGAGGTCGGTAAAGACGCCGACGATCTGCGGCCGGAAGTCATAGCCGCTGCGCTCGCCCCGCAACGGATCGCCGGGCTTGGCCGGCCCGTCGGCATCCGGGCCCTCGACGAGGCCGACGAACTCGCCGGTCACCCTGTCGGCGCGGGCGGTGAACGTCAGCCGTTGGCAGTTGGGGCCGAGCACCTCGGCCAGCGGAGCGCTGACGACCGGGGTGTTGCGGACGATGACCAGCAGGTCCCCGCCGACGCGCTCGATGAGCAGACCGCGGTCGATGGCCTTGGGCGCCTGCTTGGGGACGGTGGACAGCAGCACCGTGCGGCTGGCGTTCTCGGGGCCGACGAGGCCCGCGGCCGTGCGGCAGGGGATGGATACGTCGAGGTCGGTCGCCACGTAGCCGATGAGCGGCGCGTCCACGCTCTGCAGCACGCCGTTCTGCGGCCAATTGAGCTGCGCGGTGGTCTGCGTGACCGGAAGGAAGGGCGTGGCGATGGCCAGCAGGGCGCCGAGCAGCCCGGCGACGATCGCGACGAGGCGTGCGGTCCGGTGGTTGCCCGTACGGCGAATGGGGTCGGCTCCCGGCTCGGCTCCCACTGCCTCGCTGCTCACGGGGCTAGATGTTAACGGCCCGGGCGTCGGCGTCTCATCGGTCACGGCGACTTACTTCCGAATCGCCAACACGAAGGGCCCGACGTCGGAGACGTCCCAGCGCGGATCGTCGAACAGCGCGGCGTCCAGCGCCACCTGGTAGCGGCGGACGTTGGGCTGATTCGGGTAGACGTCGCTGGCCAACCGCAGGGTGTAGGTGTCGTTCGCGCCGTGCCGCATGAGGAAGACCGTGGGCGCCTGCCACGGCAGGGCGTCGAGGTCGGCGATGAACCGGTCGGGGTCGGTGATGGTGGCCCAGCCCTCGATGACGGCCGAGCGTTCCTTGAACTGCGCGAGCGGGTTGGCGTAGTGCGAGGTCAGTCCCTGGAACCCGTAGTAGGGGTAGTACGCCAGGAAGCTGTAGTCGGCGGTCATCACGACCGTCTCGTCCCGCGGGCGGCCGGTGACCTCGCCGATCTTGGTGTCGACCTCGCGGTAATACCGTTCGGCTCCCGGTGGCCGACGGTCGGCGCGCTGGCCGTTGCCGTCGGTATCGGTGTAGGCCACGACGATGTCGGGCCGCAGCACGTCCGGAATGTCCTGGACGAACGTGATGGCGCCGATCGCGCCGAGGGCCGCGCCGGCGGCGACGACGCGCTGCCCGGTCCGCGGGGTGTATCTGGCCGCGATGGCCAGGGTGACCTCGACGAAGCCGAAGGCGCCGGCGGCCACCAGGAGCACCGTGAGCGTGGGTTGCAGTCGGAACGACAGCAGGGTGGTGCCCACCAGCGTGGTCAGCATCGACAGCAGTGACCACGCGTAGACGGCAAGCACCGCGATCGCCAGCGCGCCGGCGCGGACCGAAGTTCGGGCGTAGACGACCAGCCACAGCGTGCCAACCATGCAGAGTGCACCGAGCAGCGTGAAGTCGAGCATCGGGAACGTCAGCTGGGCGCCGTCGGCGGGCAGGTAGTGCTGGGCGGTGCCGGTGTCGGCGGGCGTCCCCTTGGCCGCGGCGATCAGGTAGGGCCCCCAGCCGAGCAGTGCGATCACGCCGGAGATGGCAGCGATCACACCGACCCGCAGCAGCGGATTCCAGGACCGATGGGCGGCGGCGGCCAGGATCGCCATGACGACGACGGTGAACGCCGCGTAGCCCAGCAGCAGGGTGTAGAACAGCGCGGCCACGCCGAGGAACAGGCCAACGGCAACGATCGCGGCCCAGCCCTGCCGCGCGCCTCGGCCATCGCCCCGCAGCCCCGACCACGCCAGCACGAACACCGGCGGCAGCAGCACCGTGATGATCGCCGCGTACGGCTCGGCCGGTGCGTACGCGAGGGTGGCCGCGGCGGTGGCCGTCGACACCACCAGGGCGAACTCGAATCGGATCAGCGCCGCCCACAGCACCAGGGCGACGGCGATCGCGGCGGTGATCGACACGATCGACCACGGCTTGAACATCTCCCAGGCGGGCGTACCGGTCAGGTCGGCGAGGCGGCCACCCAGCCAGAACCAGCCCGGCGGGTAGAACGGCGGCAGGCCGATGTAGGTCATGTCGTGCGGTGCCGCGGTGTCGGTCAGCCGCGTCAGGTACTCGGTGCGGAACTGCTGGTCCACCGAAACCCCGAAGAGATACAGCTTGGTGGCGCCCAGAGGCATCGCCAGCGTGACCGCCGAGAGCGCCGACAAAGACACCACGGAGACGGCCCAGGCGATCAGCTGCCTGCTCCGGCGCCACAGCCACCCCGCGGCGAAGAGGCCTACCAGGCAGACGGATTGGCCCACGGTGGTGAGCGCATGCAGTTGGTTCGACGAGTTGAAGGCCGGCCACTCGACACGCGCGATCGCGGCCAGCGAGATGGCCGTGACGATCGTCGCGACGACTGCAGCGCCGGCCATCGCGGCCGCGGTCCGGCCCGCCTGGAGGAACACGTCAGATCGGCAGCTTGCGGAAGATCGGCCGCGGTACGTGTCGCAGCACCATCATCACGTAGCGGAACGCTCCCGGCGCCCACACCAGTTCCTTGCCCTTGGCCGACGCCGTGACCGCGAGCTCGGCGACGTACTCCTTGTCGACGGTCATCGGGGCTTCCTTGGCGCCGGTGGCCTTCAAGTAGTCGATCGTGGTCTTCGTCCGAACCTGTCCGGGGCGAATGACGAGTACGCGAACCCCGAACTCGCGCAACGCTTCCCCCAGTCCGAGATAGAAGCCGTCGAGCCCGGCCTTGGTGGAGCCGTAGACGAAGTTGGAGCGGCGCACCCGCTCGCCTGCCGCGCTGCTCATCGCGATGATGCGGCCCGAACCCTGGGCGCGCATCTTCTCGCCGAGCAGCACCCCCACGGATACCGCTGCGGTGTAGTTGATCCCGGCGATCTGGACGGCCTTGCGCTGGTCCTGCCACAGCTCCTCGGCGTCACCGAGCAGTCCGAACGCCACGACTGCGACGTCGATGTCACCACCGGCGAACGCCTTGTCGATCACCGCCGGGTGGCCGTCGGTCTCGACGCCGTCGAAGTCGACCCACTCGACGGACTTCGCGCCGGCCGACGTCATCGCGGCGATGGCGTCGTCCTTGCGGGGGTGGTCGGGTAGGTCGGCGAGTATCACGCGCGCCGAGGCGTCGCGCAGGTAGCGCTCGGCGATGGCCAGGCCTATCTCGGACGTGCCGCCAAGGACCAGGATGGCCTGCGGATTGCCGACGGCATCAAAGACCATTTACAGCAACTCCAAACGTCGGGCCATGTCGGAGACGAAGATCCCGGCGGGATCGACCTCGCGGCGCACCTTGATCCATTCGTCGATGCGCGGGTACATGGCGTGGAAGGTCTCCGCGGTGGTCCGGGAGTCCTTGGCGGTGTAGAGGCGGCCGCCGAACTCGAGCACGCGGCGGTCGAGTTCGGTGACGAATTCGTTGAGGCCGGCCTTGATGGGAAAGTCGACGCAGATGTTCCAGCCCGGAATTGGGAAGCTCAGCGGCGCTTGGTTTCCCGCTCCGAACAACTTGAAGACGTTGAGGAACGAGTAGTGCCCGGAGCGCTGGATGTCGACGATGATGGCCTTGAACTCCTCGACCGCCTCGGTCGGCACCACGAACTGGTACTGCAGGAAGCCGGCCCGCCCGTAGCCGCGGTTCCACTCCCCGAACATGTCGAGCGGGTGATAGAACTGCGTCAGGTTCTGCACCTTGCCACGGTAGGTACCCGACTTGCGGTACCAGAGTTCACCGATCGGGCCGAAGGTGTACTTGTTGGCCAGCCCGTTGGGGAAGACGTCCGGGAACGTGAGTAGTTGTGGCGCATCGAATTTCAGCGGGTTCTTCTGCAGCTTGGCGGGCAGCTGGTCCAGCGTGGCCAACGATCCGCGCGAGATCGCGGCCCGGCCCAGTTTCGGCGGCGCGCTGATGGCGTCGAACCAGGCGCTCGAGTAGGTGTAGTCGTTCTCGCTGCCGTCGCTGTGGAAGGCGATGGTGTCGTCGAGGGTGGGCGTGACGTCGCCGTCGGCGATGAAGTACGCCGTCTCGGTCGGTGTCATCGCGATGGTCGCGCGCAGGATGATGCCGGTCAGTCCATTACCGCCGACGGTTGCCCAGAAGAGCGTGGCGTCGTCACCGTCGGGGGTCAGGTGGCGAACGCGGCCGTCGGCAGTCAGCAGGTCCATCGAGCGGACGTGATTGCCAAAGCTGCCCGCGCTGTGATGGTTCTTGCCGTGGATGTCGCACGCGATGGCGCCGCCGACGGTGACCTGCCGGGTGCCGGGCAGCACGGGGACCCAGAGCCCCAGCGGTAGTGCGGCCCGCATGAGCTGGTCGAGGTTGACCCCGCCGTCGACGTCGACGAGGTGGGTGTCGCGGTCCATCGAGTGGATCTGGTTCAGCGCCGTCATGTCGACGACGAGACCGCCGCCGTTCTGCGCGTTGTCGCCGTAGGAGCGGCCCAGTCCACGTGCGACGATGCCTCGCCCGTCGGCGGAGGCAACCGCTTCGGCGATGATTCCTGGATCTGGCGTCGACAGCACGCGGGCGACGGTCGGCGCGGTGCGCCCCCAGCCCATCAGCTGCTTGGTGGTCGTATCGAACATCGAGACGAGGGTACCGCCCCGGCTCAGCGCAACCGGAAGATGACTACCCGCTGCACCACGAAGTTGATCACCGTCGCGGTGCCCTGAGCGATGACGAACGCGACAGGCACCCGCCATGGTTTGTCGTCCCACAGCGTGTAGAACGCGTAGTTGATGCCGACCTGCACGGCGTAGGTGACGGCGTAGAGCGCGACGACCGCGACGAAGCGGGCCCGGCTGGGTGGCGCCTGAAACGTCCAGCGCCGGTTGATCAGGTAGGCGGTCGTGGTGCCTGCGATGAAGCTCAGCGTCTTGGCCACGTTGACGTTCAGTCCGAGCCACAGGAACAGCACGTAGAGGCCGAAGTCGACGATTGCCGACAGCCCGCCGGTGACGACGAACCGCCACGCCTGCGTCGTCAGGCTCAGATTGGGCGACATCGGAGGCTCGGCCACGGGGGGAGCTTAGTCAGTCCGGCTGATGGTCGTGACCGGGCGGACGTCCCCTCGGCGTCCGCCCGATCACGACTGGTCCGCGACGCTTCACGCGGTCTCGTCGCCGCCCGTGCTCTTGGCAGCGTCGGCGGGCTTGTCGACGGCCGGCTCCGCGGGCTTGTCGACGGGCGCAGCGGGCGTCGCGTCCGGGTCATGGTCCTGAGCCGTGGGTGGCTTCGCCGGGGTGGCGTCGTCGGTGGTGTGCGCGGCGTCGGACGCCTGCACGTTACGATGTGGGCGCTCCTTGGCGCCCGGGTCGTCGCGATCCGCGTCTGCATTCTGGACGGGCATCTTGGGCGGGATGGGCTTGGCGATGGGCTGGACGTCGTTGCGCAAGTAGCCCATATCCACCACCGGCCTGAGCACCGCCTCCACCCCATCCACATTCAATCCGAGGTCACGCAACGGTTGCAGCATGGGTAGGTGCGAGTTCGGGATGAGGATGTCGGTGACGATGCCCCCCGCGCTGTTGACCGTCGTCCTGATGTTGCGCGCCGGAAGGTTGGTCGGTAGCTCTCCGTAGTAGGGATGCACGTAGAGGATCCCAGCCGCCGCGTTGATGATGGCGATGACGTTGAACCGGTCGGGCAGGTCTGCGATGCCGTCGTACTCGCGGGTGACGTAGGTCGTGTCGTACGGGGTGTCCACGGTCTGGTAGCCCAGCTGGGCCAGCGACCCGTGGCCTGTCCGCGTCGGGTCGGCCACGGCCACGAACGCCAGCCCTCTCGGAGCCGGCCGCTGATCGGAAGGCAGGGCCATGAGCCGGCGCTTGGCCTCGGCGATGGCAATGGCGCCCTGGCTGATGCCGAGCGCCCGCTTGTCGCCTGGCGTCGACTGAACGTCCGCGACGAGTCGGTCCGCGCCGACGGCGACCGAGTAGTCCATGCCGACGACCGTCGCCGGGTACGGCACCGAGACGGAGGGTCCGTCGTCGTACTTCCCGCTGAGGACGCCGGACAGGTTCAGAGGCGGGACGGTCTGGCCCACGTCTGCCATCTGGCCAGTGCCGCCGAGGGTGAACGTGACCGCGGCGTTCGAGACGCCCGGCGCGGCGATGACCGCCGCGACGGCAACCGCACCCAAGAACTTTTCAAGCATGACAACTGCCTCTCTCATGACCCGTGCGAGCGCACGGTTCGAAGGGCTGCAATGGATTTCGACGTCCAGCGTGGTCAGACGCGTGTGATTTGTTTATTACATACGTTGTCTGACAACGGCTTTCGTTGACAGCAGCCTCGAGGCTGAACGCGTTGTGAATACGCATTCACGTTACGAACGATCAGAGGTCGCGAATATGATCACGTCGAGCGACGTTCATGACCGAATTGCGCACGCGACCGGTGGTAACTTCGCCCTGTGGTGGGCCGCACAGTAGCGATTCAGTTCGTTCGCTCGACGATCGATCTGGCGCCGCAGGGGTTGGACGTCGACCACGTGCTGCGCACGGCGGGGATCTCGGCCGCCTTGCTGCGCGAGGACTCCGCCCGCGTCACCGAGGTACAGGCGTCACGCCTCATTCAGGCGCTGTGGCAAGTCACCGGTGACGAGATGATCGGGCTCGGACCAAGATCCATTCCCCGCGGGACGTTTCGGATGGTCACGTTGGGTCTGATTCACACCGCGGACCTACGGACGGCACTGCGACGGTTCATCGAATTCGCGGGCATTGGGATCGGGTTCCGGGTGAAGGAGGCCGACGATGCCCACCACACACACATGTTCTTCGATCCGGGCGGTCGCACCAAGACCGACCAGTTGGCCCTGGCCATCGGCATGGTCGTCGGACACCGGTTCGCGGCGTGGCTCATCGGTCAGCAGATTGCCTTGACGTCGGTCGAACTACCGGACCCCGCGCCACCACACGTCGCGGAGTTTCCGCTGATCTTCGGAGTCATGCCGACCTTCGAGGCGCCGCGAGCGGTCCTCACCTTCGACAGCCGGCATTTGAGTGCGCCCCTGGTGCGCACCGAGGAGGAATTGGTTGCCTTCATCGGAAATCTCCCGGCGGCCCTGTTGTTTCGGCAGGATTACAACCCAAGCACGTCCAGCCGAGTGCGTAGGATGATCGAGCGCCGCAGCACCGAGTCGCTGGTGGTGGAGGACGTCGCCAAGCCCCTCAATATCAGCGCTCAGCACCTGCGGCGGCTTCTCCGCGACGAGGGCACGACGTTCCGCCAGATCAAGGAGGACATTCTTCGGGACGAGGCCATCGCCGCCCTGGTAAGGGGGCGCGAGACGGTCGAGGAATTGTCCGTCCGGCTCGGCTTCTCGGAGCCCAGCGCGTTCCGGCGGGCCTTTCGCCGATGGACGGGAAGCCCGCCCGGCGCATACCGGCACGGCGTCAGCGACTGACGCCGGCCAGCACACCGCACAGCGCGTCGACGGCGGCGGCGAACGCGCTCTCGGCAGGGGTGCCGAAGCTGACCACGATGCCGTCGGTGGCGGCGACGTCCGCCCCCGCGTCCGGATGCCGGAGCAGGCTGAGTCCGGACAGTGCGATGCCGGCCTGGCCCGCCCGTCGGATGACCTCGGGCTCGGTCCCGGCCGGCAGGGTCAGCAGCAGGTGCAGGCCCGCCGACAGTCCGCTGATGCCCACGTCGAAGGGTTGCAGTGCCTGCACCAGGCGGTCACGCCGCCGCCGGTAACTCAACCGCATCCGTCGAATGTGCTTGTCGTAGCTGCCCTTCGAGATGAAGTCGGCCATCGTCAGCTGGGTGATCGCGTTGACGTAGAACTGCTGGCCGCCCGTCGCGGCGAGCACGCGGTCGATCAGGTGATCGGGCAGCACCATCCATCCCAGTCGCAACGCCGGTGACAGGCTCTTGCTCGTCGAGCCGAGGTACACGACGCGGTCCGGGTCGAGACCCTGAACCGCGCCGACGGGTTGGCGGTCGTAGCGAAACTCGCCGTCGTAGTCGTCCTCGAGCAGGTAGCCGTCGGTGCGGTGGGCCCAGTCGACCACGGCCTTGCGCCGCACCGGGTGCAGTGGCCCGCCGTGCGGGAAGTGGTGAGCGGGGGTCAGCAGTGCCGCCGCCGCGGCCGTCCGGTCGAGGTCGGCGATCACGGCTCCGTGCCCGTCGACGCCGATCGGCGTCGTCGCCACGCCCAACACGGCCAACGCCTCCCGGAACAGGAACAGGCTGTAGGCCTCGACCGCGATCGGCCGTCCGTTGCCGAACACCCTGCCGAGAACTTCGACGGCGTGCCGGACGCCCGCGCAGATGACGATCGCCTCGGGTGAGGTCCGCACGCCACGGACCCGACCGAGGTACTCCGCGAGCGCCTCGCGCAATTCCGCGCGACCGCGGGGGTCGCCCATCCGCAGCGCTTCGTGGGGAGCGGCGGTCAGCGCGCGCCGGGTGGACGCCAGCCACGCGTCGCGGGGAAATGCGGTGACGTCGGGCGAACCGGGCATGAGGTTGTGGGTCGGGACGACGGGGCTGCCCCGCGGTCGCCTGGGCAGCGGTGCGGCCGCGACGTCGACTACCCAGGTGCCCGCGCCCTGCCGCGATGCCAGCCAGCCCTCGGCCACCAGGTCGGCGTAGACCTCGGAAACGGTGTTGCGCGCGAGCCCGAGATCCGATGCCAGTGTTCGCGAGGGCGGCAGCATCGTGCCTGCGGTCAGTCGACCGGAGGTGACGGCGTCCCGCAGCGCAGTGGTCAGCAGTTCTCGAGCCCCTCGCGCGCCGGGAGTGATCGCCTCGCGGAGATCGAGGTGCAGGTCGCGAGAACCCGAATTGGCCCACGAAGTCACTGCTGAATTGAACCATGCGGACGGTTCTTTGGTGGCTAGCGTTGCTGTCATGACGCAAACCCTGGAACACCCCACCGCCATCGACCGCCTTCAGATCTACAAGGTGTCGCCCGAGCTGTACGACGCCATGATGAAGCTCAGCACCGCCGCGGCCAAGGACGTCGACCCGACCATCGGCGAGCTGATCAAGATCCGCGCCTCGCAGATCAACCACTGCGCCTTCTGCCTCGACATGCACGTCACCGATGCCCGCACGCACGGTGAGACCGAGCAGCGGCTAGCGCTCATCGCGGCGTGGGAGGAGGCGGGAACCCTGTTCTCCGAGCAGGAGCGGGCGGCTCTGGAGCTGACCGAGGCCGTCACCGAACTGCACCACGGGCACGTCTCCGACGAGGTCTACGCCAAGGCCGCCGCGGTCTTCACCGACAGGGAACTCGCCCAGGTGATCGCCATGGCCGTCACCATCAACGCGTGGAATCGGTTCAACGTCGCCACCCGCATGAAGGCCCCGCGCCGCTGAGAGTTCGACGAGGATGGCTGAGTGCCAGACGCGCGGATCTCCTTCGAGGGTGACGTCGTGCTGAAGGTGCACCGGGCGGGCACCGATCTGCAGGGACTACGACGACGGCTGCTGGTCGCTGCGCGTTCCGACGCCCTGGCGTCACCGTTGCAGGTCGAGCCGGAGCAGGTCGGCGATCGGTGGCTCACCCGATGGCCCCGCCTCGACGTGGTTCGGCCCGAGCCCGTCGACCTGCCTTGGGCACGAGCGGGAGAGGTGTTGGCGCGCTTGCACAACGAGCCGGTCGGCGACTTCTCGATGGCGCATGGCGCACGTGACCGGCTGCGTCGCGCACTCGCCCGTCTGGGCGACGGCCACGACTCCGACGTCATCCGCCGCGCCGCCGCGGGTCTGGACTTCGCACTAACCCCGGACCGGCCGGTCACACTGGTACACGGCGACTTTCACCTCGGCCAACTCGGCAGGGACGGTGTGGCCTGGCGGTTGATCGACGTCGACGACCTCGGCATCGGTGACCCGGCGTGGGATTTGGCGCGCCCCGCCGGATTCTGGGCGGCCGGGCTGGTGCCCGACGACGACTGGGAGCGCTTCGTCGACGGCTACCGCGGCGCGGGAGGGCCTGCCCTACCCGACGGCGATCCCTGGTCCGTGCTCGAGCGGGTGGCGCGCGTTGCGGTCGTGACCGCGGCCGCCAACCACCCGGACGACGAGTTGCTCGTCGAAGCGTGCGCGCGGATGGCTTAGCTGGAGAAGAACAGCCTGCCGAACCCCTGCTTGCGGTAGTGCTTGTTACCGCGATGACCCCACTCGGGCCCGCCGTAGTTGCCGTACCCGCCGCCGCCGCCGTACCCCTGTTGCACCGGCGGCGGCGCCGCCGACTGGACGAACCGATTCTCCATCTGTGTCATCGACTCGAGCTCTCCGAAGTCGAGGAAGATCCCGCGACAGGTGTCGCACTGTTCCAGGTGGACGCCGTTGCGCTCGTAGGTCTTCATGACCCCGGCGCACTTGGGACACAGCAGGGTGTTTCCCACCCCGGGGGTCGAAGTCGGCGGTCGCGGCGGCTCGTATGGCGGAATGCTCATGTGACCACAACGGCCGAGAAGCCTGGGAAGTGCCTGTCAGCTCTCAGCTGATCTCGTCGAGTGGCCAGTTGTCACACGGATCTCGACATTTCACGTGCGATAAGTGGCCGCTCGCGGAGTAGATCTACACCCAGTACGGCACGCGGGACCGGTACTGCCGCATCGCGAACGCCGTCACCGTCCAGCCGACGATCGTCAACGCGATGACCACCACCCAGTGCCGCAGCTCCTGGTCGGCGCCCAGCAGCGGTGCGCGCACGATGTCGACGTAGTGCAGCAGCGGATTGAACTCGATGACCTTGGCCCAGCCGCCGGCGCCTTGCTGACGCAGGGTGGCGTCGTTCCAGATGATCGGCGTCACGTAGAACAGCAGCTGCACGAGGCTGAACAACAGCGGGCTGATGTCGCGGTAGCGCGTGGCCAGGATCCCGAAGCAGAGCGCCACCCACACACAGTTCAGCGCGATGAGCGCCAGTGCGGGGATGAACGACAGATCGGTCCACTTCCACGGCTGCGGGAAGATGATCGCGATCACCACGAAGATGATGATGTTGTGCCCGAACAAGATGATCTGACGCCACACCAGTCGGTACACGTGCACCGAGAGCGGCGTCGGAAGTTGTTTGATCAGGCCCTCATTGGCGACGAACACGTCGGCGCCCTCGAGGATGGAGGCGTTGATCAGGTTCCAGATGATCAGCCCGAGCGTGACGTACGGCAGGTGCTCGGCCAGCGGTAGATGGAACAGCGTGGAGTACAGACCACCCAGCGCCACCGCCATGGTGCCGGTTGCGATCGTGATCCAGATGGGCCCCAGCACCGACCGTCGATAGCGCTGCTTGATGTCCTGCCACCCGAGGTGCAGCCACAGTTCGCGCTTGCCGAAGCCCTCCGCGAGGTCACCCCACGCCCGCGTGAAGGTCTTGGACTGCGCGGCCGCATCGATGAACGTCATCTGGTGTACTTCCCGTCGCTTCGCTCGCCTCGCCAAAACCTCTCGCGTCGTCCCAGCCGTCGCAGCTTCAGCCATTCCCGCAGACCCGCGGGGTCGCGGCGGGTCACCAGGAAGAACCAGCCGAAGCGCAGCCATTCCTGCGGTAGCAGGTGACGCATGCCGGGTTGTGACTGCACGTAGCCCCGGTTGCGGTAGGTGAAGTAGCGCTTGGTGGCGTCGTCGGGGTACTGGGTGTGCATCCGGCCACCGAGGATCGGCTTGAACTCGTCGGAGCCCTGCGGATGCAGGTAGACCGCGTCCAGGCAGGTGCCGAACGGCAGGCCGGAACGCACCAGACGTCGGTGCACCTCGACCTCGTCGCCACGGATGAACAACCGAATGTCCGGCACGCCAACGGCTTCCAGCGTCGACGCGCGAAACAAGGCTCCGTTGAACAGTGACGCGATGCCGGCCAACAGGTCACCCGAGCCGTCGACGCGGAGCTCCTCGACCCGGCGCCGCCAGGCGATGCCGCGGCGCAGGGGGAACGCCAGTCGTGAGGGGTCGGCGAGATCGCACACCATGGGCGACACCTCGGCCAGTGAATGCCTTGTCGCACAATCCAACAGCGTGCCCAGCACCTCGGTGTCCGCGGGCCTGCCGTCGTCGTCGGCCAGCCACACCCATTCTGCGCCAAGCGATAGCGCCGTGAGCACGCCGAGCGCGAAACCGCCCGCACCGCCCAGATTGCGGCGGGATCCGATATACGTCGTCGGAACCGACTGCGACGCAACGAGTTCCCGCACCCGGCCGTCGTCGTCGTTGTCGACGACGATCACGTGGTCGGGCGCGCGGGTCTGACCGGTGACGGCGGCCAGGGACTGGGTCAACTCGGCCACCCGCCGATGGGTGACCACGACCGCGACGATCGTCTGGTGCTCAGCCACCCGGGCTGTCCCAGTTCGTGTTCTCGTCGATGACCTCGCGTACGTGCCGAGCGGCGTCCTCGCCCTCGTAGGCGCGGACGATCTCCTCGATGCCGCCGGTCATCTTGATGGTGCCGTGGTCGACCCACATGGCGGTGTCGCAGAGTTGGGCGAGGAACTCGTTGGAGTGGCTGGCGAACACCAGGATTCCCGAGCGGGCCACGAGATCCTGCAGTCGCACGCGGGCCTTCTTCATGAACTCGGCGTCGACGGCGCCGATCCCCTCGTCGAGCAACAGGATCTCGGGGTCGATGCTCGTGACGACGCCCATGGCCAGCCGCACCCGCATTCCGGTCGAGTAGGTGCGCAGGGGCATCGAGAGGTAGTCACCGAGCTCGGTGAAGTCGGCGATCTCGTCGACCTTGGCCGCCATCTGCTTGCGCGTCTGGCCGAGGAACATGCCGCGGATGACGATGTTCTCGAAACCCGAGATCTCGGGGTCCATCCCGACGCCGAGGTCGAACACTGGCGCGACGCGGCCGCGCACGGTCGCCGAACCGCGGGTGGGTTCGTAGATGCCCGACAGCAGCCGCAGCAGCGTGGACTTGCCCGCTCCGTTGTGGCCGACCAGGCCGACGCGGTCACCCATCTTCAGCGACAGCGTGATGTCTCGGAGGGCTTCGATGACGACGACGTTGGACTCGTTGCGGCCGATGGTGCCGCCGGCCTTGCCGAGGAACGCCTTCTTCAGCGATCGCGACTTGGCGTCGAAGATCGGGAACTCCACCCACGCGTTGCGGGTCTCGATATGGGGATCGCCCACCGTCAGAGGTACTGCCCGGTGCCCGGACCAGACGGGCCGCGCTGTCCCGGCATGGCACCCGTGCCGGGAGGCAACGCGCCCTGCCGCATCTGCTCGAGCTGGGCGCGGGCCGCCATCTGCTGGGCGAACAGCGCCGTCTGGATGCCGTGGAAGAGCCCTTCGAGCCAGCCGACGAGCTGTGCCTGCGCGATGCGCAGTTCGGCGTCCGACGGCAGGCTCTCGTCCGTGAAGGGGAGGGTCAGCCGTTCGAGTTCCTCGCGCAACTCGGGCGCCAGGCCTTCCTCGAGTTCGCGAACGCTGCGGCCGTGGATCTCGCGCAGTCGCCCACGGCTGGCATCGTCGAGCGGCGCTGCGCGGACCTCCTCGAGCAGCTGCTTGATCATGGTGCCGATCCGCATGACCTTCGCCGGCTGTTCGACCAGCTCGGTCAGGGACTTGCCGTCGGCGTCGTCTCCCATGGCGGATACGTCACCGATGATCTCGACGTCGTCGGCGTTGTTGTCGGCGCTACTGGTCATCTGTTCTGACTACTTTCCCTGCCACTCGTAGATGTGGTCCCCGCCGTTGTCGTAGATCTCCTTCCACGACGCCGACTCGTCTAGCGAGACTAGTCCGTCGGGCATGACGAACCCTCGCACCACCGGCGTGCTGGTGATGACGTACCGGATGTTCAACGCTCGGACGGTCTCGGCAACGCGGGGATCGGTGTCGGCGTCATCGGCGTGGGCCCAGAACATGAAGCGGTGGTACCCGGGGCCCTGCTGCTGCGGGTAGTCGTAGTGCGTCCACAGCGGATGCAGTCCGGACACGGCGTACATCCAGGCGGTGCCGTCGATGTTGGCGTTGCCGATCAGGGTGTCGCGGGCGCCCGGCAGCGTGGCCAGGTAGGCGAACGCCTGGAGGTCCTTGTCGTCGATCATGACCTGGTCGTACTTCTCGCCCAGCAGCCGCTCGTGCCGCGGGAGGTAGTGCCAGGCCATGCCGATCGACACCGCGACGACGACGACGGCGGTCGCGGCGTGCACGGCCCGGGGGCCGAGGCGCGGCAGCACTCGTTGCACACTCGTCAGCGCAGCCGAGGTCATGGTGAACAGTGCGATGCCCGCCATGGGTGCGAGCAGCATGGCGACCACGGCCGACAGCCGTCGCGGATCGCTGTAGAACAGGTCGGTGAACTGGGCGGTTACCGCCCCGACGGCCCCGCCGAACGGCGCCGACGAGTAGACGATCGCGTACACCAGCAGCAGCCAGACGGCGACGGGCCACCACATGCGCCGGATCACCAGGATCACGAAGCCGATGGCGGCGAGTGCGATGAGGGCGTTCTGGATCGGATAGTCGTTGAGGTGCCGGGTGTGCTGGACGACCGCGTCGAAGAGCGCCTTCCTCTTCCCCTCGTGGGTGGCGAACTCGTGGCCTTCGATGATCTCCGCCTGCGCGAGCACGCCGACGAACTGCGGCAGCAACAGCAGCAACGCCGGCCCGGCGACCGCCACTAGACCAAGGAAGTCGGAGAGCCGTCCGCGGATCGGATGCCACAGCCCGTCGCAGAGCCACCACGCCACGACGAAGATCGCCGTCACCACCCCGCCGGTGATGTGCACCGAGAACACCCCGAGCAGGGCGAGCACCGCCAGCGGAATCCGGTCGCGGTGCTTCAGCGACGAGACGATGAGCAGCATCGTGGGCACGGCCAAGCCGTAGGCGGCGAGGTTCGGCATCGACGCGGTGTCGAATTCGACGTAGGGGACGGCGGTGAACGACGCGGCCAACGCGGCCGCCGCGGCCGCCGACCCCGCCGCCTGCCACTGGCCCACGTCGCGTCGGCGGAGCAGATGCCAGGCGAGCGCCGCCGCGCTGACCGGGAACAGCCAGACGGCGACCGCGAGGGAGTTCAGGGTGTAGGCGGTGGTGGCCGCAGCGCCGGTGAGCTGACTCTGCAGCGCGGCAAGGGCGTGAAAGGCGGTCGGATAGTAGAGCGCGTCGTGGGTCTCCACGTTGCGCAATTCGCCCATGTGCGTCGGGGAGGCCTGGCCGGTGTCGAGGATGAACCTGATGGTGTTGGCGTGCCACACCGAGTCCCAGGTGCTCGGAATCGATTGCCAATGCGGGATGCCACGAATAGCTGCGAAGGCGATCAACGCCGCACCGAGGATGACGCCCGCCGCCACGACTAGGGCCGGTCCGGTCGTCATCGACTCGCCCTCGGCGGACTGGTCGCGTGCGCGACTCAGCGCCGCCTGCAAACCCGCAACGACGACCACCACGACGACCAGAGCGAGCACCGCGGTGCCGAGATTCCAGGGGATGCCGACGGCGCCAAAGGGGAGAATCGCCAGCGCTACGGTGCCGTAGGTAAGCGGCGGGCCCAGTGCGATGGCAAGGGGCCAGGTTAGCTGCGCGGCCCGTGCGATGGTTGCTCCGGGGACCACTAGCAACGCCACCGCCACTAGCACTCCAGCCGCCAAGCTCACTGCACTAGTATGACCACGCAGGTGACTTGGTCCGTACCTACGTGTGCGCCGAGGACACCATCGACATCTGTACGTTCCGCGGCACTCGCAGGGTTCGAAGGTGGGCAGCATGGCTTATGACGTCGCCCGGGTGCGGGGTCTGCACCCGTCATTGGGCGACGGGTGGGTGCATTTCGACGCGCACAACGGCATGTTGCTGCCCGACTCGGTGGCGACGACGGTGTCCACCGCCTTCCGCGGATCGATGACCACGGGGCAGGGGCCTCATCCCGCCGCCACCCGGAGCGCCGCGGTGCTGCACGCCGCCCGGCAAGCCGTCGCCGATCTAGTCGGCGGCGACCCGCGTGGCGTCGTCCTCGGCGCCGACCGCGCGATCCTGCTCACCTCGCTCGCAGACGCCTCGTCCTCACGCGTCGGGCTTGGCCGTGAACTGGTCGTCACCCGCCTCGACGACGAGGCCAACATCGCGCCGTGGCTGCGCGCGGCGAATCGCTATGGCGCGAAGGTCAAGTGGGCCGAGGTCGACATCGAAACCGGCGAGCTGCCCGCCTGGCAGTGGGAGTCGCTGATCGACAAGCCGACCAAGCTGGTCGCCCTCACGTCCGCGTCGTCGGCCGTCGGCGCCGTCACCGATCTGCGTCCGGTCACCAAGCTGGTGCACGAGAACGGCGGCACGGTCGTGGTCGACCACTCGGCCGCCGCGCCGTACCGCCTGGTCGACATCCACGAGATCGAGGCCGACGTCCTCGCAGTCAACGCGGTGGCGTGGGGTGGACCCCCCATCGGTGCGCTGGTGTTCCGTGATCCGTCGACGATCGAGTCGTTCGGGTCGGTGGCGCTCGACCCTCTGGCCGTCGGGGTGCAACGGCTGGAGATGGGCACCCACCAGTTCGGCATGCTGGCCGGGGTGGTGGCCAGTGTCGAGTACCTGGCGAACCTCGACGAGTCGGCGTCGGGCACCCGCCGCGAGAGGCTCTCGGTCTCCATGCAATCGGCGGCCGCCTACATGGACCGGCTCTTCGAGTACCTGCTGACGGCACTGCGGTCGCTGCCGCTGGTGATGGTCATCGGGCGGCCCGAGGTGCAGATCCCGGTGCTCAGCTTCGCCGTCGACGGCGTGCCCGCCGAGCGGGTTGTCCAGCGGCTGGCCGACAATGGCGTACTGGCCGCCCTGAACACCACGTCCAGGGTGCTCGACGTCATCGGGGTCAATGACATCGGTGGCGCGGTCACCGTGGGCCTCGCCCACTACACGACCATGGCCGAAGTCGACCAGCTGGTGCGTGCGCTCGCCTCGCTCGGCTGACTCGCGCCCTCAATCGCGAACGTGCAGAAGCACTTTCCCGTGGGCGTCCCCGGACTCGAGTAGCCGGTGGGCCCTGGCGGCGTCTTCGATGGGCAGCTCGGCGCCGATGATGGGCCGCACCCGGCCGTCGGCGACCATCGGCCACACGTTGGCGACCACCGATTCGACGACGGCGGCCTTGCCAGACGGGCCGTCGACGGGTCGCGACCGTAGCGCCGTCGAGATGACCGAGGCCCGTTTGGCCATCAGCTTGCCGAAGTTCAGTTCACCCTTGAGGCCGCCCTGGAATCCGATCACGACGAGTCGGCCGTCGGGCGCCAGTGCGTCGATGTTGCGGTCGAGGTAGGACGCGCCCATCAGATCGAGGATGACGTCGGCGCCCAGACCGTCGGTCGCGTTCCGGATTCGCTCGACGAAGTCCTCTTCGCGGTAGTTGATGGTGACGTCGGCGCCGAGTTCGCGGCAGACCTTCAGCTTCTCCGGTGAGCCGGCGGTGACGGCCACCCGGCATCCGAGTGCGTGCGCCACCTGAATGCCGTGGGTGCCAATGCCGCTGGCGCCGCCGTGGAAGAGCACCGTCTGTCCCTTGCTCAGATGCGCCGTCATGCCGAGGTTCGACCAGACCGTGCACGCAACCTCCGGCAGACCGGCCGCCTGGTGAATGCCGACGCCGTCCGGGATCGGCATCACCTGACCCGCGGGGACCGCGACGCGTTCGGCATAGCCGCCACCGGATAGCAGCGCGCACACCGGTTGCCCGATGGACCACGACGTGACCCCGGGACCCAGCGCCGACACGCGACCGGACACCTCGAGGCCGATGATCTGGCTGGCCCCCGGCGGCGGCGGGTAGTGGCCGGCGGCCTGCAACAGGTCGGCGCGGTTCACGCCCGCGGCGACGACGTCGATGACGACCTGCCCGGTCTCCGCCTCGACGTCGGGAACTTCTTGCCAGGCCAGGTCAGTGCCGGATTCGGCGACGATCGCGCGCATGTTCATAACGCTACTACCGCGTCTGCACGCACTTCCTCGGTCGACTCTCACGTCGGGGCGGACGCCCGCGAGGGTGGGTCGGGTCGGAACCGCTTAGGCTGTCCCACGGTGGCGTGGCAGAGCGGCCTAATGCACTCGCCTTGAAAGCGAGAGACGGCTAACACCGTCCGGGGGTTCAAATCCCTCCGCCACCGCAGCCGCTCCGTTACCGTCGTGGACGCGTCATCTGACGCACATGACAATTGGGACGGGGCGTTCGCGTGAAGACATCCTTGGCTGCCGTTTGCGGTGCGACGTCGACCGTGCTCTTGACGATCGGGCTGTTCACGGCAAGTGTCGCGGCGGCTCAGCCGGGGGACTACGCGGGCCTGCCGGTCGACCCGAACGTGGTCACCGACTCGACGGCCTACGTCGCGGCCCCACCCACCTTGAACCCGGACGGTCAGCCAGGCGTCGAGACGATTTTCACGCACCGCGACAGCAGTCGCACCATCACCGACACCATCCTGGTGCTGTCGGATCCGGCCGCCGCGTCGGCGGCTCTGGCCGGAGCTACGCCCGTCGTCGTCACCACCATTCCGGGTGGCGGCAACGAACCCGCCCCGGTAGGTAGCAACGGCACGATGATCACGGGGGCGTCCGCGGACGGCACGCGCTCGGTCACGGTGGTGCGGTTCACCGAGGGCGGCACGGCGGCCATCATCGAATTCAGCGGTGCGGCAGGGGATCCCGTGCCGCCGGACCTAGCGGTGGAGTACGCGCGGCAGCAGGCGACCGCGATCAGGGATGCCGACGCGGTCTGATCAGCAGGGGTAGCAGGCGAACCCGCGCCAGCCGTCGTGCCAGATGAATCCCGGCCCGCAACCCTCAGCGCCGGTGCCGCCGACGCAGTTCATCATGTGGATCGGCGACGACGGCGCGGCGGGCGACCCCGAGGTGGTGGGGACCGGCGGGGGCGGCGAGACCTGGGCTGCCGACGCGAGGGGAGCCGTCGTGAAGGTGCCCATCGTCAGTGCCGTGACCGCGACCGCCATGCCGAATTTCCGCATCTGAATTCTCCTCGAGTGATTGAAGATCCGAGGGGTCGAACGGTACGCGGACCGAACCCGCGGCGGGACGTAATTTACCGAGACGTCACTCGCCCTTGAAGTCCGGAGCCCGTTTCGCGAACATCGCGGTAATGCCTTCGTTGAGGTCGTGAGATGGCAGGAACGCCGAGTTCCACGCCGCGACGTATCGCAAGCTGGCCGACACCTGCGCGATGCGTTGCTCGTCGAGCACGTCCTTGATGCCCTGAACCACCAGTGGCGGGTTCGCGGCGATCTCGGAGGCGGTCTCGTGGGCGGCGGCGAGTGAGGCATCGGCGTCGGTGAAGACGTCGTTGACCAAACCGATCTTCTCGGCGCGCACTGCATCGATGTCCTTGCCCGTCAACGCAAGTTCGCGAAGGTGGCCGTCGGAGAGGATCAGCGGCAGCCGGGCCAGACTGCCCACGTCGGCGACCATCGCGAGCTTGACCTCGCGCACCGAGAACTTTGCGTCGGCGCTGGCGTAGCGGACGTCGACGGCCGAGATGAGGTCCACACCACCGCCGATGCACCAGCCGTGGACCGAGGCGATCACCGGCGTGCGGCAGTCCGCCACCGCCGTGATGGAACCCTGCATCGCCTTGAGTGCGGTGTGGAACTCGGTGCGCTGCTTGGCCATCGCACCTTCGGTGAGGATCGGCGCCAGCGTGCCGCCCATCGACACGAGGTCGAGTCCGTAGCTGAAGTTCCGGCCCGACCCGGTCAGCACGATGGCGCGGACTTCGGGATCGGCGTCGAGTGAAGCGAACGCCTTGGGGAGTTCGGCCCAGAAGGCCGGACCCATCGCGTTGCCCTTGCCGGGACCGGTCAGCGTGACCCGCGCGACGTGAGCATCGACGTCGACGGTGAGGGATTCGTATGCATCGCCCATGCCAGGAAGGCTACGGCCACCACGGGATGACCAGCGGGAGGGGCCTAGGGAGGGGTCCCACCGAGCAGGATCTCGCTGACCGTGCTGTCGGGTAGGAACGTGCACACCGCGTCTGCCAGCGTCTTCGCGATCTCGGCGTCGCCGGTGCCCAATACCGAGTTCTCGGAGCTGAGGATCTCCTCGATGACCGCCGTCTTCCCCGCATCATCGAGATCGACGTACTCCGAGCAGGTAACTCCCAGCGCGCCTCCCGGCGGTGGGGCTTCCGACGACGTCCGCGGTGTCGAGGTCCGCGGGGACGACGTGGTGGGACGTGACGACGTCGACGTCCTGGTGGACGGACCCGCCTCGGTGGTCATCGCCACCGTGCCCGGCGTGGTGCGGTCGCAGCCCGCGATGGCACCCGCGACGACGAACGTCGCCGCAGCGACCAGAACGCGCAACCTCATCTGCGAACCATAGGGGCTCAGACCCGTTCCAGGTAGAAGTAGAGGTGCCGCGGCGAGCCGGAGCTGTCGTCCACCGCACCCTTGCCGTTCATGATGCCCATGACGGCGTCGTCGTCGACCTTCTTGAAGTGATCGTGCACCGGTGCCCCGTCGTAGACCATCGATGCGGTCACCTCGCCGCGGAACTCCTCGAGCCACAGGCTGGCCTCGCCGTTCATGGCCTCGGTGTTGGAGAACGTGTTCCCGTCGGCGTCCAGGCACACCAGCGGTTTGGCGTCGGACGCGGAGTGGAACGTCTTCCCGAACCAGTTGAGCCGCTGCATGAAACCGTTCGCGCGGTGGCCCGTGGCGAACTCCCCGCCCCTCCACTCGCCGATCATGAAGTCGATGGTGGCGGGTTGCAGGGTGTCCCAGAACGCGTCCAGCTCGGCGTCGGGTATCTCACCGGTGCGTTCGATCAACGCGGCGAACGTCTTTCGCGCGGTCATGTCCGTCCGATCCAGCGGGTCGCGAAGTCGATGAAGGCGTCGTTCTCGTGGGGGGTGGACACGGTGACGCGGACACCGTCGTGGCCGTAGGGGCGCACCAGCAGCCGGTTGTCGGCGGCGGCGTTGACGAACTCGTGGGTGCGTTCGGCCAGCGGCAGCCAGACGAAGTTCGCCTGCGACGGCGGCACGGTGAAACCGGCGTCGCGCAAAGCCGCCGTCACCCTGACGCGTTCGGCGACCACGGCGTCGGTCCGCGCCAGCAGCTCGTCGGAGGCGTCGATGGAGGCGATGGCCGCGGCCTGGGAGATGCTCGTCGCGGTGAACGGCACGTAGACCTTGCTGAGGGCTGTGATGACGTCGGGGTCGCCGACGGCATACCCGATGCGGAGACCGGCGAGCCCGTAGGCCTTCGAGAACGTCCGCAGCACAACGACATTGCGGTGCGCCCGGACCAGCCCGAAGCTGTCGGGCAGCATCCCGTCGCGGATGTACTCCACGTACGCCTCGTCGATCACGATGAGGATGTCGCCGGGCACCGCCGCAACGAAGCGTGCCAGCGCGTCGGGATCGACCACGGTCGACGTCGGGTTGTTCGGGTTGCAGATGAAGATCAGCCGCGTGCGGTCGGTGATCGCGGCCAGCATCGCGTCGAGGTCGAACGTGTAGTCCCGCAGCGCCACCTGCAACGGTGTGGCGCCTGCGGTGCGGACCTGAAGGGGGTAGATCTCGAAGCTGCGCCAGCCGAACATGACCTCGTCGCCGACGGACGCCGTGATCTGGATCAGCTGCTGACAGAGGCTGACCGACCCGCTGCCCACCGAGATGTGCTCGGGCGCAAACGCGCCGTCGTCGAGGTGCTTGGCCAGGCGTTCCTTGAGTTCGACGTATCCGTTGTCGGGGTAGCGGTTGATGGATTCGGTGGCCGCCACGATCGCGGCCCGCACGCTGGGCAGCGGACCGTCGACGGTTTCATTGCTGGCGATCTTGATGGCCCCGGGCACTGTCTTCCCCGGCGTGTAGGCGGGCAGATCGGCCAGCTCGGGGCGCAGGCGGGCGGTCACCCGGACAGTCTAGGGGTGGGCGGGACGCTGCTTTGCCTTCAGCTCGCCTGCGTGTGTACGCTTCTCCCTCGGCGGTTCCGGGGATCACTTTCGTGTCCGGTACCCTCGGATCGGTCAGGAGGCGTGCCAGAGCGGCCGAATGGGACTCACTGCTAATGAGTTGTCCGTCTTAAAGCGGACCGGAGGTTCAAATCCTCTCGCCTCCGCCACGACTGGTGCACTCCAGCCGTACAACTGAATGACAGGCGCCCGTAGCTCAACGGATAGAGCATCTGACTACGGATCAGAAGGTTAGGGGTTCGAATCCCTTCGGGCGCACTCAACGACTGGACACGTCTTCGCAGCTTGGGAGGCGAACCATGCGGGTGCTCGGCACCATCGGCGTGATCTTGGCAATTGCGGCCCTCAGCGCGGCGCCGCCCGACACGCCGGGTCCGCAGATCATCCTCGCCGACCACACCATCGCGCCGGATCCGCCCGCGGATCCGGGCAACGGATCACTTCCCAATGGCGACGCGCTCACGCCCTTCGATGTCCAGGATCCGGCCGTCGGCCGCCTCGATCCGGCCTTGCTGAGCGCCATTCAGAACGCCTCGACGGCGGCCACCGCGGACGGCATCACCATGACGATCACCTCGGGCTGGCGGTCGCCGGAGTTTCAGCAGCGGTTGCTCGACGACGCGGTGCACACCTATGGCAGCTTCACCGCGGCGCGGGAGTACGTCCAGACCCCGGAGGCGTCCAAACACGTCGTCGGTGCGGCGGTCGACGTCGGCGGTGTGAGCGCCGATCAATGGCTCATCGCGAACGGCACCCGTTTCGGGCTCTGTCGGATCTACGCCAACGAACTGTGGCACTTCGAACTGGCGACCGGCGCTGACGGCAATTGTCCGCCGCTGCTCCCCAACGCGGGTTAGAACTGTTGCGGCGCAGGGGGAAAGCGCGCACGGGGTCGATTCGACGAAGCCTTCGAAACCGCAATGCGAGGATGGGCGGATGATGACATCCTCCGTGATCGAGCGCTGGCACCACTTCATCGACGGCGGTCACGACCCCGCCGCCCTCGACGGCCTCCTCGCCGAGGACTGCGTGTTCTACTCGCCTGCGGTCTTCACGCCCCAGGCGGGTCGCGCCAAGTCGGCGGCATACCTGCTAGCCGCGGCGAAGATGTTCGGCGGCACCGACTTCCACTACGTCGAGGAGTGGAACGGCGAACGTTCGGCGGTCCTCGAGTTCGCTGCGACGATAGACGGAATCTACGTCAACGGCATCGACATGATCGCGTGGAACGACGACGACCGGATCGTGTCGTTCAAGGTGATGATGCGACCCTTCAAGGGGTTGCAGGCGATCATGCCAAGGATGGCCGAGTTGCTTCAGACGGCGTGACCGGACTCGTGGCGTGCGGCTGGATTCCGACGCCGAGCCGAATCGCTTGGGCGGGAACCGGTGGGCTGAAGTAGTGGCCCTGGGCGAAGCCGCAACCGAAGGACTTCAGCAGTTCGGCGGTGGCCTCGTTCTCGATTCCCTCCGCCACGCTGGTCAGCCCGAAGTCGCGCGCGAGCTCGAGCACGGAACGGACGATGGCGGCGGCCCGCTCGTCGTGCAGGATCGGTGCGATGAACTGCCGGTCGAGCTTGAGCTCGTCGACGGGTAGTTCGTGCAGGTAGGTCATCGCGGCGTAGCCGCTGCCGAAGTCGTCGATGGCCACGCGGACCCCGGACTCCCGCAGCCGGTCCAGCACGGTCCGCGCCCGGACCACGCTGGACATCAATAGATCCTCGGTGATCTCGACGGTGAGAGACGACGGCGACATTCCACGCGCGGCGAGCGTGGCCGACACGCGGGCGGGCAGCTCTTCGTCGTTCAGCGACGGCGCGGACAGGTTGATCGCGACGGGTAGGTCGATACCCGCTGCCTGCCACCCGGTGGCATCCTCGACGGCGCGGTCGAGGACCAGATCGGTGACCACCTCCATCAACCCGTTCTCGCGAACCAGCGGCAGGAAGTCGGCGGGCTCGAGCAGGCCGAACTCCGGATGGGGCCAGCGGATCAGCGCCTCGACGCCGACCGCCGCCCCCGTCGTCAGGCTGAAGATCGGTTGGTACACCAGATCGAGCTCGCGTTCGTCGATCGCCCGACGCAGGTCCCCGAGGAACTGGATGCGCGCGAGGCCACCACGCCGTCCGATCTTGGTCGGCTGGCTGGGCAGGTTCAGTTCGGTCACGTTCAGCCGCATGTCGGGGGTGAAGGCACGTGCGCCGACATGCGCACGTTTGGCCGAGTACATGGCCAGGTCGGCCCGTTTGAACAATTCCTCGGCGGATACGTCAAGGTGGCCGGCGGCCGTGGCCAGCCCGATGCTCAGCCGCATGTAGACCAAGCGGTCCTCGATCACGAAGGGCTCGTCGAAGGCCCGCACGACGCGTTCGGCGATCTCGTCCACGATCACCGGAGTGTCCTCGACGAGGATTCCGAACTCGTCGCCGCCGACCCGGGCGACGGTGTCGCCACGGCGGACGCTGTCCTGGATGCGGTCGGCGACGCTGCGCAGCACGTCGTCGCCAACGGGATGACCCAGGCCGTCGTTCACCAGCTTGAAATCGTCGAGGTCGGCGAGCAGCACCCCGACCGGTGTCCCGTTGCGCTCGCGGAGCGCCATCGCATGCGCCAGCCGGTCGGTGAACAGGGCTCGGTTGGCCAAACCGGTCAGTGGGTCGCGCAGGGCCATCTCTGCCACGGTGCCGACCAGCCGGCGGTTCTCCGCCAAGAGAAGGAACTGCCGGGTCAGGGCGGCGAATATGACGACGAGCCCCGCCACCAGCACGGGCGGGCTGGGACCGGCGTATAGCTCACGGGCGCCGATGACGACGGCGAAGGGCACGGGTAGGTAGGGCAGCCAGAGCGATACCCAGGTCGGGGCCCGAAGGTCCGGAGGGGGGTGCACCGGCGGGGCGCCGGGCGTGGCCAGACCGCACAGCGCGATGAGGTACAGGCCGCCCACCCAGCCCAAGTGGATCACTGACCAGGTGCCGTCACCGGTGGCACTGAGGTAGAGGAATGCGGCGTCGCTGACGGAGATCGTCAGCATGCCAGCCGTCGCGAGGAGCGAGGAGACGCGGACGCCGCCGCGCGAGCGCGCCAGGAACATCACCGCGATGGTGATCATCGCGACGTCGGCGAAGACGTGGGTGATCGTGAGCACCGACGGGTGCCGGGCGTCGTCCGTGACGTCGTAGAGATCGCGAAGCACCACACCCCAGGACACGACGAATAGCGAGGTCGCCGTGATGACGCCGTCCAGAAGCAGGCGCACGCCGTACCGGACGCCACCGCGAGGTACCAGCACCGCCGCCGCGCACACGCTGAGCGGGAGCAGTAGGAAGGTCGCCCCGAAGATCGTCACGGCGTGCGCCGAGGTGCGCCCCGCCTGATGGAAGTACAGGTTGGCCGCGGCACCGGTGAACCAACCGGCCGACCCCACCGCCAGGCAGGACGAGGCGACCCGGTTCTGGCCAGTCGTGCGGAACACCGCGGACAGGGCGCACCCGGTCGCGAAGGCGCCGCTGAGAACCAGCCCGACGAGACCAACGCGGTACCCCGTCTCGGGGCCACCCCACCCCGCCAGTTGCCATGCGGCGAACACGACGAGCAGGGCGGTGGCCACCGCGATCACCAAGGTGCGCAACGAGGTCGCCATGGGCCCTCCCGGTGATCCGCCCCAACGGACGCGGACAGCTTACGTCGCACGCCCCGCTCGAGTCTCAGCAACGAGATGCCTACATTTCGACACGAGCGGCTAGCGTTTCGGGGGTGGAGTTGTTGTTGATCACCGACACCCACCTGCCGAAGCGGGCCCGCGATTTGCCCGCGTCGGTGTGGGAGCAGGTAGCGCGGGTCGACGTGGTGTTCCACGCCGGCGACTGGGTGGTACCGGCCCTTCTGGACGATTTGCAGGCCAGGGCCAAGCGGCTGGTGGGCTGCTGGGGTAACAACGACGGCGAGGAACTGCGGCGACGGCTACCCGAACGGGCCGACGTCGAGCTCGAGGGCGTGCGGTTCACCGTGGTGCACGAGACGGGCGCCTCCGGGGGCCGGGATCAGCGGATGGCCAAGCTGTATCCCGACGTCGACGTCCTGGTGTTCGGCCACAGCCACATTCCGTGGGACACCACCGCGCCGACGGGCCTTCGGCTGTTGAATCCCGGGTCGCCGACCGACCGGCGCAGGCAACCGTTCTGCACCTACATGACGGCGACGGTGGCCGGCTCGGCGCTCTCCGGCGTCGAACTGCATCGTGTCTGACGACCGACCGGCGACGGAGGCCGACGTCCACCGCATCGCCGCGGCCATGCCGCACGTCACGTGCATCCAGGGACCGAAGAGCAATCCGGTGTACCAGGTCGGGTCCAAGTCGTTCGTGTTCTTCCGCACCCAGCGTCGCGACGCGCCCTACCCCGACGTCATCGTCATCTGGGTGGAGTCCGAGGCGGACAAGGAGGCGTTGGTGCAGGACGCCGACTCGCCGTTCTTCACCACGCCCCACTTCGACGGGCACCCGTCGGTCCTGGTGCGCGCAAGCGAACTGCATCGAGTTGGCGTCGTCGAATTGCAGGAGTTGATACAGGACGCGTGGTTGTCCCAAGCGTCCACGCGGCGGGCCCGACGGTGGCTGGACGCCCAGGGCTAGGTGGCGCGTTCCGGCGAGGTCTCCAATTTCAGCGACCGGCCGGTCCGCCTGCGGTAGACGGCCTCGAACACGAAGCTCAGTGCCAGTACCGCCAAGAGGGTCAGCCACGTGCTCGCTGGCCCGGTGTGGATCGTGTACCCCAGCAGTAGGAGGAACAGGGCCACGTTCAGCACGACGGCGAGCACCAGCAGCCACCGCTTGGCGCCGGTGTCGCGGTAGACCCGCAGGTGGCCCGCGCTGACGGTGCCGTAGACGATCAGGAAGGCCAGGCTCGCCATCGAACCCACGGCGGCCAGGGGGAAGAACGCCACGAACAGCGCCGTCAACACCGCCGCGACGAGCAGACCGACGTTGCCTCCGCGCCAGACTCCACGCGTGAAGTCCTTTGGCAGCTCCCCTGAGGTGGCGACCACGTAGGCCAGATTGGCGTCGCCGAACATCGTCGCGTTCACCCCGGAGGCGGTGGCCAGCAGCGCGGCGACGCCGATGACGACGAACCCGACGTGGCCCAGCGCTGCGGCACCCGCTTCGGACAACACGTGCCCCTGCGCGGCGTCCATCGCGGGCAGGCTGAGCGTCATCACCACGATGGTGCTGATCAGCACGTAGACCACCACCACGATGCCGAGGGCGGCGAACATGGCCCGTGGCAACTCCTTTGCGGGATCGCGCATGTCGCCCGCCGAGTTGGTGACCACGCCGAAACCCTCGTACGTGACGTACAGCAGACCGGCCGCGAAGAGGATGCCCAGCCAGTGGTGATCGCCGTCGTTCGACAGGCGCGCCGGATCCGCCTTCATGAATCCGAACACCGCGAACACGGCGAGGATCGCCAATTCGATTGTCACGACGAATAGTTCGGACCGACCGACCAGTTTGGAGCCGACCATGTTGATCAGCACTATCGAGACGATCAGTACGAGGCCGATGACCTTGCCCGACCAGTCCGGTGTCTCCCACGGCAGGAGCGCACGGACGTAGCCGGCGAAGCCCGCGCAGTACAGTGCCATCGCGATGATCCAGCCGAGGAACTGAAATACGTTGAGCCCGCCCGCGATCAGGCCGTCCCCGAAGCAGCGGATGAGGAACTGGGCGGCGCCACCGCGGCTGGGGTACTTCGCGCCGAGCTTGGCATAGGAATACACGCTGAACATCGACACGACTCCGCCGACGAGGAACGCGACGGGCAGCCACACTCCCGCCGTCGTCGACGCCAGACCGAGCAGCGTGTACAGCCCGGCGCCCATCATTCCGCCGACGCCGATCGCGGTCGCGCCCAACAAGGTGATCGCGCCCTTGCCTGCGGTGTCGGCCATGTCACACAGTGAAGCACCTGAGTCGCGTCGATCCGCCCCGATTGCGGTGCCCGGGTGGCACGCTCACGACATGGATCAGAAGCCTCCCACCGCCGTCATCGAGTCAGCCCACGCCGAGCACCTCGTCGGGTTCCCGTTCGCCGACACCCGCGACTTCGCCGACGCCGACCGCGGATTCATCGCGGCACTCCAACCGTGCGTGGTGAAGGCCGCCGACGGGCGGGTCGTGTGGGACAACGACGCCTATGGGTTCCTCACCGGTGACGCGCCCACGTCGGTGCATCCCAGCCTGTGGCGGCAGTCGACGCTGGCAGCCAAGCAGGGGCTCTACGAGGTGGTCGAGGGCGTCTATCAGGTCCGCGGACTCGACCTGTCCAACGTCAGCTTCATCGAGGGCGACACCGGCGTGATCGTCATCGACCCGCTGGTGTCGACCGAGACGGCCGCCGCGGCGTTGAGCCTCTACCGTGCACACCGCGGGGACCGTGCGGTGACCGCAGTCATCTATACCCACAGTCACGTCGATCACTTCGGCGGCGTGCTCGGCGTCACGACGCAGGCCGACGTCGACGCCGGCAAGGTGGCGGTGATCGCTCCCGAGGGCTTCATCGAACATGCGGTGCAGGAGAACGTCTATGCGGGCACCGCGATGACCAGGCGGGCGGCCTACATGTACGGCACCGTCCTCGCCCGCGGGCCGCAAGGGCAAGTCGGCTGCGGCCTCGGGCAGACCCCCTCGACGGGTGAGGTCGCCATCATCGTGCCGACGGTCGACATCGCCACGACCGGCGAGACGTACACCGTCGACGGCGTGGACATCGAATTCCAGATGGCTCCCGGTACCGAGGCGCCCGCCGAGATGCACTTCTACTTCCCGCGGTACCGGGCGCTGTGCATGGCCGAGAACGCGACCCACAACCTGCACAACCTGCTGACGCTGCGCGGTGCCCTGGTGCGCGATCCGCACGCGTGGTCGGGGTACCTCACCGAGGCGATCGACAAGTTCGCCGACCGGACCGACGTGGTGTTCGCCTCGCACCACTGGCCGACCTGGGGTGAGGAGCGCATCGTCGAATACCTTGGCCTGCAGCGTGATCTGTACGCGTACCTGCACGACCAGACGCTGCGGCAGATCAATCAGGGGTACACGGGCATCGAGATCGCCGAGACGTTCGAGATGCCGCCCGCGCTGCACGCGGCGTGGCATACGCACGGGTACTACGGGTCGGTCAGCCACAACGTGAAGGCGGTCTACCAGCGCTACATGGGGTGGTTCGACGGCAACCCGGCGCGGTTGTGGCAGCACCCGCCGGAGGCGATCGGGCCGCGGTACGTCGAGGCCATGGGCGGGATCGACAACGTGGTCGCCATCGCCAAGACGGCCTTCGACGGCGGTGACTTCCGTTGGGCGGCAACGCTACTCGATCACGCGATCTTCACCGACGAAAACCACCCGGGCGCTAGGCAACTGTACGCTGACACGCTGGAGCAGATGGCGTACGGCGCGGAGAACGCGACATGGCGCAACTTCTTCCTCGCCGGTGCGACCGAGCTGCGGGAGGGCAACTTCGGCACCCCCGTGCAAACGACGTCGTTGTCGCTGGTGTCGCAGCTGACACCGGAGCAGATGTTCGATAGCTTCGCGATCAGCATCAACGGGCCACGCGCCTGGGATCTCGACCTCGCCATCGACGTGACGTTCGCCGACGTGGCCGCCAACTACCGGCTGACGCTACGCAACGGGGTGCTGGTCTACCGCTGCGTGCCTGCCGACCCCGCAACCGCGACGTCGACGGTCACCGTCGCGAACAAGTTGCGGCTGTTGATGTTCGCCACTGGGGACACCACGTCGCCGGGTGTGGACACCGCAGGTGACGCCACGGCGATGGCGTCGCTCCTCGAGGTGCTCGACAAGCCGGACCCGGCCTTCAACATCGTCACCCCCTAGCGCGATTTGTGCACCCGCGCCCGCGCTCACCGCGGGTGCCGGTGCACAAATCGCGCGGGTGGCTAGGGCATGCCGCCGTCGGCCCTGATGATCGATCCGCTGGTGTAGCTGGACGCGTCCGACATCAAGAACATTGCGGCACCGATGATCTCGGGCGGCTTGCCAAGACGCTTGAGCGCGAAGCCCTGCACACCGGCCTCGACGGCGTCGATGTCCCACGACTTGCTGACGTCGGTCAGGAACGGGCCCGGCATGAGGGTGTTCACCCGCACGGTCGGACCGTACGCCTGCGCGAAACCCTCGGTCAGCGCGTTGAGCCCTGCCTTCGACGCCGCGTACGGCAGCATGTGCCCGTCGGGGCGCCGCGAACCGCTGGTGCTGACGTTGATGATCGACCCGCCGCCGTCCGCCACCATGCGCTCGCCGACCAGCGCCGTCAGCCGAAAAGGGCCCTTCAAGTTCAGGTTCAGCACGGAGTCGAACAGCTTCTCGCTCACCGACGTCAGCGACTCGTACAGCGGTGACATGCCCGCGTTGTTGACGAGCACGTCGAGCTTGCCGAACCGGTCGTAGGTGGCGTCGACGAGCCCGTCGAGCTGGTCCCACCGCCCGACGTGAACCTGGTACGGGAACGCGGCCCGGCCCGTCGAGGCGGAGATCTCCTCGGCCGTCATGACGCAGGATCCCAGATCACGGCTGGCGATGACGACGTTGGCACCGGATCTGGCTGCGGTGAAGGCGATTTCGCGTCCCAACCCGCGGCTACCACCGGTGACGAGCACCACGCGATCGGTCAGGTCGAACAGTTCGTCGGCATATCCCATCTCAGGCCTTTCTGGGTTCGGCGAGGGCCGTCTGGCGGATCACCTCGTGGACGAAGCCGAGCTTGGCGACGACCGCGGGCGGAATCTCGAACGGATACAGGGGATCCCTGCCCATCGCGGTGTTGACGCGGTTGAAGAACAGCGACATCCAGTGCCAGTCGGACAACATCCGCTCGACGGGTTGGTCGGTGTAGCCGTCGAGCGGGATGATGTCGCCGGGCGCCGCGAAGCGAACCCGACCGGCGAGCAGGACCATGCCTGCCTCACGGCTGGTATCCATGGTGTCGGCGATGTGCAGATAGTGGGCGAAGCACTCGGCGAAGTCCTCCCACGGATGCATGGTCGCGTACTCGGAGATGAACGATTCATCCCAGTTGGCGGGCGCGCCCGACCGATAGTGCCGGGCGATGGCATCGGAGTAGCTCACCCGCTCGTCACCGAACAGTGCCCGGCAATCCGCGAGGTATTCCTTTGCGCCAGAACCGGTTTCGACGAGGATGTTCTGGTAGTAATGGCCCACTTCGTGTCGGAAGTGGCCGAGCATGGTGCGGTACGGCTCGCCAAGGCGAACGCGCAACGATTCGCGGTAGTCGTCCAGCGACTCCACGACGTCGATGGTGACGACGCCGCCCGCGTGCCCGATGATGACCTTCGCGCCGGTCGTGTAGCTCGACAGCAGGTCGAATGCCAGGCCGCCCTCGCGCCGCCAGAATGGGTCGATGGGTAGGCCGAGGTCGACGAGCTGATAGACCAGCCGGCGCAGCGCCGCCGCGGTGGGCACCAGCTTCTCGCGGGCGAGGGTGTCGTCGGCCGCGGGTTCGCGTCGGATCAAGGAGCCGCCAGGCAGCGGCCGCGCGCCTTGAACTCGTCGTGCTCGGCCGGTGCCAGCCAGTTGCAGCCGAGCGTCTGGTGTTGGGTGCACCGCACCCACTGCTGACCGTCGACCGGCACGGTCCCGTCCGCGACGGCCACCATCGACGTGGTCGGCAGGTGGAAGCCCAACGGCGTCTGGCAGTTCGCGCACCGGTCGGCGTCGAACGCGGTGAACTCCCTGCACGCGGGACAAGCGAAGGCGCGCACGAGCCATATGGTGTCACGGTGCAACTGCTATTGGTCCGACATGCGCTACCGCTCCGCAGCGAGCCCGGTCAGGGGTCCGATCCCGACCTGTCCGCCGAGGGGATCGAACAGGCCGGGCGCCTGCCCGACGCGCTCAAGCGATTCCCCATCAGCAGGCTCGTCAGCAGTCCCCAACGCCGGGCCGTCCAGACGGGTCAGCCGGTGGCCGACGCGTTGGGCCTGCCGATCGACGTCGACGAGCGATTGGCCGAGTACGACCACGGCCTCTCGCACTACACGCCGATCGAGGAGGCCTCCGAGGACGACGTGAAGCGCCTCATCAGCGGCCATCTGCCGGGCGAGGTGGACGAGGACGCCTTCATAGCCAGGGTCCGGGCGGGGATCGACGACGTGGTCGAGGCCGCCGGTCACGACGAGACCGTTGTGGTGTTCAGCCACGGAGGGGTCATCAATGCGATGGTGCACAGCATCATGAAGACCGAACGGCTGCTGTGCGTGCAGGTGGACTACGCGGGCGTGACGCGTCTGTTGAGGTCCCGCGGGGGTGGCCTGGGGGTCGCATCGGTGAACGGGACCGAGCACGTATGGGATCTGCTGCCGCGAAATCAGCGATGGTAGACAAGTCCGGTGACGAATGCTTCGAGCTTGGCCGGACTCGACCTCGATGCGCTGGATCGACACCTGCGCTCGATCGACATCCCCCGCCACGGTGACCTCCACGGCGAACTCATCGCCGGCGGCCGGTCCAACCTGACGTTCCTGGTGTTCGACGACGTCTCCAAGTGGGTACTTCGCCGGCCCCCGCTGCATGGCTTGACGCCGTCCGCCCATGACATGGCCCGTGAGTACAAGGTCGTGGCGGCGCTCGAGGACACACCGGTGCCCGTCGCCCACGCCGTGACGATGCGCAATGACGACTCGGTGCTCGGAGCGCCGTTCCAGATGGTCGACTTCGTGCCCGGCCGGGTGGTGCGCTACTCGGAGGAATTGATTGCCCTCGGTGACCAGAACATCATCGACGCCTGTGTCGACGCCCTCATCAAGGTGCTGGCCGATCTGCACGCCCTGGATCCCGACGCCGTGGGACTCGGCGACTTCGGCAAGCCGACCGGGTACCTCGAGCGCCAGGTGCGGCGCTGGGGTGGGCAGTGGGATCTGGTGCGAACGGAGGACGACCCACGCGACGCGGACGTCCGGCGTCTGCACACGGCGCTCGGGGAGGCGCTTCCGCCGCAGAGCCGGACGTCGATCGTGCACGGGGACTACCGCATCGACAACACGATGCTCGACGCGGAGGACGCGACCAAGGTGCGCGCGGTGCTCGACTGGGAGATGTCGACGCTCGGCGATCCGCTCAGCGACGCCGCGCTGATGTGCGTCTACCGCCATCCGATGTTCGACATGGTGCACGCGAATGCCGCCTGGTCGTCACCGCAGATTCCGTCGGCCGATGAACTCGCCCAACGGTATTCGACGGCGGCCGGGCAGCCGTTGGACCATTGGGAGTTCTACATGGCGCTGGCGTACTTCAAGCTGGCCATCATCGCGGCGGGCATTCAGTTTCGGGACCGGATGGGGGGCGGATCCGAGTACGGCGACAAGGTAGGCCAGGCCGTCGGGCCCCTGGTCGCGGCGGGCCTGACCGAGCTCCGCTCTATCTGAGGGCGGCCTTGTAGTTCTTCTTGGCGGCGCGCCGCAGTTGCACGATGCGGACGACGCCGGCCAACGTGGTGATGAGCCCGCCGAGCACGGCGGCCGCCAGGAGAGCGACGCCGAGCGGCAGGCTCCAGGACCAGCCCAGGAAGTGGAAGGTGCCCGGATCGGTGTTCTGCGCGATGAAGATCAGCAGCACGATCAGCACCAGGAAGCCGACGATCAGCGCCGACCAGAGGGCGGCGGCCCTGGTGAAGTGCACGGCATTCTCCGGCGGCGGCGACGGTACCGAGGTGTCGACCACCGACGGCTCGGGCACGCGTGGATCCAGCGGGCCGGGACGGCTCGAATCGGCGGGCGAAAACTGCGGGTCGGTACTCATCGCCTCATCCTTGCCCCTTTCCGCTCCGAATCAAACGTGTATCGCCAGGAGACACCAGTTCGTCGTCGGCGACTCAGCCGGAGCTAAACCCAAGCGACATCATGGCAACCTGGTTAACCTCGCACGAGGCAGATGACGCCGAAAGGACTCCCCGTGACCCCCGCACGACGATCCAAGCGCAGAAGCAGACTGGCCGTACTCGTGGCAGTCCTCGCCCTGATGACCGCGGCATGCGGGAGTTCCAACCCGCTGGGCGGCGGCGAGGTCTCCGGTGACCTGAAGTCGATCGCCGTGGGCTCGGCGGACTTCACCGAATCGAAGATCATCGCCGAGATCTACGCGCAGGCGTTGGAGGCCAACGGGTTCGACGTGCGGCGGCAGTTCGGCATCGGCAGCCGCGAGACCTATGTGCCTGCGGTGAAGGATCATTCGATCGACCTGATCCCGGAGTACACCGGCAACCTGCTGCAGTACTTCGACAAGGACACCAAGGCCACCGACCCCGAGTCCGTCGAGTTGGCGCTGTATCAGGCTCTGCCAGGCGACCTTTCGATTCTTACGCCGTCCCCGGCGAACGATCAGGACACCGTGGCGGTCACCAGGGCCACCGCCGAGAAGTGGAACCTCAAGACCATCGGCGACCTGGCGGCCCACTCCGCCGAGGTGAAGTTCGGTGGGCCGTCGGAGTTTCAGAGCCGGGCCGAGGGCCTGCCCGGTCTGAAGGCCAAGTACGGGTTGGACATCGCCCCCGCCAACTTCGTGTCGATCAGCGACGGCGGCGGCCCGGCGACCGTGCGGGCCCTCGTCGACGGCACGGTGACGGCAGCGGACATCTTCAGTACGTCGCAGGCCATCCCGCAGAACGACCTGGTCGTGCTGGAGGACCCGAAGAACAACTTCCTCGCGGCCAACGTCGTTCCGCTGGTGGCGTCGCAGAAGATGTCGGACCAACTCAAGACCGTGCTCGACGCCGTATCGGCGAAGCTGACGACGGAGGCGCTCATCGAGATGAACACCGCGACATCGGGCAACAGCGGCGTCGACCCCGATGAGGCGGCCCGCAAGTGGGTACGGGACAACGGTTTCGACAAGGCTCTCGGATGAAGGCTTGCGCGAAGACCATCAGGTGCGGGGGTTGCCAATGATCACGTTCGACGGCGTCACCAAGAAGTACCCGGACGGCACGGTCGCCGTGGACGACCTGAGCCTCGAAGTGCCCGATGGCACGCTGACGGTGTTCGTCGGCCCATCGGGCTGCGGCAAGACCACGTCGATGCGGATGATCAACCGGATGATCGAGCCGACATCGGGCGTCCTCACCGTCGACGGCAAGGACGTCACCGCGGTCGACCCGGTCAAGCTGCGGTTGGGCATCGGCTACGTCATCCAGAGCGCCGGGCTGATGCCGCACCTCAAGGTGATCGACAACATCGCCACCGTGCCCGTGTTGAAGGGTGAATCGCGGCGTTCCGCCCGCAAGGCGGCGCTCGGGGTGATGGAGCGCGTCGGACTGGACCCCAAGCTGGCCGACCGGTATCCCGCTCAGCTGTCGGGCGGTCAGCAGCAGCGCGTCGGCGTGGCCCGTGCGCTGGCCGCCGATCCGCCGATCCTGCTGATGGATGAGCCGTTCAGCGCCGTCGACCCGGTGGTCCGCGAGGAGTTGCAGACCGAGATCCTGCGGTTGCAGGGGGAGCTGCGCAAGACCATCGTCTTCGTCACCCATGACATCGACGAAGCGCTGAAGCTCGGGGAGAAGGTCGCGGTGTTCGGCCGCGGCGGAGCGCTGCAGCAGTACGACGCGCCGCAGCGTCTGTTGTCCAACCCGGCCAACGACTTCGTGGCCGGCTTCATCGGCGCCGACCGTGGCTACCGGGGCCTGCAGTTCTCGACGGGTCAGGGGCTGCCGCTGCACGACATCAGGACGGTGGAGGAGGCCGGCGTCGACGCGCTGGAGCTCGGCCCGGGGGACTGGGCGCTGGTGACCAGACCCGACGGTTCCCCGTACGCGTGGATCGACGTCAACGGCGTGGGTCTGCACCGGCAAGGAAAGTCGTTGTACGACAGCACGATTGCGGGTGGGTCGCTGTTCCTCCCGAACGGGACCATGCGGTTGGCCCTCGATGCCGCGCTGTCCTCGCCGGCTGGCCTCGGCGTCGCCGTGGACGACCGCCGGCAGGTCATCGGCGGGCTCAAGGCCGATGACGTGATCGCGGCGCTGCGGGCCACGCGGAAGACCACCTAGTGCAGTACCTCCTCACCCACCTCGACGACGCCTGGGATCTGACGCTGATCCACCTGTGGCTGTCGCTGGTGCCGTTGGTGCTCGGCCTCGTGATCGCGGTGCCCTTGGGCGCGCTGGTACAGCGCACGACGGTGCTGAGACGGTTCACCACGGTGGTGGCGAGCATCATCTTCACCATTCCGTCGCTGGCGTTGTTCGTGGTGCTGCCGCTGATCATCCCCACCCGCATCCTGGATGAGGCCAACGTCATCGTCGCCCTGACGCTGTACACGGTGGCGCTGCTGGTGCGGGCGGTCCCCGAAGCGCTCGACGCGGTCCCGCCCGCGGTGCTCGACGCCGCCACGGCCGTCGGCTACAAACCTTTGACCAGGATCCTGAAAGTCGAACTGCCACTGGCGATTCCCGTGCTGGTCGCGAGTCTGCGCGTCGTGGCCGTCACCAACATCTCGATGGTGTCGGTGGGCTCGGTGATCGGCATCGGCGGCCTGGGCACCTGGTTCACCGAGGGCTACCAGGCCGACAAGAGCGACCAGATCGTCGCGGGCATCATCGCGATCTTCCTGCTGGCGATCGTCGTGGACACCCTGATCATGCTCGGCGGCAAACTGGCCACGCCGTGGGTGAAGAGTGATCGCCGCGTGAAGGCGGGCGCCCGATGAACTTCCTGCATCAGGCGCTTGCGTACATCTTCACGGCGGAGAACTGGGCCGGGCCGGCGGGGCTGACCGCGCGCATCCTCGAGCACCTGCAGTACACGGCCGTCGCCTTGGTCTTCTCGGCGCTCGTCGCCATCCCGATCGGCATGCTCATCGGGCACACCGGCCGGGGGACGTTCCTCGTCGTCGGTGGAGTGAACGCCCTGCGCGCCCTGCCGACCCTTGGTGTGTTGCTGCTCGGCGTGCTGCTGTGGGGCCTCGGCCTCATCCCGCCGACGGTGGCGCTGATGCTCCTCGGCATCCCGCCGATCCTTGCGGGCACCTATTCGGGCATCGCAAACGTCGACCGGGCGGTGGTCGACGCCGCCAGATCGATGGGGATGACGGAATCGCGGGTCCTACTGCGTGTCGAGGTGCCCAACGCCATGCCGCTGATCCTCGGCGGAGTGCGGACGGCGACGCTGCAGATCGTCGCGACGGCCACGGTGGCCGCGTATGCCAGCCTCGGCGGTCTCGGCCGGTACCTGATCGACGGCATCAAGGTGCGCCAGTTCTATCTCGCACTGGTGGGTGCGCTCGTCGTGACCGCACTGGCCCTGCTGCTCGACGCGGCGCTGGCTTTTGCGGTCTGGCTCTCCGAGCCGGGCACCGACAGACTGCGGAGGATGCCGCAGCCGTTGCTCGGTGACGAGGTCGTCCTGGAATCCGGTTCGACGTCACGATCTGGTGGCCTTTCCCGAGGCGGCTACGAAGCACGGGGACCTTCGCCTACGGTAGGGGAATGAGTGAAGTAGTCCGCTCTGAGTCGCAAGACCAATGGCCCGCCATCCTGACGTGGAGAGCGCACGACGTTCCGCGGATGGAATCGGTGCGAGTGCAATTGTCCGGGAAACGGATCAAGGCCTATGGCCGGATCGTGGCCGCGGCGACGGCGACCCATCCGGCGTTCAGCGCGTCGTATGACCTGGTGACCGATGACGGCGGTGCCACCAAACGGCTGTCGCTGACGGTCACGCTGGCCGAACGGGAGCGTCAGCTGAACATCGCCCGTGACGAAGAGAACATGTGGCTGGTTCAGGACAAACAGAACCAGGGCATGCGTCTACCCCACGACGGCGCGCTCGACGTCGACGTGATCTACAGCCCGTTCTTCAATGCGCTGCCGATCCGCCGGACGGGGCTGCACGAGCGCGGTGAGTCGATCACGTTGCCCGTGGTCTACGTGCGCCTGCCAGACCTGACCGTGGAGACCGCGACGATCGACTACTCCAGCGAAGCGCCCGACCCGAGTGCCGGGATAAAGCTGAAGTCGCCGGTCGCCGAGACCACCGTCACCGTCGACGCCGACGGGTTCATCCTCGACTATCCCGGGCTCGCAGAGCGGATCTGAGCACGCTGCCCGCGCGGCCGGCGGCGGCGAGTTCCTCACGCCAGCCGTCCTCGCCGAGGGAGACGCCGTCGATCTGCGGCCGCTCGAAGTCGTCGTAGCGCATCCGCGCCGCGTGCCCCGCCGTGACGAGGTCGGCGACGGAACCCGTCGCGGCCAGGCCGTCGCGGGCCGACGTCAGCAGTCCGATGGCGTGGTCGAGCACGGTGCCCAGCGGGCCGGCGTTCGCCTCGCACATGGCGCGCACCAGATCGGGTGCGGTGGCCGCGACTCGGGTGCCATCCCGGAACGAGCCGGCAGCCAGGGAGAAGGCCAGCGGCACGTCGGCCGCCGTGGCCGCCAGGGCTTCGGCGAGCACGTGCGGTAGATGCGAGATGGCGGCGGCCGCCGCGTCGTGCTCATCGGCGCGGGCAGGCACGACGAAGCTCCCACAGTCCAGGGCCAGGTGCATGACCTCCGCCCACACCGTCGCGTCGACGTGGTCATCGACGCTGAGCACCCAGGGCGCGCCGACGAACAGCTCGTCGTCACCGGCGGTCCACCCGGAGTGCGCGGTCCCGGTCATCGGGTGACCTCCGACGAAGCGGTCGAGTAGATCGTGTTCCCGAACTGCTTGCAGCACAGCGACTTTGACGCTGGTCACATCCGTGAGCGGACAGTGCGGCGCCGTCGACCGGACGTGGCCGAGCAAACCGGGCAGCGCGGGCATCGGCACGGCGAGCACGATCAGCGCGTTCACCACCGCGGCCCGCTCCAGCACCTCGGTGAGGCTCGCAGAGGCGTCGAACCCGTCGACGCGGGCAGCCTGCACGCCGTCGATCGACCGGTTGTAGCCGAACACCTCGCGGCCCGCGGCCCTTGCGGCGCGCATGAGCGACCCGCCAATGAGCCCAAGGCCCAGTACGCACACCTGAGTTGCCACCAAGCAAGGTTGACACACGCGTACCGCGCAGCGTCGGGCGTGATCGTGATCGCTGGTCAAAGCGCGTGATCTGGGACTACCGTGACTTTCATGGGAGCACAGCGAGCGCAGGCGCAGAACCAGGCCGCAGATCTCCCGGACGGATTCGGCGTCGCAGTCGTTCGCGAGGACGGCAAGTGGCGCTGTTCGTCCTTGGAAGGCAAGGCGTTGACGAGCTTGGCCGCTGCGGAGACCGAGTTGCGGGAACTGCGAAGCGCGGGGGCGGTCTTCGGGCTGCTCGACGTCGACGACGAGTTCTTCGTGATCGTGCGCCCCGCGCCGGCCGGTGCGCGACTCTTCCTGTCGGATGCGACGGCGGCCGTGGACTACGACATCGCCAGGCAGGTGCTCGAGCGGCTCGACGCCGACATCGATCCCGACGACCTCGAGGACGAAGACCCCTTCGAAGAGGGCGACCTCGGCGTGCTGTCTGACATCGGTCTGTCCGAAGGCGTGCTGAGCATCATCCTCTCCGAGGACGACTACGCCGACGAGCAGCTGTCGCGGATCGCGCAGGAGATGGGCTTCGGAGACGAGATGTCGGCGCTGCTCGACAAACTGGACCGCTGACGAGCGCTTGCGCGAGGAACATTGATGGGGACGAGCGCTTGCGCGAGGAACATTGATGGGGACGAGCGCTTGCGCAAGGAACATTGATGGGGACGAGCGCTTGCGCAAGGAACATTGATGGGGACGAGCGCTTGCGCGAGGAACATTGATGGGGACGAGCGCTTGCGCGAGGAACATTGATGGGGACCCGTTGGGCGACGAACACCTGATTCGGACGGCACTCGAGGCGGCCTCCGCCGTGGGGCCACGCGACGTGCCGATCGGTGCGGTGGTGTTCGGCCCGGACGGCGTCGAGTTGGCCCGAGCCGCCAATGCCCGTGAGGAACTCGGCGATCCGACGGCGCACGCGGAGATCCTGGCGCTGCGGGCCGCCGCCCGGGTGCTCGGGGATGGCTGGCGGCTCGAGGGCACCACGCTGGCGGTCACCGTCGAGCCGTGCACGATGTGCGCCGGCGCGTTGGTGATGGCCCGCGTGGCCCGCGTGGTGTTCGGAGCGTGGGAGCCCAAGACGGGCGCGGTCGGTTCGCTGTGGGACGTGGTGCGCGACCGGCGACTGACGCATCGGCCGGAGGTGCGGGGTGGTGTGCTGGCCGAGGAGTGCGCGGCGCCGCTGGCGGCGTTCTTCCGCGCCGAGCGTGACGCCACTGCGTGAAAGCCGCCGAATTCTCGCAGTGGCGTCACGTTCGGCGGCGATTAGGGGCCGTGCCGGGTTCCCGGTAAGCTCCCCGACGGTGGCGTGTCCGAGCGGCCTAAGGAGCACGCCTCGAAAGCGTGTGACGGGTAACCCCCGTCCGAGGGTTCAAATCCCTCCGCCACCGCCATGGCTCCTCACCGGTTCGCACTGGTGGGGAGTTTTTCATGGCAGCAGGATGTAGGACATTCCCGGGCCGACCTTGACGTCGCGTCCGTTGTAGATGCCGACGCCGCCGAGTGACGTGTTGTTCATCTCGGTCACGTGAATCCATTGGCCATCGGCACGTGGGGACACCGAGTCCACCCAGGCGACGTGGCCGTACCCGTCGGCACCGGCGACGCCAGGCTGGAACACCACGATCGAACGCGCCTGCGGTTCGTCGACGACGGTCCAGCCCGCGGCGCTGGCCGAGCCGCGCCAGTCCTTCGCGTCACCACGCATCGCGGGATAGGAGCCGCTGGCTTCGAACCACTTCTGCGCGGCACCCCAGGTGCACTGGCCGACCGTGCCGGGATTGCTCAACCGAGTCTGGCCCGTCGAACGGCCGAGGCCGGCGGGCGACGTCAGTTGTGTCCCGGCCCCCGTGCCGTCGGCGGACGCCCGGGGGGCTTCTGTCAGCGACTGCATGCCCATTCCGGCGATGAGGGCGGCGACCGCCAGTGCGGCCAGCGCCCGCGGGGCGCCCCTGAACCGCGCGAACGTCTCGAAATCGCTCAACGTTCGTCCTCCCGCCGTCGTCCCCTAGCGCCACAGCTTTCACTCAGGACACAGCAAATCACGATTCGGTCACGATCGCGACATTTTGCCGTAACGGCCGATACTCAGTCCAAAAGCCGATGGACCTCTGCCGCCATCGCGACACCCAGATCACGATTGTTTTGCTCGGTGAAGTGGACGCCGTCGCTGCCGTCGGTGGTGATCACCGAACCCGCGTCGAAGAACGGGATCTTCATGTACGTGCACAGCGCGCGGTAGGCGTCGGCCAACCGTGCGGAAGTCTCCTGCCCGCCGTCGAACGTCATCTGGAACCACGGGTCGGGCATTGGCGCCAGTGCGGGCGGCGCGACGACGAGTACCTTCGGCGCCGGGTAGACGGTGCCCACTCCACCGGCCGAACCCAGGACCTGCGCCGCGAGCACCGACATTCCCGTCGCGATGTCGAACGGGCCGCGGTGGAAGTAGGCCTTGGTGTCATTGGTGCCCAGCATCAGGATGACGAGGTCCAACGGAAGATGGCTGGCGAGCGTAATCGGTAGGTGTGCAGCACCATTCAGTCGGGGATCGGTGGGATCGTCGACATTGGTGGTGCGCGCGCTGAGACCCTCCTCGAGCACGGCGTACCCGTCGCCCAGCAACTCGGCGAGCACCCCGGTCCATCGCACGTCCGGCGCGAACCGCGTAGTGGGTGCGGTCTCTTCAGCGGGTACCCACCCCCACGTCAGCGAGTCGCCGAAGCACAACACCGTCTTGTTGGCCATTGTCAGTCCGTTCTCTCGAGCTCGTCCCGGATCGCCGTCGTGAACCCGTCGACGTCCGCCTCGGTGGTGTCCCACGAGCACATCCACCGCACCTGCCCGGCCGCGCGGTCCCAGTCGTAGAAGCGCACGCGCTCGCGGATGCGATCGGCCGCGGCGTTGGGCAGCACCGCGAACACGGCGTTCGCCTGCGTCGGCTGGCTGAACGACAACCCGCGCACCGAACCGTCGTCGAGCGCGCCACGCAGCCGCGCCGCCATGGCGTTCGCGTGCGCCGCCGCGCGCAGGCCGAGATCGTCGTCGAAGAGCGCCAGCAGCTGGGCACTGGCGAAGCGCATCTTGCTGGCGAGCTGCATGCTCAGCTTGCGCAGATAGCGCATTCCGTCGACGCGCGCCGGCTCGATGACGACGATGGCCTCCGCCCCCAGCAGTCCGTTCTTCGTGCCACCGAGGCTGACGACGTCGACGCCGGCGGCGGCGGTGAACTCACCGAACGGCACGCCGAGAGCCGCGGCCGCGTTCCAGATGCGGGCACCGTCCATGTGCACCGCCATGCCGTTGTCGTGCGCGAAGTCGGCAATCGCCCGCACCTCGTCCGGGCGGTACAGCGTCCCAAGTTCGGTCGTCTGGGTGATGCTGACCGCCAGTGGTTGGGCGCGGTGTTCGTCGCCCCAGCCCCAGGCCTCCGTCGCGATCAGCTCGGGCGTCAGCTTGCCGTCGGGAGTCGGAACGGGCAGGAGCTTCAGCCCGCTCACCCGTTCGGGTGCACCGCCCTCGTCGGTGTTGATGTGCGCGGTCGACGCGGCGACGACGGCTCCCCAGCGCGGTAGGACGGAGGTCAGTGCGACCACGTTGGCGCCCGTGCCGTTGAACACCGGGAAGACCTCGGCGGACGCACCGAATTCGGTCCGGATCCGCTGCTGCAACCGCGACGTGTAGACGTCCCCGCCGTAGGCGACCTGGTGCCCGCCGTTCGCCGCCGCGAGCGCCTCCAGGACCTCGGGATGCACGCCCGCGTAGTTGTCGCTCGCGAAGCCGCGATGCTCGATGTCGTGGAGGGTCTCGACCATGGCCCCAGTCTTGCAGGCGACTACCGACGCGGACCGGTCACGAGCTGTCCCTGAGCCGATCCAGCAAGTTCCTGGCGGCGTCTACGGCCCGGTGATCGTCGCCGAGTGCGCCCGCGAGCAGTGCCGCCCGCCGGGACCGCACGATATCGATGTTCTCCTTGGCGAGCGTGGTGACGACGAGGTTGGCGGTGCGCCCGTCGGAGGGGTCGGCTCGTCGCTCGACGAACGCCTGCTTCTCCAGCACGCGTAGTGCGGCGCTGAAATTGCTACTCCGCATGCGTAATTCGCGGGCGACGTCGCTCGGACGGCAACCGGGGTGCCGGTCGACGTATTCGAGCACGGCCGCCTCGATCATCGACAGTGGGACCACGGTGTCGGCGGCCTGGTCCCAGGATCGGATCAACCGGGCGGCGTGCATGATCGCATCCGCCAAGTCGGCGAGTGCCGTCTCGCGGTCGGCGGCCCGGGGTGCGGCGGTGCGGCTCATGTCGTCGACTTTACCTCGGCTGGCTATGGATATATAGTTATGCCAACATAGCTATTGTGGAGGACGAACGTTGACTACACGCACGAAACTCGTCGAGGGCAGCGCCGAGCAGATGGAGCGCTTGGCCGAACCGCCGCGCTCGGCCGTACGCGGTCCGCTGCTGCTCGTCCTCGCACTGTTGTCGGCGGTGGCCCCGTTCGCCACCGACCTGTACCTCTCCGCGTTCCCGCTGATGACAGTCGACCTCGGCACTACCGCCACGTCGGTCCAGCTGACGCTGACCGCCTTCTTGGTCGGTATTGCATTGGGTCAGTTGGTATTCGGGCCGTTGTCCGACCGCTTCGGCCGCATGGCGCCGCTGGTGGTGGGCTCGGTGTTGTGCCTGGCCGCCAGCGCGGTGACGGCACTGGCGCCCACGGTGGAGATCCTGATCGCGGCGCGGTTCGCGCAGGGCATCACCGGTGCCGCGGGCATGGTGATCGGCCGGGCGATCATCTCCGACCTCGCCGTCGGCGCGGCTGCCGCGCGGGCCTACAGCCTGATGATGCTCGTCGGCGGTGTCGCGCCCGTCGTGGCTCCGGTGCTGGGTAGCGTCCTTGTGACCCCGCTCGGATGGCGCGGCGTGCTGTGGGTGGTCTTCGGGATCGTCGCGGCCATGGTCGTCGGCGTCGTCGCCGTGGTGCGCGAGACCCACACCGGCGAGCGCCGCGCGACGGCAAGGGCCGACCGTGGCGAGACGCCGTCGGCGCTGCGCGCCGTGACCTCGCGGGTGTACCTCGGCAACGCGCTGGCGTTCGCGTTCTCGTTCGCGACGATGATGGCCTACATCTCGGCCTCGCCCTTCGTCTACCAGGTGATGATGGGGTTCAGCGAGGTGCAGTACGGAATAGCCTTCGGGGTGAACGCACTTGGACTGGCGGCGATGAGCGCCGTGTCGGCCAAGCTCACCGCGACCCGGTCCATCCGCGCCCTCACCGGAACCGGGCTGGCGGTGTGCCTGTTGGCCACGGTATGCATCGTCGCCGTGGTGGTGTCCGGCGGGCCGACGTGGCTGTTGGTCGCGCCGCTCTGGGTTGCGGTGTCCAGCCTCGGCCTGGTGTTCGGCAACGCGACCGCGCTCGCCCTCAGCGGCGTCGCGCGCGCGGCCGGTGCGGCGTCAGCAGTGTTGGGCGCGTTGCAGTTCGGGCTCGGGGCGTTGGTGTCGCCACTGGTCGGGATGGGTGGCGAACACACCGCCGCACCGCTGGCCGCCGTCATGTTCGCGGCGATCGTGATTGCCTGCGGCTCGTTCGCGTGGGCGGCGCGGGCCAGGCCGTAGCGGCCTCATCGTCGCGTCGTCGTCCCTCCGGCCGACCAGCGCAACGACCGGACCCTGGGGTCCGCGTTGACGGCACCGAGCGCCTTCTCCACGTCGGCGTCATCCCGCGTCATGGCGGATAGCTCCGCCTGGACGTGGACTTCACCGGACGCCGAGTTGGCTTCGGAGCGAACTGAATTGAGATGGAAGCCAGGTCGGCTGACTGCGCCGACGATGGCCAACCGCACGTCGCTCTCGGCACCGGGATCGCACACCACCTCGACGAGATAGTCGGCGGCCGGCTCCTCGCGGCTTCCCCACAGATGCGCCCGGTCCATGCGCATCGCCAGCGGAAAGAGGAATCCGTTGGTGGCGACGATGACGACCGCGCCGGTGACCGCCTCGCGCCACATCCACGCCCCCGCGAGCGCGCCCACGGCGGCGGAGGCCCACAGGGTGGCAGCGGTATTCCAGCCGGTGACCGACGACCCCTGCTTCATGATCACGCCCGCGCCGAGAAAGCCGATGCCGGAGACGATTTGAGCAGCGACCCGGGTTCGATCGCCCTCGCCGCCGAAGGAATAGGCGCCGAGGATCAGGAACAGCGCGGCCCCCATGCTGACCAGCGCCATGGTTTGAAGGCCGGCCATCCGCGATCGCCATTGGCGTTCGACGCCGATCGCCAGACCCAGGAGCGTGGCCAAACCGACCCGGCCCAGCATGTCGACGGCGATCACGGTGTCGGCGTGCCCGTCATCGTCAGTTGCAGCCGCTCACACTAACGCGGCGCCCGTTCACTCCGATGCAGCCACTGACCGGTGGCGGCGGTGGCGGTGGCGGCGCGTAGTAGTCCTCGGGAATGGGGGCGTAGTAGTCGGGCGGCGGAACGTAGGGCGCCATCACGTCGGCCAAATTGGCGCAACCGCTGACGGAGACCCGGCGACCGGCCGACACGCACACGTCCGCGTTTGCCGGATCCGCGTCGTGGATCGTCACGAGCGTCCCGAGGGTTGCGGCGATCGCCACGGCGGCGCCTGCCCTACACGCCCAGGGCTTTGCCCATCCGCTCATCGAATCGTCTCCTCGTGCCGCGTGTCCCGGATCTGAGGGCACCGTATTCCCTCGGTGACTAGATTGGGGGCTATTCACGTCTAAGGGAGGCCCACCATGACCGCGACCGTTGCGACTCAGCCCAAGTACCAGGTAGTCAATCCGGCCACCGGGGAACCGGGGGAATCGTTCGACTTCGTCACCGACGCCGAGCTCGAGGCCACTTTGGCCGCATCTGCTGAGGCGTATCGCTCCTGGCGGGACCTGCCGATCGCCGAGCGCGCCCGCATCGTCGCGCGGGTGGGCGAGCTGTTCAAGGAGCACGCCTCGCGGCTGGGTGCCATCGCCACCGAGGAGATGGGCAAGCCGCTCGAGGAATCGGTGGGTGAGGCCGACTTCTGTGGCGACATCTTCGACTACTTCGCCACCGAGGGTCCCACGCTGACGGCCGATCAGGAGATCAAGACGTTCGCCTCCGGCAAGGCCTACGTGCAGAAGCTGCCGATCGGACCGCTGCTGGGCATCATGCCGTGGAATTACCCGTTCTATCAGATCGCTAGGTTCGCGGCCCCAAACCTGGTGTTGGGCAACACCATCATCCTCAAGCATGCCGAGTCGGTGCCGAAGTCCGCGCTCGCCGTCCAGGAGCTCATGGACGAAGCGGGAGTGCCCGAGGGCGTGTACCGCAACATCTTTGCGTCCTACGCCCAGATCGAGCAGATCATCGGCGACCGCCGCGTCGTCGGCGTCTCGCTGACCGGTTCGGAGCGGGCCGGCGCGGTCGTGGCGTCGATCGCGGGGCGCAACCTGAAGAAGTGCGTCCTCGAGCTCGGCGGCTCGGACCCGTACGTGGTGCTTGACTCCGATGACGTGAAGGCGTCGGCAGATCTGGCCTGGGACACCAGGATTGGCAACACCGGCCAAGCGTGTAACTCGAACAAGCGGATCATCGTGACCGATGACATCTTCGACGGTTTCGTCGAACGGCTCGTCGAGCGCGCCAAGGATCTCAAGCCAGGCGATCCGGCCGAGGCGCAGGACGGCACCTTTGCACCGCTGTCATCGCGCAAGGCGGCCGAGATCCTCGACGAGCAGGTCAAGGACGCCGTCACCAAGGGCGCGACGCTGCACGCCGGCGGTGAGCTCGGGCAGGGACCCGCGGCGTACTACTCACCCGCGGTGCTGACCGGTATCACCAAGGAGATGAGGGCCTACCGCGAGGAGCTGTTCGGCCCGGTTGCGGTGGTGTACTCGGTGAGCAGCGACGAGGAAGCGTTGGAGTTGGCCAACGACACCGACTACGGCCTCGGTGGCGCGGTGTTCAGCACCGACACCCAGCGCGCCGAGCAGATCGCGCGACGTCTCGAGTCCGGCATGGCGAATGTGAACACGCCCGCCAACGAAGGCCAGGAGGTCCCGTTCGGTGGGGTCAAGCGCAGCGGCTTCGGCCGCGAGCTCGGGCCACTGGGCATGGATGAGTTCGTCAACAAGCGGATGTACTTCGTCGCCGGCTGACGCGTGGCGCGGTAGCGGGTATTGATCAACCCCGCAGCAGGTATTGCGGGGAGTAGCGCTCTGGGATCCGAGTAGTTCGCCACTCTATCGGGGCGGTGGTAGCTCATTCGACGATCGTCGTGACCGAATCACGGCGACATCGAACCGAGGCCTCAGATGAGCACCAACCGCAAATCCACCAGCGCGCGCGCCGCGGCAACGCCCAAGGGGCGTGTCGCCAAGTACTCGCCGTTGAGTCCCGCCTCGACGCGCACGCTGCTCGCGGCCGTCGTGGCGGCTAGCGCGATCGTTGCCAGCACGACCGGCGGGAGCGGCGTCGGGATCGTCGGCGAGCGCCCGTCGTCCTCGTCGACCTCGAGTGACGGGCCGATTGCCGTCGCGGGCGCTCCGACCGTCTTCACGGCGTCACACACGTCGTCGAGCCCCGTGCCCGGGTCCCCGGGCGCCTCGTCGGCGTTGCTGCTGCTCGGCCTCGTGCCGCCGCCGACGACGGTGTCGGCCGACGGCTCAGTGCGCCACATCACCATCGTGCGCACGGCGTCCGGCCGGATCGGCGCGGTGTCCACGGTGTCGCGGGCAGGCGCTACGCCGAAGACCGAGGCGACGGCGCGGCGGTCGGCGTCCTCGCGGCAGTCGGCGGCGGTGCCGCCCGTGCTGCCGTCGGACTTCTCCCCGTTCGATCCAATTCTCTCGATCATCGGCATCTTCATCAGCAACGGCGCCGATGCGGCGGCCGACTGCACCGGGACCGACTGCGATGGCGGCAACGGCGGAATCCTCTTCGGCAGCGGCGGCAGGGGCGCCAACGGTGGTATCGGCGGCCACGCCGGCCTATGGGGCAATGGCGGTGACGGCGCCGACGGCGGCAACGGCGGAGTCCTCTTCGGCAGCGGTGGCAATGGCGCCAACGGTGGCATCGGCGGCAGCGCGGGACTGTGGGGTGACGGTGGAAGAGGCGGCGACGCAACCATATTGGGCGTCACCGGTGGCAACGGCGGCGCGGCGGGCGTGTTCTTCGGTACGGGCGGCGCCGGCGGCAATGGCGGTGCCGGTGCGAACGGTGGTGATGGCGGTGTCGCCGGCGTGTTCGCCGTGGTGGGCAACGGTGGCGCGGGCGGTAACGGCGGCGCCGGCATCCGAGGTACCGATGGCGCTGACGGCGTCGACGGCAGCAAGGGTGTCGACGGTGTGAAGGGACCCAACGGCCAAGACGGGCGCGACGGAACCGCCGGTCGCAACGGCGACGACGGTCCGTCCGGCGGGCCGGGGGGCAACGGCGCAGACGGTCCGAACGGGGTGAACGCGGGTGGCGACTCGGGCCGGGACGGCCTGCCCGGCTTCCCCACCCCGCCCGGGGTGGTGATTCCTGGTCACCTGAACGGTCAGGACGGAGTCAGCGGCAATCCCGGTGGCGACGGGGGCGCAGGCTTCACCGACATCAGCATCGGCAACGGCAGCGCGCACGGCGGCAACGGAGGCGCCGGCGGTGTCGGCACGGGCGGCGGCAATGGTGGAAACGGCGGTAGGGGCGGTGACGCCTATGCTCCCGGTGGACCGTTCGGAGCCACCGGTGGCGACGGCGGTATGGGCGGTCGCGGCAGCGAAGGTGCGCCAGGCGCCCCCGGTGGCGCTGGGCTCGCCGGTGGCAAGGGCGGCGACGGCACGAACGGAACGGCTGCCACGTCGGCGGGCGCGGGCACCAACGGCGTCGCGGGTACTCCCGGGCAGGCCGGCACCGCCGGAACACCAGGTGTCGCAGGTACTCCCGGCATCGCGGCAGGAGCGGGCGGCAAGGGTGGCGCGGCCAGCTGGCTCGGCTTCGGCATCGGCGGGGCGGGCGGCAGCGGCGGTGCCGGTGCCAACGGCGGCACCGGTGGTACGGGTGGCACGGGTGGTGCCGGCGGGACCGGTGGCACGGGCGGCAATGCCGGCAATGGCGGTGACGGGGCGAACGGCGGCAATGCCGGCAACGGCGGCAGCGGTGGACCAGGCGGCAACGGCGGCAAGGGTGGCTCCGGAGCCGACGGCGGCAATGGCGGCAATGGGGGCCGCGGCGGTGACGGCACGGACGCCTTCGTCACGGACGGGGATGGCGGTCACGGCGGAGCGGCGGGCGCCGCGGGTGTCGCCGGTCTCGGCGGAGCGGGAGGACCGGCCGGGCCCGGCGGAAAGGGTGGTGCGGCGGGTCAGCCCGGCGCGGGCAGCCAAGGCGGTGCGGCCGGCCAGGCCGGCGCCGGGGGCACTGGCGGCGCAGGCGGCAAGGGTGGGGTGGCCGGCAGCGGTGGCGCAGCGGGTGACGGTGGCGCGGCGGGTGCAGGCGGTGGCGGCGGTCTGTTCAGCACGCCGGGACATACGGGCACGTATGGCGCCAGCGGAGCGGACGGCGCCGACGGATCGGCCGGTGCCGACGGCAAGACCGGCGGCAACGGCACCGCCGGAAGCTCCGGCACGGCGGGGTCGAACGGTGCAGGCGGCAAGACGGGTACGCCAGGGGGTGACGGCCCGTCTGGTAATCAGGGTCAACCGGGTGATCCCGGAGCCGCCGGCCAGCCCGGTGCCAAGGGGGCCGATGGCGAAGGAAAGTAGCTGGCGCGCAGTGTGTTCGACGATCGGCCCCTCCTCGCGGAGGGGCCGATCACCGTTCGCCCTCGGCGCGCTTGGTACGGGCGCGCCGCTTGCCCTCGTGCATGGCGGCGACCCGCGCCACGGGAATGGTGCGGCCCTGTTCGATCAGATCGGACGGCAGCCGCTGCGGGGCGGGCATCGTCTCCGACCACGGGTCGCGACCAACGAGGGCGTCGATCGCGGTGTGCACCGTGAAGTCCGCAGGCGTCACCCGGTCGAGGTCGGACCAGTCGACCGGGAAGGACACGGGTGTGCCCGGACGCAGTCGCGGACTGTAGGCCGCGGCGACGGTCGCGCCACCGGCCCGCGTCGAGTCGACGAACACCTTGCCGCGGCGGTCGCTGGTGATGAAGGCGGTGGTCGCGAGGTCGGGATCCAGCGCCTCGGCGCGTGCGGCCAACGCCCGAGTCGCTGCGGCTACGTCCTCGACGGTTGCGGCCCCCTCGTTCGACTCGATGGGTACGAATACGTGAATCCCCTTGGCGCCACTGGTCTTCACCGCACCCGCGAGACCGCTGTCGGATAGCGCCCGGCGCACCAGCTGGGCGACGGCCACCACGGCGGCGAAGTCGTCGTCACCGGGTGGATCCAGGTCGAGGATGAGATGCGTTGGCCGACCGATGGACGACACATGCTCGCTCGGCGAGCCTCGCTCGGTGTCATGCTCGCTCGGCGAGCCTCGCTCGGTGACCAAGCCCAGGGTCGGGTGGTACTCGACGGCACGTTGGTTCGCCAGCCAGAGCAGGGTTCGCCGGTCGTCGCAGAGCGCGTAGTGCACTTCGCGGTGGGAGGCCTCCGCCCAGATGGGCACGGTGCGCACCCAGTCCGGCGTGTACTTCGGGACGTTCTTCTGCATGAACGGCGCCCGGCCGCGTAGCACCCGCAGCACCGTGAGCGGCCGCCCGACGAGACCGGGCAGCAGACGATCGGCGACCGCGTCGAGGTAGTCGATCAGATCGCGTTTGGTGGCACCCGATTCCGGCGTCAGCGCCTGATCGAGGTTGGTCAGGTCGACTCCGTCGCGCTGCTCTGTGATGCCCACCTCTGCAATGCTGACACTCGTCGCGGCTCCCCGGCTAGCCTCTGCGTCGTGGGCTTCATCGAAGGCGTCGAACTCGTCGGCAAGGTCATCGACGGCGTGGGTGTCGCGATCATCGCGGTCGGCGCGGTCGTCGCAGGTGGGATCGCCGTGGGTCGACTGGTCCGGAGGTCGCCGGATACCTACCGGTTCTTCCGCGAGACGCTGGGCCGGACGATCCTGCTCGGCCTCGAGTTCCTGGTCGCCGCGGACATCATCCGCACGGTGGCGGTCACCCCAAACGCACAGAGCGTCGCCGTCCTTGCCGGCATCGTGGCGATCCGGACGTTCCTCAGCTTCTCCCTCGAGCTCGAGATCACCGGTCGGTGGCCGTGGCAGAACAAGCCCCGGGTGCCCGATGATCCGCCGAGTGCACGCTTGATGGACACGAATCGCGAGTGATGCCGAGAACGAGCGTGCAGTCGGCGGGGACGGCCGGCTAGGTGCCCGACGCAGTCGTCGCGATGCCCCCGTCGACCGGGATGATCGCCCCCGTTAGGTAGGAACCCGCCCGGCTGGCGAGGAATACGGCGATACCGGCCATGTCGTCGTCGCGGCCGATCCGGCGCAGTGGCGCGGACGCCGCGATCGCCTCACCGAACGCGTCGAGCGTCGCCGCCATCATCTTGGACGGGAACGGCCCTGGCGCCACCGCGTTGACGGTGATGTGCTGGGGTCCCAGTTCGCGGGCGAGCATCCGCGTCAGTTGATGCAGTGCCGCCTTGCTGCTGGCGTAGGAGTAGACGGGTAGCTGGCTGACGTGGATGCCGTCGATGCTGCCGATGTTGATGATCCGGGCGGGGTCGTCCGCGGTACCGGCCTCGCGAAGTGCGGGCACCAACGCCTGCACCAGCCAGAACGGGGACTTCAGGTTGAGGTCGATCACCTTGTCCCAGGCCGAATCCGGGAACGTGTCCAGGGGTTCGCCCCACGTCGCGCCCGCGTTGTTGACGAGGATGTCGAGCCCACCGAGCTCGGCGGTGACGAGGTCGGCGAGGCGCCGGCATTCGTCGTGCTGGGACAGGTCCGCCGGAATTGCCCGGACGTCACCGAACTCGGCGAGCTGCTCGGCCGCCTGAGTGCAGGCGTCGGCCTTGCGCGAGCTGATGACCACCCGGGCGCCGGCTTGCAGCAGGCCGCGGGCCACCATCAAGCCGATGCCCCTGGTGCCGCCGGTGACCAACGCGCGCTTGCCACTGAGGTCGAACAGCTCTGCGTGCGTGCTGGTTTGGCCGTCGGCCATCGATTGCCCTCCGTCGGTGCGGCTACAGGAGATCGATCTTCGCAGAGTTCCCACCCTCTCGGCCCATGGGGTGGTCGTCTCGTGGCTCAGTACTTTCCGAAGGCGAGCGCGACGCTGTGCCCGCCGAACCCGAACGAATTGCTAATCGCATACCGGTAGTCCCCGCTGCGTGGTTCGCCTGCGACGATCAGTGGCCCGTGCTGGACCTGCATGCCCCCTCGACGAGTCGAGCCGGAATCTCATCCAATTTCGACTATGAGACGCATGCGCTCAGTGGACCAGCGCGTATCGCCCGGGGGTGATCGGGCGTAACGTCACGGGGGTGTTCCGTTGCCTCGCCGTGATCGGCGCGCTGTGGGCGGGTTCGCTCGCCACCGGCGCGCCTCTCGCCGCCGCCGACCCGTCGTTCTTGGCCAGCGGCCAGTCGGCCGAGGCCGCCATCGACGTGCTCGAGGCTCAGGGCTACAACGTCCAGATCAACTGGGTCAGTGGGTTCGACACGAAATCGCTCTCGCAATGTTGGATCACGAACGTGAACAATCCCGGCCACGAAGCGCCCACCGACGGCACGTTCGTGACCGTCTACGTCGACGTGGTGTGCCCCAACGGGGACGACGGCGGCAGCTTCGGCGTGGGTATCGGCTTCGGCTGACGCTACTTCGGCAGTTTCGCCTTGATCGCGTCGACGACCTCGGCGGCCTTGGTCACCGTCGACACGTCACCGGTGCAGGCCTGCACGTCGATGATCACGTTGTCGTCGACCGCCAACATGCGCTGACAGGAGTCGACGCCGTTGGCGCTACCCCGGGTGAACGGGATGGCCAGTTCGTTCGCGGTCTTGGTCAGCTCACCGCTACGCCACTTGGGCAACGGCTTGTCGTTGAGGGTGATGTTGACGTTGTGGTTGGTGCACTTCGACCAACGGTCGGTGGATTGCGTGAAGAATTCCTCCGCCGCCTCGGTCGAGGGGTAGTTGACCACCGATTGTACGACCAGACTTTGCCAGTCGTCGGTGTCCGGTGCGCGTAATAGCTCCTGCCGCAACGCAATCCATCCGTCGGGACCGTATACGCCGGCTTCGTTGACTTGCCAGATGCCCAGGCAGTTGAGGTTGGGCAGGAGGTTGCGGTGATCGCCCATGACCTCGACGCGCGGATGGGCGGTCATGCCTGAGGTGCCCATGATGGAGTCGACCACGTCGGTGCTCAGCAGGATGCCATCAAGTGCATTGGCGGGCACCAATTCTGGTGGCTCCGGTGCGCGATCCGGGCTCGAACAACCCGTCAACACCACGCCGACCGCCACTACCGCCAAGGCGAAGCGCTTCACCACGGATCAGGCATGCGTGCCGGCCGCCGCGCAGGCTTCTTGCGCGTTGGTGGCGTCGTTGTTCATTTCGGTGGCGGTCGCGTTGAGGCTGTCGCCGGGGATCCGCAGCGCCATCTTCAGGAGGAGCTTGGTCGCATCCGCCGACCACGCTCGCATCGGAGCGGCGACGGCCACATCCAGGCCGGGGGTGTTCGCGGAGTCGATGGCCACACCGGCGGCTTGACGCAAGGCAGTCCGGCCGACTTCGTTGCTGCTCTGCACGGCGGGATCGTTGTAGTCCGAGCCTTCGAACGAGTCCGAGAACTCCCCGTAGTACTGCGCGGCGCCATCGAGTGCCTGGGCAAAGTTTCCGCATGCCACGATGGCGGCCGGTTGGGCGTTGTCCGACATCGGCACGGCGTCCACCTGGACGGCGGGATTCGGCGGCGCAACATCGTCATCGGCGAAAGCCGTTGGCACGAATGCGAATCCCATGCCGAGGGAGATCGCCGATGCCGCTACCGCTCTTCCCCACACGCGGAATGGCCTCAAGAGTTCCTCCAAGCTGGTCGGTCCGTGCGACGTGCATGACTCGACGTTCACGGTCGATCAGACGGGTGTCCAGTTGATGAACGGACGGCCAATGCGCGACGACCAGTGGCGGTCCATCGGACGCCCCGCAGCTGTGACGTCGCTGAACAGCCCAAGTAGCCTGTGCGACAAGCGCTTCGCTCTATCAACGGCAAGCGCTCACTGGATGGCAATGAGGCGCGAACCGTTGGCCGTCCGTTCACGTCTCGGCAACCCTGCCATTGGATGCTCCGTCGCGACAGATCCGTTATCTGCTTGAGATTTCGAATACGAGAGGCGCCGACTCACTCATGTTGAACCGTTTTGCGACGCTGGCAGCAGTTTGCATTGCAGTCCCGGTAGGGATTGCGCCCGTGGCGCTGGCCGATCCGCCGCCTCCCGACCCGGCCATCCAGCCGGTGGGCGCACCCGTGCCGCCGCCCGACTCCGGTGCCGTTCCCTCGGCCGCTCCCGGAATCCTCAACACCCCCGACGGCTGGACGCTGACCGTCGTCGGTACCAACGAGACGCAGCTCCCGGTGGCGCCATTGACGACGGCCATCTCGTCTCGCGAATACCTCATCTCGGGCACCTTCACCGGGACGATCACCGGCGGCGGCAAGACCAAGCTGGCGGGCGGCACCATGGAAGCCGGCGAGCAGATCGGCTGCGGCATCATCTCCGACGAGGTCGAGATCAACCCGGGTGCGAGCATCACCCCGGGCCTCGGAGCGCTCGGCATCCCCACCCTCAGCGGCGGTATCAGCTTGCAGGGCAAGGTGTATCTGAAGCCGGGCACCGTCACCACCGTCGCGCTCGACAAGAAGTCCTTCAAGGGAACGTCGACCCGCATCACCCTCACCGGTGTGCGCGTCAAGACCGACCAGTGCGCAGGACAGTCGTTCATTCGCTCCTACGCCACGCTGACGAGCTCGACGGAGAACACCGACGACATCATCACCTACCTCGGCGTCACCAAGTCCGTCTAGTAGCCAGCCGCTCCCCACCCACTTGAAAGGCTTTGCAATGTTGAATCGTCTCGCCCTGCTGGCTACGACTGGCGTGCTGGTCTCGATGGGCACCGCACCCATCGTGCTCGCCGACCCGCCGCCGCCCGACCCGGCCGTGGCCCCGATCGGTGACGCCGGTCCGCCACCGGACAACGGCGTGGTCGCGTCTTCCGAGCCCGGCACCGTGACCACTCCCGACGGCTGGACGCTGACCGTGGTGGCGTCCAACGAGACCCAGCTGCCGGTGGCCCCGTTGACCACCGCGCTGTCGTCGCGTGAGTACCTGGTCGGCGGCACGTTCTCGGGCACCGTCTCCGGCAAGGGCAAGACCACCCTGACCGGTGGCACGCTCGAGGCGGGCTACCAGATCGGCTGCGGTATCGAGCTCGGCCAGGTGCGCCTCATCGGCCAGGCCGGTATCAACGTCGGCGTGGGCATCGCGGGCAACGCGGCCGCGGGCATCACCGGTGTCGGTATCGGCAGCGTGTCGTTCCCGCTTTCCGGCACCATCGAGATCCACCCGAAGCCGGGCACGGTCTCCACGGTCACGGTCGACAAGAAGTCGTTCAAGGCCGCGCCGGTCCGCGTGACGCTCAAGGACACCCACGTCAAGGTCGACGGTTGTGTCGGTCAGTCGTTCCTGCGGTCGTACGCGACGCTCACCAGCTCGACGACCGACACCGACGACGTGGTGGCCTACTACGGCGTCACCAAGTCCGTCTGAGTAAAACCCATGGGCCACACAGCGAACAGCGAGGCAATTGGTAGTGAAGAAACGACATAGCGTCGCCGCTGCAGCGTGTGGCCTACTGGCTCTCGGCGCGGCGGTCGCCTTCCCGGCGACCGCCGCGGCCGATGACCCGCCCCCGGATCCGGCCTTGATTCCCGGCGCCCCGCCACCTCCGCCTCCGCCTGGTCCGACGGTGCCCATGATGGGTCAGCTCGGCCCGGCCGGTCTCGACGTGCTTGCCCAGAGCAACGCGCCAGGCGTTCCCGGAACGCTGGGTGCGCCTCCGGTCGTGGGCTTGGACCAGACCACGATCCTCGGACTGAACGCCGCGCCGGCGCCGCCCGGTGGAGGCACCGGCACGCCGCCCAACCTGAACGTCTTCAACAACGCGTACGGCATTCAGCTGAACGAGGTGCCCTCGGCGCCAGGCCAGGGTCAGCAATTCGACGTTGCGCCCGGTGCCGAGAACGCCGATGTCACGCGTCGGGAGTGGTTCGGCCGCTGGATCGACATGCAGCGAGCGGGCCGCACCTACGGTGGCCTCGGTCAAGCGCCACAGCAGCAGCTCGGCCAACCGTTGCCGGGTACCGCGCCCCCTCCGGGAACGGTCATCCCGCCCGGGCTGGTCCAGTTTCTGCCCGATCCGGCCGACGGGCCGACCCCGCCGCCTGGGCTGATCCTGCCGCCACCGCCGCCCGAGGGCTGAGCTAGTAGTCACGCAGCAGACCCCGCGAACCATGCGGTTCGCGGGGCCTGTTGGCGTGCTGATTTATCGGGTCTAGCTGATCCCGACGACTTCCTGAGCGATGTGCGCAACGCGCGTCTGCGCGGCGTTGATCACGCTCTGGCGACTCTTGTGCGCCTCCTCGTAGGCGAGGATCGCGCGCACGTCGGCCGGTGCGGTGAGTGCCTTGATCGCGTTGACGGCCTCGGTGACGTTGAGCTCGTCGTAGTCGTCGATCGGCAGCTCGCCCGTATCCAGGGCACCGGTGGCGGAGCGAGCGTTGTGCAGCAGGTCTGCCGCGTGCTCGGCGCCACCGTCACGGATGACCTGTTCTGCGGTCTGCAGTGCGGCATCGCGCGACGCGGTGACGGTCTTGGCGGCGACGTCACTGACGCGTCGGCCGCGATTGACCAACTCGCTGAACGCGATTGGGGTGGCGCGCACGGTCTCGACGGCCTTGTCCAGGCTGCGGACCGACCAGTTCACGGGCACGTTGATCAGTTGAATCGCGGTACCGGTGGCGGCCTGAAGCGGCGTGCGGCGCAACGCCGCGGGACCACCGAGGGCATCTTCGGCGAGGACGGTGGTCAGCCAGTCGACCGTGGCCGAGTGGGCGGTCATGAGGCGGTTGGCGAGCGCCTCGACGTCGCGCTCCTTGGCCGAGACGGAAAGGGCCTTGACGTAACGCGCACGGTCGAGCAGCTGGTGCTCCAGCGCGAGGTCGCCGAGGAGCGCCTCGTCGAACGGCTGCGCCTGCTCGGTCAGTGCCTTGACAGCGGCGGCCGCACGCCCCAGGAACGGGCCGATCACGTCGGGGAAGCCCCCGAGGTCACGGATCGCCGTCTCGATCGCCTCTGCACGGTCACCACCGTTGGACGCATTCTGCGAGAGCTCCGTGCGGACGGCTTCCGTGCGGGCCTGCGTCACGCGCGTCTCGGCGACCTGGATCTCGGTGTTGGTCAGATCGAGCACGGCACGCAGCTGTGCGATCAGGGTGTTCTTGGTGGACGTGGTCATCAGTGTTAGCCCCTTCGGCGTTGATGATGGCTTCGGCGCGGGCTGCACCTCGAATAGTTGGTTACCCGACGTGCCGATGGGTAATCACGAGGCCATTCGATGTGGGCTATGTCTCAGGTGTCCGAGGGCGAGTCTTCGAAGGATTTCGCGGGGCGACGGCGCCTGCGGTGACTGGTATCGCAGAGCGGGTAGGTCTTGCTCCGCCGGCACGTGCAGATCGCCACCATGAAGCGGTCGGATTCGACAACCGTGCCGTCCGCGGTCTCGATCCGTACCGGACCCTGCACCATCATCGGGCCGGACGCCGTCAGTCGCACGGTGCGTGCGTCGTCGGGGGTGGGACCCGGTTCACCATGTGTCGGCACGGATCACCACCAGTTGCCGCAACGCGTCGATCAGGAGTCGTGAGTCGCCAGCGGACTGGTAAACGTCTGGCGGAATGCCGACGACGTCGCCGATGGGTGCGGTAATCGTCACCGTTGGTGATTGCCCGGGCGGGCGGAACCCGAAACGGACCAGCCGCCCACCAGGCGCCGACCCTCCGTTTCTCGCGTTGGGGCTAAAGGGCGACGTATAAAATCGCCGCCGACGGACCCCGAATGCTTCCTCGGACCATGGAGGTGAACGTGGCACTGCCCTCCGACGACGAGGCCGCCTCACGGACGGGCGCCTTCTGCTTTCGCTTCGCCGATCAGCACTGGGAGTGGTCACCGGAAGTGCAGCGCATTCACGGCTACGAACCAGGCGGGATCGTGCCCACCACCGAGGTGGTGCTCTCCCACAAGCATCCCGACGACCACAGCCACGTGGCGGCCACCCTCGAAGAGATCGTCCGCACCGAACGGCCGTTCAGTGCGCGTCATCGCATCATCGACGTCCAGGGCAAGGTTCACGACGTGATCGTGGTCGGGGACCTCCTGCGCGACGATGACGGCCGGGTGGTCGGCACCGGGGGCTACTACGTCGACGTGACACCTTCGGAGAGCCGGGCACATCAGCAATCGGTGACCGAGGCGGTCGCGGAGATCACCGAGAGTCGCGAGGCGATCGAACAGGCCAAGGGCATGCTGATGCTGGTGTACCGGATCGATGCCGAGGCGGCGTTCGATCTGCTCAAGTGGCGCTCCCAGGCGAGCAACGTCAAGCTCCGTGCGATCGCGGAACAGCTCGTCGCGGACTTCCTGACCCTCGGCTACTCCGACGTGCTGCCACCGCGATCGAGCTACGACCAACTGCTCCTGACGGCACACCACCGCGTCGAGGCTTCCAAGCGACGCCGCGCCTCGGCAGACTGACATTCCGGGTGAAACCGGCACGTTTCGAACGCACGTGCGAGGGATACTCGGAAGTCGGAGGTGATCGCAGTGAGCGATGATGCGCAGAACGCACCGAACGAGACGGCAGAGAAGGACACATCGGAATGGGTCACCGGCGACGAGCCGATGACCGGTCCGCAACGAAGTTACCTGAACACATTGGCCCAGGAGGCCAACCGCGAGGTTCCCGACGACCTGACCAAGGCCGCGGCCTCGGACATGATCGACGAGCTGCAGCAGCAAACGGGTCGGGGCCGCTGACCGGCGTGACACCATGACGTCATGTCCTGTGCTCTGCCCGACGGTTTCCCCGTCACCGCGCCGATCCTGCCGCGGCCCATATTCACCCGGCAGCGCTGGACGGACCTGACCTTCGTGCACTGGCCGGTGGACCCGGACGCGGTGGCGCACATGTTCCCGAGCGGGACCAGGCCCGACGTGTTCGCCGACGGGCAGACCTACGTCGGCCTGGTTCCCTTTGGGATGAGCGGGCTCTCCCTGGGCATTCCGCAGGCGATCCCCTTCTTCGGGAGCTTTCTCGAGACCAACGTGCGGTTGTATTCGACCGACGACGCGGGTCGGCACGGCGTGCTCTTCCGGTCGCTGGAGACGGCGCGGCTGGCCGTGGTGCCGGCGACCCGAATCGCGCTGGGTACCCCGTACACCTGGGCGAAGATGCGGCTGATGCGGGACGGCTCGCGCATCACCTATGACAGTGTGCGACGTCTACCTCGACGCGGACTGCGCTGTCGGCTCACCATCGAGGTCGGCGATGTCGTCGATCCCACGCCCGTGGAGGTCTGGCTGACCGCCCGCTGGGGGGCGCACACCCGCAAGGGCGGTCGGACGTGGTGGGTGCCCAACGAGCATGTGCCGTTTCCCTTCCGCGCGGCCGAGGTCCTCGAGTTGTCGGACGACCTGGTGGCCGCCAGTGGCGTCGTCCCCACCGGCGAGCGGCTCCGCGCGCTGTACTCGCCGGGTGTGCAGACCAGCTTCGGGAGGCCCGCGAAGCTGTGAGCTCGTGACCACCAGGTGAACACGAGGCAACCAATGGGTTGAGTGGTCGACGGGTCACCTTGTGGGCCGGGATGATTGGGCCGCATGGAGTCATTCGTGTCGGTCTACGTCGATATGGGCGCCCGGGCAGACGACGTCAGGGCGGCGGTCGACGCGCTTCCCCTTCCCCATGGCGTGGTCGAGGCCAACATCGACGGCGAAGCGGTGACCGACACCTTCGGCTGTCGCATCGCGGTGGATCTCACGGGCTCGTTCGACGAGAAGGCCGATGGGCTGGCCATCGCCCGGGAGTACGCCGCCGGACTGTCGGCCGCAATCGGCGTGCCCGCGTACGCGTTCTTCGACCTGCTGAGGCGCGACTACCCGGCGAGTTGACGCCGCGTCACTCCTGGTTCGTGGTGAGCGCGGCGATCGCCGGGGCGTACATGGTCTCCTTGATTGCGCGGAGGGTCCCGGGGTCCTTGCCGTCGAGCCCGGCGAGCATGCCGACCGCCGTGGCGGTGACGGCGTCCTCCGCGGCAGTGGCGTCGACGATGGCGAGCCGGTGCGCGTCGGCCCCACCGAAACGACGGCCCGTCGTCATCGACGCGACCGCGGCCGCGGGGGTGAGCTTCGCCTGGATGAGGGCCGCCATACCGGGGGTGAACGGGATGCGGATGTCGACTTCGGGAAAGCAGAAGTAGCCACGGTCGGCGCGCATGACGCGATAGTCGTGGGCCATCGCGAGCATGGCGCCTGCGCCGAACGCGTGACCGTTGAGCCCGGCCGCCGTCGGCATCGGAAGCGTGAGCACGCGGGCGAACAGGGCGTGGACGCGGCCCACATACGACTGCATCTGGTCGCCGTGCGCCAGCAACCAGTCCAGGTCGAGGCCGTTGGAGTAGAACTTTCCGGTGCCCGTGGTGACGAGTCCGCCCACGCCCGACGACGCGATGTCGGCGAGGTGGCCGTCGACCTCGTCGAGGAAGTCGAGGGAGAAGCGGTTCTCGTCGTCCCCGAGGTCGAGGACGGTGACGTGGTCGGTGTTGGTCACCGTGATGGGCATGGACTCACTCCTTGAGGGTGGGCGAGGGATGGGGCGCGGGGCCATCGTTCTCCAGAAGCTTCGCGAAGAACACCCGGTGGTAGCCGTCCTGGATTCTGCGGCCCGTTTCGTGAAAGCCACGCCGAGGATAGAACTCGAGGTTCTCCGTCATCGCTTCGTTGGTGCACAACCGCATCTCGGCCAGGCGCTCTTCGCGCGCGTCGCGTTCGGCGCGTTCGAGAAGCGCTAGGCCGTGGCCGCTGCCCTGGGCGGTCGGGGCGACGGCGATGACGTCGACGAGTAGGTGATCGGCGTGAGCCCGTGTGACGAGCACACCGACCATCTCCTGCCGATCCTCGATGATCCAGATCCGAGAGGTACGCAGCAGTTCGGCGTAGTCGGCGAGCATGGGCGAAGGCGGTCGTCCCATTCTGTCGACGTACTTCCCGAAGGCCGCCTGCACCAGTCGCTCGATACCGTCGACATCGCCGCCCGCCGCCCGTCGCCCGTCGGAGGCGGGGCTGGGTCATGGTGGCGACACTAGGCGGCCGCGGGACCGCCTGCCTCGGCGGAACTGTTACGGGCTTCGAAAACGGCGAACGGCGGCGTTCCCGGGGAACGCCGCCGTCCGATCTAGCCGTCGATGTATGTGCCGGATGGCCTACGGGCAGGTGAAGGCGAGTTCGAAGGGCTTCTTGGCAGGCTGCATGGGGTTGGCCATGTCGATGCCGACTGCGTTCCCGCTGATCTTGTAGGAATTGCCGTCCTTCGTGGCCGTGGCATCGCCCTGGCCGGCGCCAACGGCCAGCGTGATGCCGTTGACGTTGCCCAGCGCGACCGAGCTGACGGTGGGCGAGTCACCTTCGCTGACGACGGCGGCGACACCCGTGCCTGCCTCGCCGATCGCCACGTTCACGTTGCCACCGACGGTGCCGCACACGACGGAGCCGCCGAGATCCTTGGGCTGGCCGTCGATGGTGACGGTATTCGCGCCCGTAGCGGCCGAGGCGCTCGACGACGCACTCGAACTGCTCGAAGACGACTCGCTCGACGACGATCCCGACGACGACTTGTCTCCCGACGAACAACCGGCCAGACCGGCGACGACGATCGCGGCGCCACCTACGGCAACCAGCAAACTCTGCTTCACCAGTGTTCTCCTTCTGTGTGTGCGATCCGTCAAGATCAGAGGATCGTCCAAGGCAGTATGGAGTGCCGCCTACCAGCGGACATCGAATTGCCCGAAATACCTCCTGCGGATCTGACGGGCTCCTGCGAGGGTCGCAACCGGCGGTTTTCGGGGAACGGTCGGTCGGCCTCGGTTGCTCGGATCGGCCCGCGGCTGCCGCGGTGTGAGAACGTACAGCGGTGAGTACCTCGTCCCCGGAATTCTTCGAAGTCGAGGCGGAACTGCCGGGGACGTCCGGACGGGCCGGGGTCATCCACACCCCCCACGGCGACATTCGCACCCCGGCGTTCGTCGCGGTCGGCACCGCGGCGACCGTGAAGGCAGTGCTACCCGAGTCCATGAAGGACGTTGGGGCCCAAGCCATCCTGGCCAACGCCTACCACCTGTACCTGCAGCCCGGTCCCGACGTCGTCGACGCGGCGGGCGGTTTGGGCGCCTTCATGAACTGGCCGGGTCCGACGTTCACCGACAGCGGCGGCTTCCAGGTGCTCTCGCTGGGCGTCGGATTCAAGAAGGTGCTGTCGATGGACGCGGGGCGCGTTCAAGCCGACGACGTAATCGCCGAGGGCAAGGAGCGGCTGGCCCACGTCGACGACGACGGCGTGACGTTCCGCTCGCACACCGACGGCTCCACCCATCGCTTCACCCCCGAGGTGTCGATCGGCATCCAACATCAGCTCGGCGCGGACATCATCTTCGCGTTCGACGAGCTGACCACCCTGATGAACACCAGGCAATATCAGGAGGGTTCGGTGCGGCGCACCCACGACTGGGCGGTGCGCTGCCTGGCCGAACATCGACGCCTGTCCGTGGAGCGGGCCGACAAGGCGCCGCAGGCACTGTTCGGCGTCGTGCAAGGCGCCCAGTACGAGGACCTGCGACGACAGGCGTCCCGCGGGCTGACCGACATCGTCGACGCCGACGGCCGCGGCTTCGACGGCTACGGCATCGGTGGGGCGCTCGAGAAGCAGAATCTGGCGACGATCGTCGGCTGGTGCACTGACGAGCTGCCCGACGACAAGCCCCGCCACCTGCTCGGCATCAGCGAGCCCGACGACCTCTTCGCCGCCGTCGCCGCCGGTGCGGACACGTTCGACTGCGTGTCACCGTCGCGGGTGGCCCGCAACGCCGCGGTGTACTCGGCGACGGGCCGCTACAACATCACCGGCGCGCGCTACAAGCGCGACTTCACGCCGATCGACGCGGAATGCGACTGCTACACCTGCGCCAACTACACCCGGGCCTACATCCACCACTTGTTCAAGGCCAAGGAGATGCTGTCCTCGACGCTGTGCACGATCCACAACGAACGGTTCGTGCTCCGCCTGGTCGACCAGATCCGGGCCGCGATCGTCGCGGGCGATTTCGACGAATTGCGGGACCACGTTCTGGGCCGCTACTACTCAACGCGTGCACAATAGGAGCATGACGACGTCCGCGGAATCGCAAGGGTTGCTGTTGCGACTGCTCGACCCGACGAACCGTGCCGACCCGTATCCGGTGTACCGGGCAATCCTCGACCGCGGGCCGATGCTGATGCCGGAGGCCAACCTGGTCGTGTTCTCGTCGTTCCAGGACTGCGGTGACGTGCTGCGGCACCCGGCGTCCGCGAGCGACCGCCTGAAGTCGACCGTCGCCCAGCGCGAAATCGCGAAGGGGGCCGAGCCCCGGCCGTTCGGCCAGCCCGGCTTCCTGTTCCTCGATCCGCCCGACCACACCCGGCTCCGGAAACTCGCGCAGCAGGCGTTCGCCCCCCGACGGGTCAAGGCGCTGGAGGCCGACATCACCGCCATGGTGGATTCGCTGCTCGATGAGGTGGCCGGTGCTGGTCATTTCGATGCCGTCGCCGACCTGGCCCATCCCCTTCCGGTGGCGGTGATCTGCCGAATGCTCGGCGTACCGCTGGACGACGAGCCCGAGTTCAGCCGCGCCCGGCTCTGCTGGCGCAGGGACTCGACCCGTTCATCACGTTCACCGGCGAGGTGCCCGACAGCTTCCAAGCCCGCATGGAGGCGGGACGCTGGTTGCGCGGGTATCTCGCCGCACTCGTCGAGGAGCGCCGCGCGGCGCCCCGCGAGGACCTGATCTCGGCTCTCATCGCTGCCGAGGAGGACGGCGACCAGTTGACCTCCGAGGAGATCGTCGCCACCTGCAACCTGTTGCTGATCGCCGGACACGAGACGACCGTCAACCTGATCGCCAATGCGATCCTGGCGATGCTGCGTCAGCCCCGCTACTGGGCTGCCCTCGGCGGTGACGCCAAGCGCGCGCCGAACCTCATCGAGGAGACGCTGCGGTACGACCCGCCGGTGCAGTTGGCCGGCCGAACGGCCGCCGAGGAGATGACGATCGGTGACGTCACCGGTGGGCAGGAGCGCAGCGACAGGGGAGTTGTGACCGTACCCAAGGGTGACACGATGATGCTGCTTCTGGCTGCGGCACAACGGGATCCGGCCGCATTCGACAGACCCGACACGTTCGACCCGGACCGCGAGAACATCCGTCACCTGGCGTTCGGTCATGGCGCCCACTTCTGCCTGGGCGCACCGCTGGCCCGGTTGGAGGCACGCGTCGCCCTGTCGGCGGTGACGGCACGGTTCCCGAACGCGACGCTGGCCGGTGAGCCGGTGTACAAACCGAACGTGACGCTGCGGGGATTGGCCTCGCTTCCCGTCGCCCTCTAGCGATTCGGCGCGTTTCCGTTCGCTCAGCGAACGTTTCCGCGCCGAAATCACTAGGAGAGCGAGTCGATGACCGCCAGCGCCGCACGCTCACCCGCTTCGACGGCACCCTCCATGTAGGCGCTCCAGTAGGTGGCCGTATCGGTCGAGGCCCAGTGGATCGCACCGATCGGGGCCGAGAGTGCATGACCGTAGGTGGTCCACACGTGCGGGCCGTGGTTGGCGTTGTAGCAGCCGCGGGTCCACTGCCGGTCCGACCATTCCCCGTCGATGTAGAACTCGGGTTTGGCGGCCTTGTCGCCGAAGTGGTGCACCAGCTCCGCCGTGAGCGCCGTCCGGCGCTCGTCCTCGGGCAGTCGCCCGAAGGTGCGCGCTTGGTCGCCCTCCAGGAACATCAGGATGACCCCGTGGTCGTCGCCGGGGATGCAGGAATCGTTTGACATCCGGGCCGGGCCGATGTCGGAGATGAGCTGACCGTTCAAACCGTCTGCGCGCCAAAAGGGTTCGTCGTAGACGAAGAACGCCTTCATGGCCGAACCGTTGGGCAGCCGCTGGGTGAGCTGGTCGCGGATACCGGACAGCGGCGGGTCGTACATGATCCGCCCGGCGAGGGTGGGCGAGATTGCGACGATCACCCGACGGCCGCGCGCCACCCGCCCGCCGCGGCAGTGCACGACTACATCGTCCGCGGTGTGTTCGATCAGCTGGACGGGCGCCTCGAGCACGATGTGGTCGGTGATCAGCGCGGCGAGCCGACGGGGGATCTCGCCGGTGCCGCCGACGAAGCGCGTGGTCTGGGCGCCGCCCTCGGACTCCGCGAACAGCTCCGACGTCACGCCACAGGTCTGGATCGTGAAGAGCAGATGCAGGAAGGACACCTCGACGGTCGGCACCGCCAGGATCCCGACGGTGCAGATCTCCAGCAGAGTGCGGGCGACGGGCGAAAGGCCCTGCGCGTCATACCACGTGCCCGCGCTGATGACATCCCACTCGTCGGCGCGCGGTGCCAGCCACGGTGCTTCGACGGGCACATCGGCGGCGAGCTCGTCCAGATGCCGCAGGACACGCTCGAGTTCGGCGAGCTCGTCGGCGAAGCGCGCGTGGAATGTGCTCGCCTGCATGACACCGGAGCCGTCGAGGTCATACGACGTCTCGCCTTCGTCGTACTGCGGGTAGGTCTCCACCCCGAGTTCGGCGGCGAGCCGGAACATGCGCTCGTGGGTGTCGCCGATCCACTGTGCGCCGACGTCCACCGTCAACCCCGGCGCCACCTCTTCGGTGAGGATGCGTCCCCCGACGCGCTCGTCGGCCTCCAGGATCAGCGGTATCAGTCCGGCGGCCAGCAGCGTCCGGGCGGCGATCATTCCCGACAGTCCCGCCCCCACCACGATGACGTCGGCTTCGAGGTTCGTTGGTTGTGCCATGGCAGCCACCCTCCCGCACTCCCCCCGCGAGCGTGCGTGTCTGCGGGAGAAACGCCGACCTTTCTTCGGAGTTTGCGCACGCTCGCGGGGCAATGGCGTCACTCGAAGCCGGCGTAGGTTGGGCGGATGACCGAGGACGGACGGCGCTACGTGGTCATCGGCGGAGGGTTGGCCGGACTGGCCTCCGCGGTCTGGCTGGCAGAGGCGGGCAAGCAGGTCACCCTCCTCGAACGGCGTGGTCGGCTGGGTGGGCGCACGTACGCGATGCGCGCCGAAGGGGTCGACGATCTACCGGACAACGGTCAACACGTCATCGCCAGTGGGTACGAGCACCTCTTCCGCTATCTCACCAGTGTGGGTACCCGGCAGTTCGTCACCTTCCCCAGGAGTTCGACCCTCCGTTGGCCCGACGGCCGCCAGGTGACCGTGCAGACCGCCGGGCTGGGTGCGGTGCGGACGCTGTTCGGCGTGCATCCCGACGCCGGTATCGCCGACCGGCTCCGAGCGGCCCGCGCCACGTTGCGGCTTGGCTGGCAAGCTCTCCGCCCGCCCGCCGACCTCGCCGACCTCAGCACCGAGCAATGGTTGCAGCGCGTCGGAATGCCCCCGCTCGCGCGAGAAGCCGTGTGGGACTGGCTCGCTCTGGGCATCGCGGCCGAGCCGGTGGCGCAAGGGTCGGCGAAGGTGTTCGCCAAGGTGCTCGCCACCGGCATTCGGATGGGGATCAGACATCGGACGCCCGTCGCCATCGGATACCCCACGGTCGACCTCGACACCCTGTTCGTCTCGGGCGCGCTTCGGTTCTTCGTCGACCACGACGTCGACGTGCGGTACCGAGCGGTCGCGCGTCGGATCCAGATCACCGACGGCGTGGTGACCGGTGTGCTGCTCGCCGACGGAACCGAGATACCGGCCGACGCCGTCGTGTGCGCCGTACCGAACTCGGCCATCGGCGGGCTGCTCGACGACCTACCCGAGGGTGATGAGATCCGTTCGGCCGCAGATAAATTGGGGTATACGCCGATCGTCAGCACCAACCTGTATCTGGACCGCCCGCTCGGTACCGCGTCCGCGTTCGAGGGCCTGATCGGCGGCACCGGTGTCATCGACGAGGTCTTCGACCGGCAGATCATGCACGGCAGAACGACCGACCTTGGGTGGCTGTACTGCCTGACCACCAGCGGCGCCTACGAGCAGATCCATCGGACGAACGACGAGATCGTGGCCGAGCAGATGGCGCTTCTGCGCCGCTACTATCCCGCCGCGGCCGACGCTGAAGTCGTCGAGGCGCAGGTGGTGAAGATGCCGAAGGCGACCTTCTCGCAGGTGGTCGGCATGGATTCCCTTCGCCCGCCGCAGCGGACGTCGGTGCCGACGCTGGTGCTGGCGGGTGACTGGACCGCCACCGACTGGTCGGCCACCATGGAGAGCGCCGCCCAAAGTGCCGCCACGGCAGTCGATCTACTGTTGTCATGACGCGCGAGGGTGCGTGAACTCCGGTTTTCGATCGGTGTGTCGGCCGCAGACACGCACGCTCGCGGGGAGGGGGGCGGGCTGTCGCGGGCTAGGGGCTAGGGGCTAGGGGCTAGGGCGGGCTAGAGCGGGTTGAGGATGCGGTCGAGGAACTGGCGCGTGCGCTCCTCCTTGGGGTTGCCGATGACCTCGTCCGGGGTGCCCTGCTCGAGGATGACGCCGCCGTCGGTGAACAGCACCTGATTGGAGACCTGCCGGGCGAACTGGATCTCGTGGGTGACGATCACCATCGTCCAGTCCTCGACCGCGAGATCCTTGATCACCGAGAGCACCTCGCCGACCAGTTCGGGATCGAGCGCCGAGGTGGGCTCGTCGAAGAGCACGAGCTTCGGCTTGAGCGCCAGTGCCCTGGCGATGCCGACGCGCTGCTGCTGGCCACCGGACAGCTGATATGGGTACTGGTCCTTCTTCTCGGCCAAACCCACTTGGTCGAGCAGCGCGAGGGCCTCGTCGTTCACCTCGTCCTTCGGCCGCTTCTGCACGATCAACGGCCCCTCGGTCACGTTCTGCAGCACCGTCTTGTGCGGAAACAGGTTGTGCCCCTGAAACACGAAGCCGCTCTGCGCCTGAAATCGGCGCACCTCGGTCTTGGGTACCGGCTTGGAGAAGTCGATCTCGACGTCGTCCACCCGGATCACGCCGGCGTCGGGCCGGTCGAGTGCGTTCAGGGCGCGCAGCAGGGTCGTCTTACCGGAGCCCGATGGCCCGATGATGGCGGTCGCCGTGCCTCGCTCCACGGTGAACGAGACGCCCTTGAGTACCTCGTTGTCACCGAACGCCTTCTCGACGCCTGCTGCGGTGACCCGGTATTCGACTTCTTCCGTTTCGCCTTCGGTCATCGAGCCACGTACCTTTCCAGTCGGTGTTCGAGGCGGCTCTGGCCGAACGAGAGCACCAGGCAGATCACCCAGTAGTACACGGCGGCGGTGCCGTACAGCGCGAAGAACTCGAACGTCGGCGCTGCAACGTTCTGAGCGGTGCGGAACAACTCGGTCACCAGGATCGTCGACGCCAGTGAGGTGTCCTTGACCAGGGAGATCAAGGTATTGGACAGCGGCGGGACGGCCACCCGGGTGGCTTGCGGCAGGATGATGCGCCGCAGCGCACCGGTGTAGTGGTAGCCGATCGTCTCGGCCGCCTCCCACTGGCCCTTCGGGATGCTCTGGATCGACGACCGAATGATCTCGGCCGCGTAACCGCCCACGTTGAGGCTGAAGGCGATGACCGCCGCGGGAAAGGGATCGATTCGGATCCCGAACTCGGGGAGCGCGAAGAACACGATGAACAGCTGCACCAGCAGCGGGGTGCCGCGAATGACGGAGATGTAGAACCGCGCGACCCCCGCGACCATCACGTTCTTCGACAGCCGGGCCAGCGCGACGCCGAGGGCGATGACGAGGCCGATGATGAAGCTGATGATCGTCAGCGGAATGGTGACCGTGATCGCGGCCTTGGCCAGCGGCCACAGGTTGGCGGCGATCAGGTTCCACGCCGACCGCGGCTGCGCCTGCTGTTCCTGCGGCGCGCCGGAGACGTTGGCCTTCAAATACTTCTGCGATATCGAGGCGAGCGTGCCGTCGTCGCTCAGTTGCTTGAGCGCCCCGTTCAACTCCGGGAGGTAGCCGCTGTCCTTGCGGGCGGCGAAGCCCTGTTCGCTCTTCGCGCCGGTCGGTGCGGCGATCTTCACCGACGTGTCACCGGTCTCGGCGAGGTACTGGTACACCGCGATGCTGTCGTTGACCACGACGTCGACCCGGCCCTGGTTGAGCAGTTTGATCGCCTGGGCGAAGCCCTCGACGGATTCGACCCGAGCGCCGTTGTCCTTGGCGAGCTGGGCCCAGTTGCTGGTCGCGTTCTCAGCGGCCACCTTGCCCTTGAGGTCGGCCAACGACGTGATGGAGTCGTCGTCGGCGCGGGTGACGATCACGCCCTCACCGATGGCATACGGGTCCGACAGGTCGTACTTCTGCTGCCGTTCGGGATTGATGGTGACCTGGTTGGCGACGATGTCGAAACGGTCGGACTCCAAGGCCGCGAACATCGAATCCCATGGTGTCTCGACGAATTCGACCGTCACACCTAGCTTCTCACCGACCGCGCGAGCGACGTCCACGTCGTATCCCACCAGCTGACCATTGGTCTCGTCGTGGTAGCTGAACGGTGCGTACACGCCCTCGGTGCCCACCCGCAGCACACCTGCCGACCGGACGGGATCTTCGGTGTCCTTGGCGGCCGAACCGCACGCGGCGCTCAGCAGTACCGCGAGCACCATCAGTGCGAGCAGGCCTCGCCGTAGGTAGTAAGCCACTGGCGGAACCTAGCAAGGACCCCACCAAGATCGAAGGGTTCTGCTCACCCCGGGTGGTATGTCCAGGGCTTACGCGGCAGTCGGTCCGGGTCGAAGGCATCCAGCATTTCGCCGAGGGACGCACCCGTGAAACCCAGCGAGTCGGCGATCTGCGCCATGGCGTGCGGCACCCCGATCTCGTCGACGGTGACCGCACCGTCACGCTTGGCCAGGCGCTTGCCCTGCGCGTTGAGTACCAGCGGAACGTGCGCGTACACCGGTTGGGCGTACCCCAGCAGCGATCCCACGTACGCCTGCCGCGGGGATGACGCCAGAAGGTCGTCGCCCCGCACGACCTGGTCGACGCCTTGGACGGCATCGTCGACGACGACCGCGAGGTTGTAGGCGGGCACGCCGTCACCGCGGCGCAACACCAAGTCGTCGACGATGCCGGTATAACTGCCGTGCAGGACGTCGTCGACGGTGAACCGGTCGGTCTCGGAGCGCAACCGCAGCGCCGGTGGTCGACCCGATGCGCGTCGGGTGGCGCGCTCGTCGTCGGTTAGGTCCCGGCACGTGCCGGGATACGAGCCCTCCGGGGCGTGCGGAGCCCGCGGCGCTTGCTGAATGTCCTTTCTGCTGCAATGACATTCGTAGGTCAGCCCGCGGCGAACCAGCTCGTCGATGACTTCTTCGTAGCGCGTCTCGTGCGCTGTCTGGTACTCCGGTGGTTCGTCCCATTCGAGTCCGACGGCGGCGAGGTCACGGACTTGGCGGTCGGCGATGTCGCCGGACGTGCGGTCGTCGAGATCCTCGATGCGCAGCAGGATACGACGGCCGGTCGACCTGGCGAAGAGCCAGGCCAACACGGCCGTGCGGATGTTGCCGATGTGCAGGTCGGCCGACGGACTCGGCGCGAACCGTCCTGCGGGAGTCATGACCGTAATCTAGGCGACGGCGGCAAGTCGCGATCGCGCCTGCCGAACGCATTCGGCCCAGTGGGTGGCGCCGGGGGCGTGGACGGCGGTGACACCGGGGGATGCGCTGGAGATCACCAAATCGGGTCGCAGCGTGCCCAGCAGGCGCAGGCTCTCCTCCAGGGGTTCGGCCTCGCTGAAGGACGGAATGTAGCCCGCGATCCAATCACTTTCAGCGCCAAGCATTATCGTGTCGCCGGTGAACAGGTAGCGCTGCCCGTTCGCCCCGGGCACCAGGTAGCAGGTGCTGCCGGGAGTGTGCCCCGGTGTCGGGATCACCTCGATGCCGCATCCGTCGATGTGTCTGCCCGCGAGTGGCACGTCGATGTGGGCGTGCTGGCTGATCTCGGCCAATTCGGCTGCAGGCGCATGCAATTGCGCACCGAAGCGACGCTGGACGGCTTCCAGCGTCGGGCCCGCCTCGTCGCGGTGGGACAGGTATTGATGCGCCACCCCGCCGAGGCCGTCGAGGGCTTCGAAGTCCTCTTCCGTCTGCGTTCCGTAGAACAGTACGTTGCCGTGGAGCCCACCCGTCCAGAGGTAGGCGTGGGTGGTCAGGCCGGGAAAGGGGCTGTCGGCGCGAGCTTCCCAGAGATCGGCGCGAATGGGTCGCATGGAGTCCTCCTCGATTGGTCGTGACCCCATGGTTGAACATCAACCTCGCTTCAGGTCAAGACCTGCGACCCGCAGGCGTCAACTCTGGAGGGCGACCATGGCGCTGGCGGCAGGTGATTGAACCCCGGTGCCCCGCCCCTGGGCGGTGACCGTCAACCGGGTCCGGTCGCCGCGGAACAGGTCGCGGGAGAACTCGCAGGGCGCATCGTTCTGGTCATAGGCGACGCGGGTGATCAGCAGCAGCGCCGAACCTGTTTTGATGGCCAGCAGGGACGCCTCGTCGGGTGTGGCGTTGACGGCCTCGATGCGCTCGTCCGCCCGGGAGGTGATGAGCCCGTACTCCTCCTCGAGGATTTCGTAGATCGATCCGCCGAGCTGCTTCTCGAGGAGGCCCGGAAATGCGTCGGCGGGAAACTGGGCCAACTCCAACGAGATCGGCGATCCGTCGGCGAGGCGCACGCGCTGAATCTCGACGACGAAGTCGCGGGCGTCGAGTTGTAGGGCCTCCTGCGTGACGCGGTCGGGCGCGGTGATCTTCGTCGAGAGCACACGGGTCCCGGCGACGTAACCCTGATTGGCGAGGAAGGCCGGGACCCCGATCACGTCGGACAGGCTGCGCTGCACCTGGGCGTGGCTGATGAAGATTCCCCCCGCCCGGCCGATCGCGCGATGGACCAGACCGGCCTCCTCCAAGGCGGCCAGCATCTGACGCAGGCTGGACCGGCTGGTGGCATAGCGCTCCGCGAGATCGCGTTCGCTGCCGAGCTTCGCGCCCGGCACCCCGGCATTGATGTCGGCGACGATCCGCCGCCGCAGTTCCTCGGTGGTCTTCGGCAACGCCTGCTCCTCTCGCGGACGAACTACTGCTCGGCGATCGCAGCCTGGGACTCCGGCAGGATCTGGCCGCCGTCCACCACCAGGGACTGTCCCGTGATGTAACCGGCCTCGTCGGTCGCGAAGAACAGTGCGGCGTTGCCGATGTCGGCCACGGAGCCAAGCCGCCCGGCGGGTACGGCCGCGGCCATCTGGTCCATGTACTCCTGGCCCATGTCGATCAGGCCCTCGGTGATGATGTTCCCCGGCAGCACCGCGTTGATCGTGATGTTCTTGGGCGCCAATTCCATTGCCGCGGTGCGGATGAAGCCGAGCTGCGCGGCCTTGCTGGCACCATAGTGCGACCAGCCGGGATAGCCGGTGAAGGGTCCGGTGATGGACGACGTGACGATGATTCGGCCGTGGCCGCTGTCCGCCAGCGCGGCGAGCGCGGCTTGAACGATGTACACCGTGCCCTTGAAGTTGACGCCGATGACCTCCTCGATGTCCTCTGGGGTGAGATCCTCGAGCCGGCCCGACGGGAAAATCCCCGCGTTCGCGCACACGATGTCAAGTGACCCATGCGTATTCACCGCTTCGGCGACCACGCGCCGACAGTCGTCCGGGCTCGTCACGTCGGCGGCCACCCCGGTCACGGTGCCCGGCTTGCCCGCCAACGCGGCCACCGCAGCGTCGACGTCGGTCTGGTTGCGGCCCGTGACGAGGACGTTGACCCCCGCGTCCGCGAACGTCTCGGCGATACCGCGGCCGATGCCCTTGCTGCCCCCGGTGACGACGGCGGAGCGACCCTGCAGGGAGTTGAACATGTGGTGCCTTTCGGTGGTGGATTCAGGCGAGTCGTCGACCGTCGAAGCTCAGATAGCGTTCCGCGAGTTCGCAACTGCCCGTTGCGTAGGTGACGGAGATGGCCTGCGACTCTTCTGCGTGGCTGTGGGTGCCCATCCACGCCAACAGCAGCAGCCTACGCAGAAGCACGAAGGTCGGCAGCATGGCTTCGTCGGCAGCGGGGAGTGGACGACGGGTGCGGTAACCGGTCACCCAGGCGTCCTGCCACTCGGGCACGGCCGGGTCGTCCTCGAAGAACGACACCGCCGTGCCGAAATCGTAGTAGTACCAACCGAATCCGCAGTCGTCGAAGTCGATGACCGTGATGTCGTCGCCGTCGACGAGGAGGTTGGCCAGCCGCAGGTCGGCGTGGACCAGACCGAAGACCTCGGGTCCGGAGCCGTACTCCTTCAGCCGTCGCTCCAGCAGTGCCACGGCCCGGCTCAACGTGGCGGACTCCGCCGCGCCGACCCCGGTGGCGTCCTGCCAGCGGCCCCAGCGCGGTCGGTCGCCGAGGCTGTGCTGAAAGTCCCAGGAGAAGCGGCCGAATCCGGCCGGGCGGACCCACGTCGTCGAGTGGTCGTGCAGGGCTGCGGTGATCTGTCCAAGCGTGTGGAAGTCCGCGACGGTCAACGTCTCCTCGTCGGGTTCGACGCCCGCCACCATCTCGAAGTGCACGACGTGACGGGGAATTCCGTTCTGGTCGACGGTCACCATGCGTCGCCCGTCCCTGGCCGGCAGCACGGTCGGCACCGTGACGTCGCCGTTGCGTCGGAGAGCGTCGAGCCAGTCGAGTTCCGATTCGATCTCGTCCGGCTGGTGGTATCCCTTGCGGTGCACCCGCAGGATCGACTGTGCGCCGGTGCCCGCGTCCTGCACGGCGTAGGTGGCGTTCTCGGACAGATTGAGGAGGCGCAGCGTCGAATCCGGCGGCAGGTCGTACTCGGCGAGCGCACTAGCGGCGACCTCGACGTCGTCTGCGACGAACGTGCCCTCGGACTCACCCATCGTCAACTCCGTTGCGCCGACGTGGCCGCCTTGCCCACCGCCACCTCGAGGCGATCGAGCACGTCGTCGCACAGCTCACGGCTGAGAAGCAGCCCCGGTTTGAACTGCAGCACACTGGGATCCAGCGTGGAGAAGATGGCCCACACGCCGTTCTCGTACAGCTCGCGCATCACGAACTTGGCCCCTTCGGGGTGGTTGAACTCCAGCCCGATGATCACGCCGCTCTGCCGGATGCCGATGAACCAGTCCGGATGGTCGGCCCTGATCCTGGCGAGCCCCTCGGCGAAGACGTCGGTGATGGCGTGCACGTTGGTGCGCACCTCGGGCCGGCTGGTGATCTCGAGCGTCTTGATGGCCGCCACGCAGCCGAGTTCCGCGCCCCCGAACGTCGAGATGTGGGCGAAGCCGTCCACGTCGAGCCACTGCGCGGCCCGTTCGCCGAGCATCGCCGCGGTGATGGGGTACATCCCACCGGAGAGGCCCTTGCCCGCGACCATGATGTCGGGCTCGATCCCGTGCTTGGTGATGCCCCACATCTCACCGGTGCGCATGAGGCCGGTCTGTACCTCGTCGGCGATGTAGAGCGTTTCGTGACGTTCGGTTAGCTCCTTGACCGCTTCGAGGTAACCCGGTGGGGGGAGCGGGAATCCGTAGGTGGCGGGGATGGTCTCCATGATGACGGCGGCGACGTCGCCGCCCGAGAGCGCCTGCTCCATGGCGTCCACGTCCCCGAAGGGCACCTGCACGAACTCGTCGGGTCGGTCGGAGAGGAACAGTTTGGAGAACCGATCGTCGCCGGTGGCGACCGCTAGCCCGGTGTGGCCGTGGTAGGCCTTGATGATCGAGACGATCTTGCGGCGTTGGGTGGCGTGCCGCGCGCTCTTGAGGGCGATGTCGATCGCCTCACCGCCACCAGATCCGAAGGCCACCTTGGTTATCGACGCCGGCGCCGAGTCGACCAGCCGCTGGGCCAGCGCGGTGCGGGCGACCGACGGGAAGTGGTGGTTGCCGATGTCGAAGTGCTGCATGCCCTCGATCAAGGCGGCCATGATCTCGGGGTTGCGGTGACCGAGGTTGTAGGTGCCGCCGTTGAGGTGCATGTCGATGAGCCGGCGACCGTCCATGTCCCACAGGAAGTAGCCGTCGCGGCGGTCGATCACCAGGTCGACGCCAGCGTCGGTCCAGAACTGGGTCTTGTCGGGGTTCCAGTACTTCTTCGCCTGCTCCAAGACCTGCGCCTTGGACTCGAACGAGAAGGTTCCGTAGTCGTGCACGTGGCTCCCTTTGGCTGGGTCGGGCGGGCTTTTCGGCAGGCCGTGAGCGTCACCCTAAAAAGGTTCAACCATTTCTGTCAATTGATCGCGTATCGGTTGCGCGACCTAATTGGTAGTGCCAATATACGAGAGTTCGCGATGTGGCCCGTGCCACACACGGGCTCCTACTTCTCGTCCGGAAGGTGTCCTCACCGATGACCGATCAAGTGGTTTCGAGCGATAAGAACACAGGTGGGGACGTCCATCACCTGAAGAGGAACGCGATTGGCACCCTAGCGGTGATCTTCATGGCGGTGGCGACCGCCGCGCCCATCACGGCGATGGTCGGCAACGTCCCGATCGCCGTTGGCTTCGGAAATGGTTCGCACGCTCCGGCTGGCTACCTCGTAGCGACGATCGTGCTCGGGCTCTTCGCGATCGGCTACGCGACGATGGCCAAGCACATCACCGCCACCGGTGCCTTCTACGGCTACATCGCGCACGGGCTCGGCAAGGTCGTGGGATTCGCCAGCGGCGGGATCATCACGATGGCCTACGTCGTGTTCGAGGGTTCGCTGATCGGCATCTTCTCATTCTTCTTCCAGGACTTCGTCAAGACCGAGTTCGACGTCACGGTGCCGTGGTTGGCGCCCGCAATGCTGATGTTGGTGCTCAACTGCATCCTGACGTACTTCGACGTGAGTCTGGCGGCCAAGGTGCTCGGGGTGTTCCTCGTCACCGAGATCGTCATGCTGTCGCTCGGGGCGCTGTCGGTGTTGTTCAAGGGCGGCGGTCCGGATGGCTTCGCCGCCGCCGACACGCTCAACCCCGTCGGGGCCTTCCAGCCAGCGGCCGGCGTCGCCGGCGCGACTGCCGGACTCGGGTTGTTCTTCGCCTTCTGGTCGTGGGTTGGCTTCGAGTCGACGGCGATGTACGGGGAGGAGTCCAAGGACCCGAAGCGAATCATCCCGCGTGCCACCATGATCAGCGTGCTGGGCGTCGGCATCTTCTACGTGTTCATCTCGTGGATGGCGATCGCAGGTGCGGGACCGCAGAAGGCCGTCGAACTCGCGCAGGACCCGGCGACGGCGGGCAACATCTTCTTCGACCCCGTGCAGGCCACCTACGGCACCTGGGCCATCACTCTGTTCAAGCTGCTGTTGGTGACCGGATCGTTTGCGTGCGGCATGGCCTTTCACCAGTGCGCGTCGCGCTACCTGTACGCGATGGGCCGTGAGGGGTTGTCGTCCGGTCTGCAGAAGACACTGGGCAGGACCCACGCGACGCACGGGTCGCCCCACATCGCCGGGTTCGTCCAGACCGGCATCACGCTGGTACTGATCCTCGCCTTCTTCGCCGCAGGCATGGATCCGTACGTGCACCTCTACGGGCTGCTGGCGATCCTCGGCACCATGGCGATCCTGATCGTGCAGTCGCTCTGCGCCTTCTCGGTGATCGCGTACTTCCACTTCCACAAGAACCACCCGTCCAGCGCGCATTGGTTCAAGACATTCCTGGCGCCGCTGCTCGGCGGTATCGGCATGCTCTACGTGGTGTACCTGCTATGGGTGAACAAGGACACCGCGGCAGGTGCGGCTTCGGGCACGCTGTTGTTCAAGCTGACGCCGTGGATCGTCGTCGGGCTGTTCGCGTTCGGTGCAGCGCTGGCGTTGTTCTTCAAGTTCCGCGATCCGCGGCGCTACGAGCTGATCGGTCGAATCGTCTACGAGGACAACGCCACCAAAGATTAGAGCGGTCGGGGCTGGGCGATGAGACGATGACGGCTCCAGCAGAGGAGGACCAGTCCCGTGGATGACACCGGTGCCCGCGACGGGGATCTCGACCAGGGTCGGATGCGGATCCTCGACGCCAAACCGGTGAATCTGGACGGGTTCAGCGTCGCCAACCCCGACCTGGGGCTGGTCGCCATGCACAGCCCGTTCGATCCCGAGCCGTCCCTGGTGGTGACCGATGGCGCGGTGGTCGAACTCGACGGCAAGACCGTCGAGGACTTCGACGTCATCGACGAGTTCATCGCTCGCTACGGGCTGGATCTCGACGTCGCCGAGGAAGCCATGGCTCTCGACGACCGGGCGCTCGCGCGGATGACCGTCGACTTCCACGTGCCGCGCGCAGAGGTCGTACGCCTCGTCGGTGGCCTTACCCCCGCCAAGCTGGCCCGCGTGGTGGCCGTCCTCTCACCCGTCGAGATGCAGATGGCGATGACGCGAATGCGGGCCAGGCGGACGCCGAGCAACCAGGCGCACGTCACCAACCAGCTCGACGATCCGCTGTTGATCGCGGCCGATGCGGCGAGTGCGGTCGCGTACGGCTTCCGCGAGGTCGAGACCACGGTGCCGGTGCTGGGCGATGCGCCGTCCAACGCCGTCGCCCTGTTGATCGGCAGTCAGGTCGGCAGCCCCGGCGCCATGGCCCAGTGCTCCATCGAGGAGGCCCTCGAACTGCGACTGGGGCTACGGGGGCTGACCAGCTACGCCGAGACGATCTCCATCTACGGCACCGAGCAGGTCTTCGTCGACGGTGACGACACCCCCTTCTCCAAGGCAATCCTCACCTCCGCGTACGCATCTCGCGGGCTCAAGATGCGCGTCACCAGTGGCGGTGGGGCCGAGGTTCTGATGGGTGCCGCCGAGAAGTGCTCCATCCTCTACCTCGAATCGCGGTGCGTATCACTGGCACGGGCGTTGGGATCCCAGGGCGTACAGAACGGCGGCATCGATGGTGTGGGGGTGGTCGCCTCGGTGCCCGACGGCATGAAGGAGTTGCTCGCCGAGAACCTGATGGTGATGCTGCGCGATCTCGAATCCTGTGCCGGCAACGACAATTTGATCTCCGAGTCCGACGTCCGTCGCAGCGCGCACACCCTGCCGGTGTTGCTAGCCGGCGCGGACTTCATCTTCTCCGGGTTCGGCTCGATTCCCCGCTACGACAACGCGTTTGCGCTGTCCAACTTCAACTCCGACGACATGGACGACTTCCTGGTGCTGCAACGGGACTGGGGTGTCGACGGCGGTCTGCGGACCGTGCCCGTGGAGCACCTGGCGCGCGTCCGCCGCCGCGCCGCGAGCGCGGTGCAGGCGGTGTACCGCGATCTCGGACTCGCCGACTTCGACGACGACCGGGTCGACGCCGTCGTGGTGGCCAACGGATCCCGCGATCTGACGCCAGGTGACCCGAAGGCGGTGGCCGAGGCGGCGTCGGCGATCGAAGCCAAGCAGATGACGGTCTTCGACGTGATCGCCTCGCTGAAGCGGACCGGTTACGACGATGAGGCCGAGGCCATCATGCACCTCACCCGAGAACGCCTGCGCGGAGACCAACTTCAGACGTCGGCGATCTTCGACGGCGACATGCGGGTGCTGTCCAAGATCACCGATCCGAACGACTACGCGGGTCCGGGAAGCGGTTACGCCCTGACGGCCGAACGGCGGGCGGAGATCGACGCGATTCGACAGGAACGCACGGTCGCCGAGTTGACGGCCGATCAAGCCGAGCATCGTGACCACATCAGGTTCGCCGACGTCGAGATCGCCCGACAGGGGAGTGATCCCCGAGAGATATGCATCGGGCTGTCACCTGCACTAGGTCGCACGGTCTGGCTGTCGCTCTGCGGACTCACGATCGGTGAAGTACTGCGGCAGATTTCGGCCGGACTCGAGGAGGAGGGTTGCGTGCCGCGCCTGGTGCGGATCCGCTCCACCATCGACGTCGGCCTGATCGGTCTGACCGCTGCCCGACTATCGGGCTCGGGGATCGGAATCGGCTTGCAGGGCAAGGGAACCGCGCTCATCCACCGCCGGGACCTGGCGCCGTTGGCCAACCTGGAGTTGTTCAGCGTCGCGCCCCTGCTGACCGCATTGATGTACCGAGAGCTGGGCAAGAACGCGGCCAGACACGCCAAGGGGATGGCGCCGGTGCCCATCTTCACCGGTGGCACCGACGAGTCGATCTCCGCGCGCTACCACGCCCGTGCCGTTGCGCTGGTGGCGCTCGAGCGCGACGCGTGCGAACCGGGGCAGACGCCGGTCACCGTCGAGGTGACGCGATGAGCGCCGAGGAGAAGTTCACGGTCGAGGCGGCCGTCGATGGCAATCTGAGCCTGGCCGATCTTCGGATGGATCCCGCGACGTTGGCTCACCAGGCCGTCGTCGCCGAGGAGGGCGGTAATCCGCAGCTGGCCGAGAACTTCCTGCGCGCAGCGGAACTCGCGACGATCGGTGACGAGGAAGTGATGCAGCTCTACGAGGCGCTGCGCCCACACCGCTCCACCGGCGAGGAGCTGGACGCCTTGCGCACGTCGCTCGAGACCCGCGGGGCCGCGCGCTGTGCCGAGCTGGTGAGGCAGGCCGCCGTCGTCTACGCCCGAAGGGGTCTGTTGCGGTGACGGTCGTGGTAGCCGGGGTGGACGTCGGCAACCACACCACGGAGATCGTGCTGGCGCGCGTCGGTGCTGACGCAGTGGAACAGGTCGCTCACGGCGAGGGGCCGACGCGAGGGCGCAAGGGGTCCAGGGAGTCGCTGCAGGGCGCCGCGGCGTTGTTGCACAAATTGGAAGTCGAGTCCGGCGTCAAAGCCGACGAGCTGCTCCTGGCGGCGCTGCGTCCGGTCGACACCGCGACCGCCCCGCTGCCACCACCGTCGTCACCGTCCTCACCCGTGCAAAGCCTGCGGGCGGTCGACGCCAGCACACCGGCGGGCACCGGCTTCGGGGTGGGCAGACATCGCCCGCTCGGCAGTCTGCGTAGCGAGGTAATCCTTGGGCCGGCAGTCGTTTCCGTCGACGCGGACACTGACTTCGAAGTGGCCGCCCGGGAGATCTCGGCGGCAGTGGAGCGCGGCTGGCAGATCGTCGGCGTGATCGCCACGCAGGACGACGCGGTGCTCATCCGTAACCGCATCTCGATCGACGTCCCGGTGGTCGACGAGGTCACCCTCGACGGCGTCGAGCCGGGAGCGTTGATCGCGGTCGAGGTCGTCGCGGAGGGTCGCGCCTACCGTGCCATGGCCGACCCGATCGCCCTGTGCGTCGCGCTCGAGTTGGGGCACGACCAGATCCATGACGTCGCCGAATTCACCCGCGAGCTCGCCGACTCCCCGGCCATCGCCGTCACCCGTCGGACGGGGCCGCCCGAACCACCCGCGGTCGACGACGACTACGTGGACTGCCGAGTCGACGGTGGCGTGGTGCGCTACTCGCCCGCCCAGGCGCACAGCGTGCTTCGACTCTCGCCCCCGGGCACCGTGGCGGAGGTACGCCTGCAGTCGGTCCGGACGGCTCAGAACGGAATTGCCGTCGACGACGCGTTCTTCACGGATCTGTCGTCGATCGACGACGGGGCCTGGCTACGGCGGGGTATTGCCGACGCCCGCGGCACGGTGGTCGCGCTGTTGGCGGCCGACCTGGTCGCCGACGCGGCGGCCACGCTGGAAGATCTGACCGGCCGTCCGACGCGGACCATCGCCACCGAACCCGATGCGGCTGCCGTCGGCGCCCGTACCACGCCGGGACTACCGCCGGGAACCGTCGTCTGCGATATCGGTGGCGGCACAATCGATTTGATCGGAACGGAACGATCGGTCACCGCTGCTGGTGCGGGTGAGGCGATTACCACGGCAGTCGCCAGAGTGCTGGGCATCCCGCGGGCGCTGGCCGAACGCGTCAAGCGGACACCCGCCCTTCGGGTGGAAGGACCGCACGTCGCGCACGAGGAGGATGGCAGGCGGTTGTTCCTGGACAGTCCGGCTCCGGCCGAGGCCATTGGTCGGTTGTGCACGCGGGGAAGTGTTGGGCTGGTGCCCTTTTCGCACAAGCTGGCGGCCGAGGAATGGCGCAGTCTGCGGCTGGCGATCAAACAGGAGACGGTGGCCGCGAACATCGTCCGGTGCCTGCGGGCCTTCGAGGACTCGCCCCAGGCGCTGGTGTTGGCTGGGGGCGGGGCACTCGACGACGAACTGCTGCGTACGGTCGCGGAGGCCCTACGGTCGGCGTCGGTGGTGGTGGGCCGGGCGAACATCGACGGGTTGCATGGTCCACGGTTCGCGGTGGCGTCGGGGCTGATCCAGCTCTACGCTCGAAGTCACTGAAAACTCTTCTGTCACATTGGTTTCACTGGTCACATCGTCGAGGTATTCTGTCGGTGGTCGAATGTATGTTCGATTCATGTCCACGGACCGCATGCTCGCCGCAGTGGCGGCGCTGCGCGCGGTCCACGATGAACTCGACGCACTCGACTTCGATGCGTTGAGTGCGCGCGAGACGGTGACGCTGCTCGACGCCCTGGAGGAATCCGAGTGCCGCACCGCGGCGCATCGCCACCGGGCGCTGGCTCAGCTGCAGCAGCAGAGCACGCCCACGGAGATGGGCGCGAAGTCCTGGCGCGACGTGCTGGCGATCCGGTGGCGCCTCTCTGGCAGCGAAGCCGGGCGGCGTCTCACCCACGCCGCCCAACTCGGCCCGCGCCGCTCGATCACCGGTGAACCTCTGGCGCCGACCCTCGACGCGGTCGCGGTGGCCCAACGGATGGGGTTCCTCACCCACGAGCACGTGGACATCCTCTGCAAGGGCATGGCCAAGATCCCGGGCTGGGTGCAGCCGTCGGAACGCGAGCAGATCGAGGTGGACTGGGTACGCCACGGCGTCGGGGACGGACCCAAAGCTTTGAAGGATCAGATCGACCAAACCTTGTTCCTGCTGGATCAGGATGGTCAACCCCCCAACGACGAGGAACGCCAACGCCGCCGCGGCGCCCGCCTCAGCCGGCAACGCCACGACACCATGACCGACTTCACCGCCACCATGACCCCCGCGCACCGCGCGGTGTGGGAAGTGCTGTTCGCCAAATTCGCCGCCCCCGGCATGTGCAACCCCGCCGACGAACAGCCCTGCTACTCGGGAATCCCCAGCCAAGCCCAGATCGACGCCGATGACCGCACCCTGGCCCAACGCCAGCACGACGCGATGGAGTTCATCGCCCGCCACGCCCTGAGCAAGGGGGAACTGGGCCACCTCAACGGGGTGCCGACCGCCATCCTGATCCGCACCACCCTGGCCGATCTGATGTCGATGACGGGCACCGCCAGCACCGGCGGCGGGTCCTACCTGCCGGTCACCGACGTCGTCAAGATGGCCGCCGAACACAATGCGACCAACTACCTGGGGGTGTTCGACGACGCCACCGGTCAGGTGCTGGACTTCTTCAGGGCCCGCCGCACCGCCTCCGTGGCGCAAAGGCTGGCGATCATCCTGCGAGACGGTGGCTGCACCAAGCCCAGCTGCCCCGTCCCCGCCTACGGCACCCAGGTACACCACACCGTCGCCGACTGGAACGACGGCGGCAACACCAACGTCAACGACATGAGCCTGGCCTGCGGGCCCGACAACCGGATGGTCGGACCTGATGGCTGGACGACACTCATGAACGAACACCACGACACCGAATGGCATCCGCCGCCGCAGTTGGACACCGGGCAAAACCGGGTCAACCACTACCACCACCCCGAACGATTCCGCACACCCGACGAGGACGAGGACGAGGGTGAAGACGACGGCGCGGTCGAAGAAGCCTGCTAGCGGATCAGAGCTCCGCTAGTGGGCGCGGTCGCGCGCGATGATTGGACGACGGTCAGGTACGTCCGAGGCCGGGCACGATGTCGCCCAGGTGGAAGGTGACCGGAACATCGAGCTGTTCGTAGGTGCACGAGCGTGGCTCGCGGTCGGGTCGCCAACGGTTGAATTGGGCCATGTGGCGGAACCTTTCGCCTTCCATGTGCTCGTAGCGGACCTCAACCACGCGTTCGGGGCGCAACGGTACGAAGGACAAATCCTTTCCCGCGTTCCATCGCGACCCGCCGCCGTACCGCCGTTGGTCCCCGGCGTGTGCGGCCCAGTTCCACGGATGTTCGTCGAAACCCGTTACCAGTGGCTCTAATTCGGTGAAGAGTTCGAGCCGCCGCGCCATCGGAAACGCGCCGATGACGCCGACCGACGCCAGGGCGCCGTCGTCTCGGTACAGCCCGAGCAGAAGCGAACCGACCGCATGCTCCCCGGACTTGTGCACGCGGTACCCGGCGACGACACAGTCGGCGGTCCGTTGATGCTTGATCTTGAACATCACGCGCTTGTTCGGTTGATACGTGCCCGTCAGCGGTTTGGCGACGACACCGTCGAGACCCGCTCCCTCGAACTCGTCGAACCAGCGTCGAGCGGTCGCCAGCTCGGTGGTCGCCGGCGTGACGTGCACACCTGGGCCCGAGTCCGCCAGCGTTGCGACGAGCGCCGCCCGTCGCTCGGCGAACGGTCGCCCGGTGTAGTCGTCGTCCCCGAGGGCGAGCAGGTCGAAGGCGATGAAGGAGGCCGGCGTCTTCTCGGCGAGCATCCGCACCCGCGACGCGGCGGGATGCATGCGCAGCTGCAATGCGTCGAAGTCCAGACCGTGGTCAGTCGCGATGACGATCTCCCCGTCGACGACGCAGCGGTCGGGAAGTTCGGCCGCCACGGCGTCGACCAGTTCGGGAAAGTAGCGGGTGAGCGGCCGTTCGTTGCGGCTGCCGAACTGGACGTCGTCACCGTCCTTGAAGAAGATCGACCGGAACCCGTCCCACTTCGGCTCGTACGACGCGTCGGGGGGAATCTCCGGAACCGACTTGGCCAGCATCGGCGAGACCGGTGGCATCACGGGCAGCTGCATCGACACATTGTCGCGCGGGGCGATGACATTGATTGGTGCTACCGGTCTACGTGAGTATGGAACCCATGGGACTACCCGTGCACCCGCCCGTCGAGCCCATGTTGGCCAAGGCGGTGACCACGGTCCCCGACGACCCGGGGGTCTGGTCCTACGAGCCGAAGTGGGACGGCTTCCGGGCGCTGGTGTTCCGCGACGGCGACGACGTCGTGCTGCAGTCGCGCAGCGGTAAGGAGCTGGGGCGCTACTTTCCCGAGCTCGTCGACGCGCTGCGACACGAGCTGGCACCACGCTGCGTGCTCGACGGCGAGGTGGTCGTGCCCCGCGAAATCGATGGGCGCACCCGGCTGGACTGGGAGTCGTTGAGCCAACGCATCCATCCCGCGGAGAGTCGAATCACGATGCTCGCCGAGCAGACCCCCGCCCACTTCATCGGCTTCGACGCGCTGGCCAATGCCGACCGGTCACTGCTGAAGGAACCCTTCCGCGTGCGACGGGAGGCGCTGCTCGAGCTCGTCGACGAGAAGTCGTGGTGCCACGTCACCCGCACCACCGAGGATCCTGAGTTGGGGGCCCAATGGTTGACCACGTTCGAGGGTGCCGGACTCGACGGGGTGATCGCCAAGCGGCTCGACGGGCACTATCTCCCCGGCAAGCGCGAGATGATGAAGATCAAGCACAAGCGTGACGCCGACTGCGTGGCGATCGGCTACCGCGTGCACAAGAGCGGCGAGGGAGTCGGCTCGATTCTGCTCGGTCTGTACCGGGAAGATGGTGAGCTCCAGATGATTGGTGGCGCAGCCTCGTTCAGCGTGAAGGACCGGCTCAAACTGCTCGCCGATCTCGAACCTCTGCGCGAGGGCGACCAGGTCAACGACGGTGAGCCGAGCCGTTGGAACTCCGCGGCCGACAAGCGGTGGATCCCGGTGCGCCCGGAGAGAGTCGCCGAGGTGGCGTACGACCAGATGGAGGGGAACGCCGTGCACGGAGCCGGGCTGCCGGCGACATCAGGCCACGGTCGACGCTTCCGGCATGCTGTCAAGTTCGTCCGGTGGCGACCCGACCGGGACCCGTCGAGCTGCACCTTCGCTCAGCTCGACGTGCCATTGAACTACGACCTGTCCGACGTATTGGAGCGCTAGAGATGGCAAGTCCGGCAACCGAAGTCGACGTCGACGGCGTGGCCGTCCGCTTGACGAGCCCCGACAAGGTGTTCTTCCCCGAGCTGGGCGCAGGCGGGACCAAGCGCGCCCTCCTCGACTTCTATCTCGCGGTCGCTCCGCCCATGCTCGCGGTGCTGCGGGACCGACCCACCCATCTGCAACGGTTCCCCGACGGTATCGAAGGCGAGGAGGTCTACCAAAAGCGCGTTCCCGCAAAGCATCCCGACTATCTCGAGACCTGCCAGGTGACCTTCCCGTCGGGTCGGACCGCAGATGCCCTCAAGGTGACGCATGCGTCGGCCATCGCCTGGGCCGTGCAGATGGGCACCGTCACGTTCCATCCATGGCAGGTGCGCTGCCCCGACGCCGAACATCCCGACGAACTGCGCATCGACCTGGATCCCCAGCCGGGCACCGGATTCACCGACGCGCGGGAGATCGCCGTCGAGGTGCTCAAGCCCGTGCTCGACGAACTGGGCATCGTGGGCTACCCGAAGACGTCGGGCGGCCGCGGCGTACACGTCTTCATCCGGATCGCACCGGAGTGGGACTTCATCGCCGTCCGCAGGGCGGGTATCGCGCTCGCCCGGGAAGTCGAGCGGCGGGCGCCGGACCGGGTGACGACGTCGTGGTGGAAAGAAGAAAGGGGGCAGCGGTTGTTCATCGACTACAACCAGAACGCGCGGGACCGCACCTTCGCCTCAGCGTACTCGGCCAGGCGCACGCCGATCGCCACCGTGTCCACCCCACTGTCGTGGAAGGAGCTGGCGACGGCCGACCCCGACGACTACACGATCGTCACGGTACCGAAACTCGTTGCCGGCCGCGATGATCCGTGGGCCGACATAGAGAAGGTGGCGCACTCCATCGAGCCGCTTCTGGAGATGGCCGCCGCCGACGAGAAGCGCGGGCTCTTCGATCTGCCCTATCCGCCGAGCTACCCCAAGATGCCGGGCGAGCCGCCGCGCGTACAGCCGAGCAAGAAGGTCGCCGCGCATTGGGACGCCAAGGGCAACCCGATCGCGGACTAGTCAGGCCGTCGAGCTACTCCGCCACCCACCCGTTGTGAAGTGTGTGCGAACTTCGGGCCGCCTTTTCGCACAGAGTTCACGAGTGACGAGCTGTGCAGAACAGCGGGCCGTCGCTATCCCGCCACCCACTTGGCGACCCCGCCGTTCTCCGCGCACGTGCCCCGGTAACTCGGTTGTTGAGTGAACGAGATCGAACCGTCTTGGCACATGGCCACGCTCACGCCAGGCGGCGGCGGTGCGGGGGATGGAGGCGGTGGGGGTGTCGGGTCCCAGCCGCATCGGTTGATGACGGGCGGGTCGGTCACCGGGCAGGCCGGAGGGTCCGCCATCGCCACCGACTGGCTCAACAGCATGGCTGCGGGGATCAACGCGCTCGCCACGAGAAGTCGAAGCACGATCCCTCCTCTGCACGCTCCAGTGAGCCTCCGATCCTATCGGTCAACCGACCGGCACCACGCCTCGCGGCAGGATGAGCGGCAGGTCGTTGTACGTCACGATGCCCGGCGCGGCGGCGACCACCGCGGGGATCGCATTGAGCGGGGGAGTGGCGGTCATGATGTGGCCCAGCACCATGAACTCCTCCAGCGTGGTGGCCTCGAAGTCCGGTGGCGGCAGGAAGCCGACCTTCATCGTCACCGTTGGGCGTCCAGCCACCTCGATGACCCAGCCGTCCTGTTCGATCTTCCAATCGGGCACCAGCGTCTGTCCCTTGCGCCACCGGACGTTGATCTCCACGACCGACTTGCCGCCGACGATGCCCTGCCAGCTGGCGTACACACCGGCCACGCAGCCCGCCGGGATCGTCCACGAGCCGAGGTCGAGGTCTTCGGTGGTCTCCGCGTACTCGGCGTCGCAGCGGACCTCGTCGAGTTCGATGCCGAGCGCGTCGGCGACCATGCGCACCGCCTCACCGAACACGCCGGTGCCGGAGGCGGTCATCGCCTGCAGATCGGGATTGTCGATGGGCTGACCGAAGCCGACCGGCTTCTCCGTCGCCGGAGAGTCGTAGAAGGTGGTGTCAGCGGCTTCGTCGACGGTGATCTTGTCCACGCGGTCGCAGATTCCCGCTGCCACGATCGACAGCTGGTTGACGTACCCGGGGCTAATGCCGGAGCCGAACATCGTCGAGCCGCCCCGCTCGCAGGCGGCGGCGATCTTCTCCCGGCCGTCGCCCTGGTTGTGCCCGGTGATGAAGGACGCGGTGGCGACGACGTTGACCCCGGCGGAGAGGATCGTCACCAACTCGTCGACGTCGATCCACATCGGGTTGTAGACCACGCAGTCGGGCTTGAGCGCGAGGAGCGCGGCGACATCGTCGGTCGCGGTGACGCCCATCGGCGCGATGCCCGCGAGTTCGCCGACGTCACGGCCCACCTTGTCGGGTGACCAGGCGTAGCACCCGACGAGTTCGAGGGACGGATTGCGTGCAATCGCGGCGACGGAACTCTTGCCGACGTTGCCCGTCGTCCACTGGACGACACGGTAGGGAGTGGTGTTTGGCACTCGCTCAGCATAGAAGCGCGACGGACGTTGCCGACGCGTTTGGCCAAGTCAGGAGGAGAGCGCCGCCTTGCCGGTCAACTGCTGTCCCGCGCGGTCGATCCAGACCAGATCCACGACGTCGCCCGGGTAGTGGCGGTCGAGTACGTCGGTGAGTTCGTTGGCCGAGTTCACCGGTGCGCCGTCGATGCTGAGGAGGACGTCGCCATCGCGGAGCCCGGCCTGTTCCGCTGGGCCGCCGCGCAGTACCTCGAAGAGGATGACTCCGGGCAGTGACTCGGACTGGGACCGGCCGTTCACCCCGACGCCGAGCAGCGTCGGTGGGCCGATGTGCACGGTCGACGTCGGTGCTCCCGAGCGGATCTGGCCCGCTGTCGCCAGCGCATCGTTGATCGGGATGGCGAAGCCCGAGCCACCGGGATCCATGCGGAAGTTCACCGTCGCGGCCGTGGTCACGCCGACGACCTGGCCGGCAGCGTTGACCACCGGTCCGCCGGAATCCCCGGCCCGGACCGGCGCGGCGATCTCGATCAGGCCGACCGCCTGTTCGGAGCTTCCGGTGAGTTCGTCCGTGGCGGTGATGGTGCGGCCGAAACCGACCACCTCGCCTGCCTCCCTGGTGAGCGGGCTTCCCGAGCCCCTGGCGTTGCCAAGCGCGACGACGGGATCACCGACGGCGAGCAGCGACGAATCACCCAATGGGGCGGCGGGCAGGCCACCCGCGCCACGCAGCTGCAGCACCGCGATGTCGCGGTTGCGGTCGTACCCGACGAGGTCGGCCTGATAGGGACGGCCGGCGACGGTCACGGTGACGTTGTCGGCGCCCTGAACCACGTGGAAGTTGGTCATGACGGCCCCGCCGGCATCCAGGACGATGCCGGTACCGGCACCGGTGGCGCGCTGGTAGCTGATGGTCGTGTCGATTCTGGCCACGCTTGGCGCGATCTGGTCGGCGACGATGGTGAGATCAACGGGCGCCGCCGACGCCGGGGCTGGTGCCGTCAGGACTCCCGAGACGGCAAGTACCGCCACGACGACTGCCACGACGAGTCGCCACCAGGACTGGAACCTGTGCATGGACCACCTTTCGCCTGAGTAGTCGCAAGTACCCACAATCTTGACGTCCATACCGTGGGCTGTCGACGAACCGGACGGTGACGTCAGTCGTCGAGGGCTACTCCGCGGCGCGAGCGCCCGAACAGCCGCGTGGTCGACTTGCCGTTCGGGCGTCGGTTGCGCAACTTGCTATCGGGCTCATCGGCGTCGGGTGGGTCCGCGTTACCGGGGCCGTCGGGCTCGACCTCATCGGTCGCAGCCGCTTCAGCCGTCTCAACCGGCTCAGCGCTCGCTTCGGCCTCGGCGGGCTCGTCGGTCTTCTCCAAGGTGACGGGCTCGGGAACGTCGTCGGCCTCGGTTTCCGCGGCCTCGGTGGCGGGCTCCTCTGGCTCGATGGCGTCGACGTCCTCAGTGACGAGCGTCTCCTCGTCGTCGCGCTCGGACTGGCGGCCGCGACGGCGGGTCTGACTCTTGGGCCGAAGCGGCTTCGGCGGAGGCGGCGGCAGCTCGGCGGCGAACGCGAGGTAGAAGCTGAGCGCCCCCAGGATGGCGATCGCGGCCGCGGCCCCGTAGACGGCGAACAGGGTGGGCCCGGCCGCGTCCAGGCTGACCCAGATCTCGCTGATCGCGGCACCGACGATGAGTGCCCCGGCCAGAACGTGCAACACGATCGACCAGAACCGCAGCGACAGGGCGAGCCGAGGCGTGCCGAACTCCGGCCTCCGCGTCCGCAGCAACGTCAGGACGACCGGCAGCGCCGCCAGCCCGATGAGGGCTCCGCACACGAGGCGCATCGGCAAACCGAGGCCGACGGGCCACTCGCCGGTCAGCTCGAACCAGCGGGGCAGCACGAAGAAGAAGTAGAGAGCACCCGCGATGACGAAGAAAAATGCGTGCCACAGGACCGCGATCCAGCGCCGCATACTCCTCCTCGAGTCAGTTGGGGCGTTCAAAGGGCCGGGACGCGGCCAGGCATACCTGCCTGACCGCACCCGCACCAGCGCGGAGGATAGGGGATTTGAACCCCTGAGGGCTATTAACCCAACCCGCGTTCCAGGCGAGCGCCATAGGCCACTAGGCGAATCCTCCGCGGGCCATGTTAGCCGACCGGACTCCGTGCTCGTCACGAGCAGCGCGCAACCCCCTCGGGCGGGGGTACTACACTCGTCTCGGACCCCGCGCGGCGTCCATCCTGTGAACTCCCCCAGGGCCGGAAGGCAGCAAGGGTCAATGGGCTCTGGCGGGTGCGCGGGGTCCCCTTTCTCATTCACGGCCATGGCTTACGGCCCCCACGGCCCCAATGAAAGGCCCGCCGTGTCGTTTCCGTCCCTCGGCCGTGACGAAGTGCAGGCGCAGCACGACCTGCAGCGCCGCAACTATGCCGAGCTGCAGGCCAAGAAGCTCAGCCTGGACCTGACCCGCGGCAAGCCGTCGCCGGAGCAACTCGACCTGTCCAACGACCTGTTGACGCTGCCGGGTGCCGACTTCCGCGACGGTGACGGCACCGATACCCGCAACTACGGCGGTCTGCACGGGCTGCCCGAGCTGCGCGCGATCTTCGGCGAGCTGCTCGGCATCCCGGTGCAGAACCTGATCGCCGGAAACAACGCCAGCCTCGAGATGATGCACGACATCGTGGTCTTCTCCCTGCTGCACGGCGGCGTCGACTCCGTCCGGCCGTGGGTCGAGGACCAGCGCGACGGCAGCGGCGTCAAGTTCCTCTGCCCGTCACCCGGCTACGACCGTCACTTCGCGATCACCGAGAGCTTCGGCATCGAGATGATCCCCGTCCCGATGGGCGAGGACGGGCCGGACGTAGACCTCGTCGAGGAACTGGTCGCCAACGACCCGTCGATCAAGGGAATGTGGTGCGTGCCGGTCTTCTCCAACCCGACGGGTACCACCTACTCCTGGGAGAACGTCCGGCGGCTCGTCCAAATGCGCACCGCCGCAACCGATTTCCGGCTGTTCTGGGACAACGCCTACGTCGTGCACACGCTGACCCACGACTTCGTCCGTCAGGTCGACGTGCTGGGGCTCGCCGCCAAGGCGGGCAACCCGAATCGGCCGTACGTCTTCGCGTCGACGTCGAAGATCACCTTCGCGGGGGCGGGCGTCAGCTTCTTCGGCGGCTCACTCGGCAACGTCGCCTGGTACCTGCAGCACGCCGCCAAGAAGACGATCGGGCCCGACAAGGTGAACCAGTTGCGCCATCTACGCTTCCTCGGCGACGCCGACGGCGTGCGCTTGCACATGCAACGCCACCAGGAGCTGTTGGCGCCCAAGTTCGCCCTCGTCGCAGAGATCCTCGAAGACCGCCTCGGGGAGTCCAAGATCGCATCGTGGACCGAACCCAAGGGCGGTTACTTCGTCAGCCTCGACGTCTGGCCGGGCACCGCCAGGCGCACGGTCGCGCTCGCCAAGGATGCGGGTATTGCCGTGACCGAGGCGGGCTCATCGTTCCCTTATCGGAAAGACCCGGAGGACAAGAACATTCGGATCGCTCCGTCGTTCCCGTCCGTGGCTGATCTGACCGGGGCGATCGATGGCCTCGCCACATGTGCTCTGCTCGCCGCCACCGAGTCGCTGCTGGAGCGCGGCTAGTCGCCACGCGTCGGCGACCACCAGTAGCCTGCTTCCGTGGCTCTCTACCGCAAGTACCGACCAGCGACCTTCGCCGAGGTGGTCGGGCAGGAACACGTCACCGAGCCGCTGTCCACCGCGCTCGAGTCGGGCCGCATCAATCACGCGTATCTGTTCTCCGGTCCGCGCGGCTGCGGCAAGACCTCGTCGGCCCGCATCCTGGCGCGTTCACTGAACTGCGAACGCGGTCCTACCCCGACGCCCTGCGGTGTGTGCGATTCCTGCGTGGCGCTGGCCCCCAACGGCCCGGGCAACGTCGACGTCGTCGAACTCGACGCGGCGAGCCACGGCGGCGTCGATGACACGCGTGAGCTGCGCGACCGCGCGTTCTACGCCCCCGCCCAGTCGCGCTACCGCATCTTCATCATCGACGAGGCACACATGGTCACCACCGCGGGCTTCAACGCGCTGCTGAAGATCGTGGAGGAGCCACCGGAACACCTGATCTTCGTGTTCGCGACGACGGAACCCGAGAAGGTGTTGCCCACCATCCGCTCGCGCACCCATCACTATCCGTTCCGGCTGTTGGCACCCAAGACCATGCGCAGTCTGCTGGAACGCATCTGTGCGCAGGAGGACGTCACCGTCGACGACGCGGTGTACCCGTTGGTGATCCGCGCCGGCGGCGGCTCTCCCCGCGACACGCTGTCGGTGCTCGACCAGTTGCTCGCGGGCTCCGATGGCAGCGTCGTCGCCTACCCGCGCGCGCTGGCTCTGCTCGGCGCCACCGACCTCGCGCTGATCGACGCGTCGGTCGACGCGCTCGCCGCCGGCGACGCCACGGCGCTCTTCGGCGCGGTCGAGTCGCTCATCGACGCCGGCCATGACCCGCGCCGTTTCGCCACCGATCTACTCGAGCGGTTCCGCGACCTCATCGTGCTGCAGGCCGTGCCCGACGCCGCGTCGCGGGGTGTCGTCGACGCCCCCGACGACGTCCTGGAGCGCATGCGCGACCAGGCCGCGCGGCTCGGCACGGCGACCTTGACCCGCTATGCCGAGGTGGTGCACGCCGGTCTCGGCGAGATGCGCGGCGCCACCGCACCACGGCTGCTGCTCGAGGTCGTCTGCGCGCGACTGCTGCTGCCCTCCGCGAGTGACACGGAAGCCGCTCTGCTGCAACGCATCGAGCGTCTAGAGACGCGGTTGAACGTGTCCATTCCGGCCGATGAGGCATCCCACGCCGGCGTGGCCGTCGAGGCGGCGCCCGCAAAGCAGTTCACCCGCCGCAGTACCTCGCCCGAGCCCGACGAGCCCGACGAGCCAGACGAGCCCGCCGAGCCCGTGGCCGCACCGCCGGAGGCACGGGTGGAGGCCAAGCCAATCCCGCCGGTGGCGCCCCCGAAACCGCCGCCGGTCGAGCCGACGCCGCCACCCGTGGCGCCGCCGACGCGAACGGAGCCCGTGGCGGCAGCGAGTGCCGACCCCGCGCCGACGGGTGAGCCCGACGCGGCTGTCGTGCGCAGCATGTGGTCGACCGTCCGTGACAAGGTGCGCGAACGCCGACGCCCCACGGACGTCATGCTCGACGGTGCCATCGTGCTTGCGGTCGAGGGCGACACCCTGGTACTGAGCCACGTGTCACCGCCGTTGGCGAGTCGCCTCAACGAGGCGCGCAACGTCGAGATCATTCGGGACGCACTGAAGGACGCGCTCGGCGTGAACTGGAACATCCGTTGCGAGGCGGGATCGCCCACTGCGGCCACACCGGCCGCTCGCCCGCAGCGCGTTGTCGAGACGCCGCCGCCTCCGCCCGAGGAGGACGAGGAGAGCATGCTCGCCCAAGCCGTCCACGAGCAGACCGGTCCGCGTCGCGATCCGGAGGAGGTCGCGTTGGAACTCCTTCAGAGCGAGCTGGGGGCGCGTCGGATCGAGGGTGCCTAGGCCGTCCACCAGGGCCGTAGCGGCAAGTCGCCGTCGCCGCCCTTGTTGTCCAGCTTGACCGCCAGAACCTGGTGCAGCTGAACGACATTCGTCTCGAAACCCAATCGGGAGCCGGCCATGTACAGCCCCCACACCTTGGCGGTGGGCAAGCCGACCTCTGCGACGGCCTCGTCCCAGTGCTCGACGAGGTTGGCACACCAGTCGCGCAGCGTCATCGCGTAGTGGTGGCGCAGGTTCTCTTCGTGCACCACCTCGAGCCCGATGTCCTGCGCCTCGGTGATGATGCGGCCCGACCCCGTCAACTCCCCGTCGGGGAAGACGTAGCGGTCGATGAACCCCCCCGCTGCGGACCCGCTGCGATTGTCCGGCCGGGTGATGCTGTGATTCAAGAGCATTGCGCCAGTGCGCATCTTGGACTTGAGGAACCGAAAGTACGACGGGTAGTTCTGCACGCCGATGTGCTCGGTCAAACCGATCGAGGAGACCGCGTCGAAGCCGGATTCGCGGACGTCGCGGTAGTCACCGTGGCGGACCTCGGCGAGATGCGACAGCCCCTCCTCGGCGATCGCGTGCTGTGCCCATGCCGCCTGCTCCTTGGACAACGTGACGCCGACGGCCTTCACGCCGTGGCGGGCCGCGTAGCGCACCATGCTGCCCCAGCCGCAGCCGACGTCGAGCAGGCGGTCGCCGGGTTGCAGACGCAGCTTCTCGAACACCAGCCGGTACTTGTTGTCCTGCGCTGCTTCGAGACTCGCTTCGCGGTCCGGATAGCAGGCGCAGGTGTAGGTCATCGAGGGGCCGAGCACCCACTCGTAGAACGTGTTCGACACGTCGTAGTGGTGATGGATGGCGTCGGCATCGCGGGACTTGCTGTGCCGCAACCCCTCTGCGATGCGACGCCACCGCGGCAACGCTTCCTGCGGCGGCGGGGAGATCGGCCGCAGGTGCTCGACGCCGATCGACCGCACGATGGTGGCCAGCATCCGGGCCGACGGACGCTTGAACGCCAGCTTGTCGGCCAGCGCGCGAAGCAGATCGTAGGGGTCGCCGGGGTGTACGCCGTGCATCTCGACGTCGCCCGACACGTAGGCGCGCGCGAGACCCAATTCGCCGGGTGACGTCGCGAGGTAGGTGGTGCCGCGCGGGGTCCGCAGGTCCAGGCCGATCTCGGCGTCCGCAGGTCCCGCGGAACTGCCGTCGTAGGCCGTGAACTTTAGCGGCATGTCGTCACCAGCAGCGAACATCTCGAGGATCTCGGCGAGCGTGAGCCGGCCAGCTACCGCGTTAGTGGATTCCGCGGGAACTTCTTTGTAGGTCGTCATCTTCTTAGCACCGCCTTCGCATACAGGTCGAGCAGCCGGGAGTCGGGGTCGTACGTCTTCTTGACCGTGTCGTATGTCTCGCCGCCGTAGAGCTCGTTGAACTCGTCGGGAGAGTAGTACGCATCCGAGTACAGGGACTTGTGGCCATCCAGCTTGCTGACTTTCTCCTCGATCAGGCGGTTCATCGCACCCTCTTCCGCGCCGGCCGGCACCGAAGACCAGAAGCCTATGTTGACGTAGGTCTGATGTGCGGCAATCGGGTACAGCGGCCAGCCCTCCTCGTCGCGCAGGCGCAGTGGACACAGCCAGATGGGCTCGATCGGGACGTTGTCCAGGAACCAGCTCACGAATTCGGCAGTGCGTCCGACCGGGACCTCGATGTCCTGCACGACCCGTTCCAACGGTGGTCTGCCGTGGCGTTTCTCCAGCCGGTCGGCGATGGCGAACCGACGGTCGTAGGCGATCAGCTTCCAATAGAAGCTGCTGCGCCGATAGCGCCGCGGCCAGAGCCGCCGGATCGTGGGGTTCTGCGCGCCAAAGGCCCGTGAGCACCAGAACCAATCGGTGTCCCAGCGCCACAGGTAGTCATGAATCGTCAAGCGGTCATCCTTGACACCCGTCGGATGCTGAATGGACCGGTAATAGACGTCGCGGCCGGTGTAGTCGCTGACCGGTCCCGATGTCGAGGTCTGCACGCCGACGCAGAGATAGGACTCCTCGGCGGTGAAGACCACGCCGTCGAGGTAGTGCACGGGCGCGCCGTCGAGGCCGCCCGTCTCGACGATGCGCTCCATGGTCGCGACGAGGTCGGTCAGCGAATGGAACCGCAGGTGTCGAAGTGCGACGAACGGCTTGACCGGTTCCAGTTCGATCTTCAAGCGCACCGTATAACCAAGAGTCCCATAGGAATTGGGGAACGCACTAAACAGATCCGAGTGGAGGTCTCGACTTGCGGTCACGACTTCGCCGGCCCCGGTGAGGATGTCCATCTCGATGACCGACTCGTGCGGTAGGCCGTTGCGGAACGAGGCCGACTCGATGCCGAGTCCCGTCACCGCACCGCCCAGGGTGATGGTCTTCAACTGCGGTACCACCAGCGGAGACAACCCGTACGGAAGCGTGGCGGCGACGAGGTCCTCATACGTGCACATCCCCGCAACGTCGGCGGTGCGCGCGTCGGGATCGACGCCGATCACGCCCGTCAGTCCGGAGACGTCGAGCCCCTTCGCGGTGGCCTTCTCGCGAGCGCGAAACAGGTTCGAGGTGGGCTTGGCCAGACGCACGGTGGCGTTGGGCGGGATGGCGCGGTAGCTCTCCAGCAGTCTTCGTACGCCTGCTGCGTGAGCCGACTGCGCTTCGATCGATGCAACAGTCACGGATATACGCTAGACCCCCGGTGGCAACCGATGCGACCGCACCGACCCGGGATCACACCCGTTCACCCCTCGATCTAGGAGTCTTCACCGATGGGACAGGTCAGCGCCTCTAGCACTGTCATGATCAACGCCGAACCCGATGCCGTGCTCGCGGCGGTCGCCGATTATCAGACGGTTCGGCCGAAGATCCTCTCCTCTCATTACAGCGGCTACCAGGTGCTCGAGGGTGGCCATGGCGCGGGCACCGTCGCCACCTGGAAGCTGCAGGCCACCAAGTCGCGGGTCCGCGACGTGAAGGCCACCGTCGACGTGGCCGGCCACACGGTCATTGAGAAGGACGCCAACTCGACGATGGTCACCAACTACACCGTCGCCCCCGCGGGACCCGGTTCGTCGGTCACAGTTAAGACGTCATGGGACGGCGCCGGAGGGGTCAAGGGTTTCTTCGAGAAGACCTTCGCGCCGCTGGGCCTGCGCAAGATCCAGGCCGAGGTGCTGGGGAATCTGAAGAATCAGGTCGAGTCGAACTAGTTACTCAGGCGGTGACCCGCGGCGGCCTGGTCGCCAGGAAGCCCGCGATGCCGCGCACGACGGCGTCGGCGTACTTCTGCCTGCCCTCGGCGCTCTCGATCAACGCCGTGTCGGCGGGGTTCTTCATGTTGCCCAACTCGACGAGGACCGACGGGTACTGCGCCAGGTTCAGCCCGGCCAGATCGGCCCGCGGGTACAGCCCACCCTGGCCGATGTAGTTGGCGGGCATCAAGCCGGCGGCCTGCAGTTGGTCGCGCATGGTCTGGGCGAACTGGACCGACGGCCCCGCTTGCGCCTGGTTGAGCGGCGGCGACGAGTAGTTGACGTGGAAGCCCCGTCCGGTGGCGGGCCCACCGTCGGCGTGGATCGACACGATGGCGTCCGGCTTCAGCGCGTTGGCCATCGCCGCCCGCTCGTCGACGCAGGCGGCGACGCCGGTGTCGTCGCCGCGGGACATCGCGGTGCGCACGCCGAGCGCGGTCAACTCCTGCCGGATGCGCAGCACCGTCTCCCAGTTGAAGGAGTGCTCGGGGTAGCCGCTGTCGGTCGAGGTGCCGCTCGTCTGGCAGTCCTTCGTCCCGCCGCGTCCCGTGGGGACCTGCTTGGTCAGCGATGCATCGTTGGAGCCGTTGTGGCCGGGGTCGAGGAAGACGATCATCCCGGTGATGTTGGCGGGGGCAGCGGCAGCGGTCGGGACGCCCGCGGTTCCGAGCGAGATGGCGACGAGGAGGCCGACGGCCAGGACGGCGCCGACACGTAGGGGAGAAGGTGCGTGCGGTGATGAGCGCAAGCGAAGAACATGGGACACGGCGCCAAGGTAGCGCGCGGGACGACTAGGCTGAGGCGGAAAATCGCCGCGCGCGGGCGACAGCAATCAACTCGAGACCCAACTGCTATCAACATGCAAGGGGACACGGATGCAACCCGGCCAACCGCCCGACATGTCAGCGCTCCTCGCGCAGGCCCAGCAGGTCCAGCAGCAGTTGATGGAGGCGCAGGAGGCGCTGGCCGGCGCGGAGGTCCACGGGCAGGCCGGTGGCGGTCTGGTGCAGGTCACGATGAAGGGCAGTGGCGAGGTGATCGCCGTCGCGATCGACCCGAAGGTCGTCGACCCCGACGACGTCGAGACGCTCCAGGACCTCGTCATCGGCGCGATCAAGGATGCCTCCCGGCAGGTCACCTTGATGGCGCAGAGCAAGCTCGGCCCGCTCGCCGGCGGCCTTGGCGGGCTCGAACTGCCGGGGCTCTGACTTGTTCGAGGGTCCGGTCCAGGATCTGATCGACGAACTGGGCAAGTTGCCTGGGATCGGGCCGAAGAGCGCTCAGCGCATCGCGTTTCACCTGTTGTCGGTCGAGCCGCCGGACATCGACCGGCTGACGGCCGTCCTCGGCAAGGTCCGCGACGGTGTGCAGTTCTGTTCGGTGTGCGGCAACGTCTCCGACGACGAACGCTGCCGCATCTGCTCGGATTCGCGACGGGACGCCTCGCTCGTATGCGTCGTCGAAGAACCCAAGGACGTCGCGGCCGTCGAGCGAACCCGCGAATTCCGCGGCCGCTACCACGTGCTGGGTGGTGCGTTGGATCCGCTGTCGGGAGTGGGGCCCGATCAGCTCCGAATTCGCGAGCTGCTCAACAGAATTGGTGAGCGCGTCGATGGCGTGGACGTGGCGGAGGTCATCATCGCCACCGACCCCAACACCGAGGGTGAGGCGACGGCCACGTATCTGGTGCGCATGCTGCGCGACATTCCCGGGCTGACCGTCACCCGCATCGCCTCCGGGCTGCCGATGGGCGGTGATCTGGAGTTCGCCGACGAGCTCACCTTGGGACGCGCTCTGACCGGCCGCCGGGCGATGGCCTAGGTTGGCGCTCATGTCGGACGAGGAGTTCAAGGTCGAGGTGGAACTCGGCGACGAGGCGCACCACCTGTCGTTCTGGGAGCGGCTGCGGTCGCTGAACGTCGACGACGAGGCCCGCAAGCGGCTGGGCAGTCGGGTGACGGTGACCCGCGACGGCAACCGGATTCAGCTGTACACCCACAGCCTGGCGGACGCCCGCGCGGCCGAGCAGAACGTCCGTGACCTGGTCGTCGCCGACGGCATCACCGCCGAGTACACGACTACGCGGTGGAGCGGGGACACGCAGGCGTGGGTCGACCCTGCCGATGGTGACGAGGTCGCCGACGATGCGCCGGACGTGCCCGTACCCGATCCGAGCTACGTAATCCTCGAGGCCTACAAGCCGGACTTCCTGCGCGATCTGGGCCTGTAGCGCGGGGGCCGCGCAGGCCGCAAGCCCCGCGGCGACACATAAACGTTGGCGACGACGCGCCGACCTGAGTCGCCCAGACTTATGCCTCGCGGTCTGTCGGTGGGCGCTGTCAAGGTTTGGGGGTGGCAGCGGTCTTCTCCGGGAGTCAGGCGATGGCGTCTGGGCAGCTGACCCGCCACCGACTACGAACCCGTTTCGAGGCAGTCCATCCCAACGTCTACGTCGCGGAGTTTGGGGTGCTGACGCCCGCTGACCGGGCGCGGGCGGCCTTGCTCTGGTCCAAGGGCCGTGGTGTCGTGGCGGGACTGACGGCTTCGGCGTTGCATGGAGCGCGCTGGATGGACGGCGACGAACCCGTCGAGATGATCTGGCGGAACCAGCATGCTCCCGACGGGGTGCTCACCCGCAACGAACGCGTCGAGGACGACGAGATCGTGGTCATCGACGGGATCACGATGACGACTACGCCGCGTACTGCTCTCGACCTTGCTCGACATCTCGAACGCGACGCCGCCGTGGCGCGTCTGGACGCGCTGGCGCACGCGACGGGAATCACAGCAGATGACGTCGACCCACTGCTGGTTCGCCATCGTGGCAGCCGCGGCACTCGGCGGGCGCGCGAGTCGATCGCGTTGATGGATGCCGGTGGCACGTCGCCGAAGGAGACCTGGCTGCGGCTCCTCCTCCTGGATGCGGGACTACCGAAACCGCAAGCGCAGTTGATGGTTCACAACGGTGACCACTATCCGCTTGCCTATTTGGATCTCGGCTGGCAGCAGTACATGGTTGCGGTGGAGTATGACGGCGACCACCACCGCAAAGATCGCAAGCAGTACCTCAAGGACATCAGCCGACTGCGGATGCTCGAACGACTGGGGTGGATCGTCATCAGAGTGGTCGCGGAGGATCACCCGCTCGACGTAGTACGTCGCGTGCAGACAACCCTCGCAAGCCGCGGCTTCCGCGACACATAATCGTTGGCGACGACACGCCGACCGACGCCGCCGAGGCTTATGTCTCGGCGGGTGCCGCCCTCGTCGTCTAGACCCGGCGCGGTGCCGCGAGTCGTTCACGGCGCAGCTGAGCCACCTCGGAAAGTTCCAGTGGCGCCAGCGGGCCGACGACCGCCGACAGCAGGTGATCGCTGAGTTCGGGGTTGCGTGCCAGGCACGGGCCATGCAGATAGGTCGCGACGATGCTGCCCTGCACGGCGCCGTCGAAGCCATCCCCGTCGCGGTTGCCCGCGCCCTTGGTGACTGCCGCCAGCGGACGGGCCTGAGGACCGAGAACCGTTCCGCCGCGGTGGTTTTCGAATCCCGTCAAGGTTTGCGTCAAACCGTCCACCAGCGGCTGGGAGACCACTTCGCCAATGGTCCGCTTCGGCTGCGGTGACGTCGTCACGTCGAGGATGCCGACACCGTCGACGCGTTCACCCGACGAGGTCTCGTACCAGTGGCCGAGCACTTGAATGGCCGCACAGATCGCCAGCACGGGGGCACCGCGCTCGGCGGCCCGCTGCAGGCCGGGGTACTGGATCAGATGCTTCGTCGCAAGCCGCTGGGCGTAGTCCTCGGCGCCGCCGAGCGTGTACAGGTCCAACGAGTCGGGCACCGGGTCGGCCAGCGTGATCTCGACGATCTCGGCATCGAAACCCCTCAGCCGCAACCGTTCTCGCAGTACCACGGCGTTACCGCCGTCGCCGTAGGTGCCCATCACGTCGGGCAGCACCAGCCCGATCCGAACGGCCGATTCGGTCGACTTCACGGCAGCCGCCGGTTGAGTTGCAGGAAGGCGGTGTAGTTGGCGATCACCTCGACGTGGCCCGGTGGGCACGACGCGATGGCCTTCACGGTGTCGTGCACCAGGGTGTGTCCGACGCCCGCGTAGCCGAGGCGTACCGCGAGGTCGGTGCCGCGTTCGCCCGCGGCCACGACGGCGGTGGCTCGGCCATCTGCTCTTGGCGCAAGCGGCTCATCGGCGAACCCCTCGAAGCGCACGTCCCACAGCCACGACAGGTCCTCCCCGTCGGGCACCTGGCCGTTCACCGCGATCACGACACCGGCGCCGTGCTTGTCCACCATCGACAGCGCCTCCTGCCAGCCCGCCGGGTTCTTGGCGAGCAGCAGGCGCACGGTGTGGTCGCCGAAGCGCACGGTGCGGTACCGGCCTGCGACCTCGTCGACGGTCGACACCGCGGCGACGGCGGCAGTGGGATCGGCGCCGAGGGCGACGGCCGCCGCGATCGCCTGGGTGGCGTTGCCGCGGTTGACCGCGCCGGGCAGGGCCAGCGTCATCGGCAGGACCAGACCGTCGGGGCCGTAGACGTTCTCGGAATCGTATGACCAGTGGGGCGTGGGGCGCTTGAAATCCGTACCCGTCGAATACCAATGCGCCTCTTCACGCACGATGATCTCACCGCTGCGAGGGCAGCTCACCGAGTCGTTCGCCCAACCGCCGCCGGCGGCCACCCACACCACGTCGGGGCTGTCGTACGCCGCGGAGGTCATCAGAACGTCGTCGCAATTGGCCACGACGACCGCACCCGGATGACGGGCCAGGCCGGAGCGCAGCGTCCGCTCGATGTGGTTGATCTCACCCACGCGGTCCAGTTGATCGCGGGACAGGTTGAGCAGGACGACCACCGACGGGTCTACGGCGTCGGCGACGTGTGGCACGTGCATCTCGTCGACCTCCAGCGCGGCCAGCTTCGCCTGCCGGGTGCCCGCGAGGGCCGCGATGAGCCCGGCGTCCATGTTGGCGCCTTCGGCGTTGGTGGCGACGGGGCCGATGGTGGCGAGCGCCGCGGCGGTCATCCTGGTGGTGGTCGACTTGCCGTTCGTGCCGGTCACGACGACGGTCCGGCGGCCCTTGCCCAGCTGACCGAGGATCGAGCGGTCCAGCTTCATCGAGACCAGGCCACCGATCATCGCGCCCGCACCTCGCCCGGTGACGCGGGACGCCCAGCGCGCCGCCGACCCCGCGCCGAGCGCGACTCGTCCTCGGGTCGTGATCATCTCCGGCAGTCTATGAGGGCAAAAGTAGGCGGGCGACACGCGGCATCGGCCGTCGAGGCTTGGCCGGGAATGTCCGAGGGCCGTGCCATCCTCGAAATGTGCGTCAAACGTTCGGCCGACCGGCTACCGAGCCCGGCGCGGGCTGGGCCGTCGTCGACGTCGAGACGACGGGGTTCCATCCGCGGCAGGCCCGCGTCGTCAGCGTGGCGGCGCTGGCCCTCGGCGATGACGGGAACGTCGAGAACAGCTTCGCCAGCCTGCTCGATCCGGGTGTCGATCCGGGCCCCACCCACGTCCACGGGCTGACTACCGAGATGCTGGCGGGCCAGCCGACGTTCGCGGACGTGGTCGGCCAGTTGAACGCGGTGCTCGAGGGCCGCACGCTGGTGGCGCACAATGTCGGCTTCGACTATGCCTTCCTGGCCAGTGAGGCGGAGCTCGTCGGTGCCGAGCTGCCCGTGGACAGCGTGATGTGCACCGTGGAGTTGGCGCGCAGGCTGGATCTCGGCGTCGAGAATTTGCGGCTCGAGACGTTGGCCGCGCACTGGGGTGTGACGCAGATGCGCCCGCACGACGCGCTCGACGACGCGCTGGTGCTCGCCCAGATCCTCAAGCCGTCTCTGGCCGGTGCGCACGACCGCAAGGCGTGGCTGCCGGTCCGTCCCGTGCGACGCCGGGGCTGGCCCAACGGGCAGGTGACGCACGAGGAGCTGCTGCCGCTGAAGACCATCGCGGCCAGGCTGCCGTGCGACTTTCAGAATCCCGGCCGGTTCGTCGCGGGCCGACCGCTGGTGCAGGGCATGCGGGTGGCGCTTTCGTCGGAGGTCAGCCACACCTACGAGGAACTCATCGAACGCATTCTGCATGCGGGCTTGGCGTATGCGGACGTCGTCGACCAGCAGACGTCGCTGGTGATCTGCGATGAGCTGGAGCCCGATCAGGGGCGCGGCTACCAGGCCCGCGAGATGGGGGTCCCGCTCGTGCGCGACGCCGACTTCATGTCGCTTCTCGAGCGGGTCGTCGGCGGCACCGACGTCGAGGCATTCAGCGACGCGACGCTCACCGGCGACCAGTTCACGCTCTTCTGAGCGATCAGCCCGGCGCGGGAGACCCGGCCGGGCTGATCTAACGAGTGTCCGCGTGAGACTAGGCCAGGGCCTTCGTCTTAAGTGAGTCGTATTCACCCGACGTGATGGTTCCGGCGTCGAGCAGTTCCTTGGCGTGTGCGATTTCCTCGGCAGGCGACCGTCCGGCGGCCTTCTTGATGTAGTCGTCGGTCTGCTGCTTGGCGGCCGCGGCGGCCTCGTGCGCCCGCACCGCCATGCCCTGACCGCGCACGATCAGATAGACCACCGCCGTCAGCCACGGAATCAGGAAGAGGAAGACGACCCAGATCGCCTTCACGACGCCGGACGTCTTGTGGTCGCGCCAGAACAGGTCCGTCAGGATCTGGAACAGCACCAAGAGGTACGCGATCCACGCGAAGATGATCAGGAAGTGCCACAAGAAATCCCAAGTAGAGCCCCAGTCCACGGCTACTCCTTAAACGTTTACAACACGCAACTTACGCAAGCGTCAGTTAACCACGCGCGGCACGATTGACGGCGGAGACCACCGCCCGCAGGGACGCCGTGGTGATCGACGTCGCAATGCCGACACCCCACACGGTCCTGCCGCCCACCGACGCCTCGACGTACGCCGCGGCCTGAGCTTCCTCGCCCGAGGACATGGCGTGCTCGGAGTAGTCGAGCACCGAGACGTCGAACCCGACGGCGCCGATGGCGTCGACGAACGCGGCCAGTGGGCCGTTGCCGGCTCCGACGATCTCCCGCTCGGCGCCTTCGACCTTGACCACGGCCGTGATCGTGTCGGTCCCGCCGTCTTCCTCGGCGGCGTCGACCTTCTGCCGGATCCGCTCCAGCGGCTTGATCGGCGAGAGGTACTCGTCGGCGAAGACGTCCCACATCTCCTTCGGGGACACCTCGCCGCCCTCGCCGTCGGTGATCTTCTGGATCGCCTGGCTGAACTCGATCTGCAGCCGCCGCGGCAGCGCCAGGCCGTGGTCGGCCTTCATGATGTAGGCGACGCCACCCTTGCCCGATTGTGAGTTCACCCGGATCACGGCCTCGTAGGTGCGGCCCACGTCCTTCGGGTCGATCGGCAGATACGGCACCTGCCAGAGGATGTCGTCGACGTCCGAGTCGGCATCGTCGGCGTCGACCTTCATGGCGTCCAGGCCCTTGTTGATGGCGTCCTGGTGGCTCCCGGAGAACGCCGTGTAGACCAGATCGCCTCCGTAAGGGTGCCTTTCGTGCACCGGCAGCTGATTGCAGTATTCGACGGTGCGGCGGATCTCGTCGATGTTCGAGAAGTCGATCTGCGGGTCGACGCCGCGGCTGAACAGGTTCAGACCCAGCGTCACCAGACAGACGTTCCCGGTGCGTTCGCCGTTGCCGAACAGGCAGCCCTCGATGCGGTCGGCCCCGGCCTGGTACCCCAATTCGGCTGCGGCAACGGCGGTTCCGCGGTCGTTGTGCGGGTGCAGGCTCAGGATGATCGAGTCGCGGCGAGCCAGGTTGCGGCTCATCCACTCGATCGAGTCGGCGTACACGTTCGGCGTGGCCATCTCGACGGTGGCGGGCAGGTTGACGATCAACGGCCGCTCGGGGGTGGGTTGGATGACGTCGGCGACGGCGTCGCACACCTCCTTCGCGTACTCCAGTTCGGTGCCGGTGTACGACTCGGGGGAGTACTCGAAACGCCATTGCGTATCAGGGTGTTTGGCGGCTTCTGCGACGCACATCTTGGCGCCGTCGGTGGCGATGGCCTTGACGGCAGCGCGATCGGCGCGGAACACCACGCGGCGCTGCAGGATCGACGTGGAGTTGTAGAAGTGCACGATCGCCCGCGGCGCGCCCGCGCAGGCTTCGAACGTCCGCTCGATCAGTTCGGGCCGGCACTGGGTGAGTACCTGGATCGTCACGTCGTCGGGGATCGCGCCCTGGGTGATGATCTCGCGGACGAAGTCGAAGTCGGTCTGGCTGGCCGACGGGAAGCCGACCTCGATCTCCTTGTAGCCCATGCGGACCAGCAGGTCGAACATGCGCCGCTTGCGTTCGGGGCTCATCGGGTCGATCAGGGCCTGGTTGCCGTCGCGCAGGTCGACCGCGCACCACATGGGTGCGGTGTCGACCACCTTGTCCGGCCAGGTGCGGTCAGCCAGGGTGACCGGTTCTACCTCGGCGGCGAAGGGGCGGTACCGGCTGACCGGCATCGAGGTGCCGCGCTGGGTGTTCCAGGCGGGCTGGCCGGGGTTGGCGGCCCCACTAGGCGTGTTGATGGTGCGCGCCGAGGTATACGCGTCGATCGAATGGGGATTGGGGTTGTTCACGGTTCTCGCTCCGGTTTGTGTCTGGAAGAAGTTCAGACCGGCGCATCAAGACAACCCGCGACGGGAAGCCAGTCTGGATCAGACCCCGTCGCGGCGTCCGAGGAGGAGCGACCGCTGCACGTCGAACACTGTACCAAGCCTGGACCCGCATGAACACCGACCTGGGTTACGTCGCACAGCCCCCCGAAATCGAGTAGTGCGTTACTCATGACCGATGGTCGCGAGGCCAGCACCATGGGTAGGAAGGGCAGAACGGTGGCCCCGACGGCTCACCCGAGGAGTTTCGACGATGATGACCACACGCGACGACTCATCGAGCCGACGCACCGGATATGACCCGGGCTTCGTCGGCGCGCGCGTCGGGCCACCTTCGGGCATCGACCCCGGCGACGCCGTCCTCGTGGACGGATCGCCCATCGTCGACTACACGCACTTCTCGCTCGAGCTCAGCAAGAGTCGACGACTCTGCCGGTGGGTGGCGTGGAACATCGACGGAGCCACCCTGCGCGGCGCGGGTAGCCCCGACCCGATCGGGCGTGACGACCTCGAATTCGTCACCGACAGCCGCATCGCCGCGGAGCTGCAGACCGGAAACGAGGTCTACGAGAACAACCGCTTGGACCGCGGCCACGTCGCCCGGCGCGCCGACCTGTTGTGGGGGGAACACGACGAAGCGGTACGCGCCAACGAGGATTCGTTCTACTTCACCAACATCACCCCGCAGATGGATGATTTCAATCAGTCCTCCCGTCATGGGGTTTGGGGCCGACTGGAGAACACGTTGCTCGAACACGTCGACGATGACAACTCGAGGGTCGCGGTCTTGGGCGGCCCGGTACTGGCGGACACCGATCCGTCCTATAGGGACGAAGTGCAGGTCCCGATCGAGTTCTGGAAGGTCTTCGTCTATCAGCGGGACGACGAAATCCGATCGCGAGCGTTCATCCTCACGCAGTCGTTGGACGGTCTGAAGTCGCGCGACCCGTTCGCCGAGTTCGTGACCGTCGAGAAGACCGTGGAAGAGCTAGCGGACACGGCGAAGGTCGCGTTCGACCCCGTGCTGCTCGAACTCCAGCATCGCGGCCGCCCCGCGACGCGTGCCCGCGCCGAGCGTCGAGTCGTAGAGCGGGAAGCCGACATCGAATGGTGAGGCATCGTCCCGAACCGCAATCTTCCGCAGGGACATCAACCAACAACGCAGGGAGTAGATCATGGGTAAGCATCAATCACTTCACATCGGGCTGAATCGCGTCGATCCAGACCAGTACGGCGGCTGGGACGGCCAACTGTCGGGTTGCATCAACGATGCGAAGGCCATGCAGAAGATCGCCGAAGATCGAGGCTTCGCCTCCGAGATGCTGATCGACGCCGATGCGACGATCGGCGCCGTGAAGGACAAACTCGACCTGTACGCAAGCGAATTGAGCGACGGCGACTTCCTCTTTCTGACCTACTCCGGCCACGGCGGACAGGTTCCCGATCAGAACGGCGACGAGATCGACGGCTACGACGAAACGTGGTGCCTCTACGACACCGAACTCGTCGACGATTCGCTCTACGGTGCGCTGTGCACGTTCAAGGCCGGCGTCCGGATCTTCATCATGTCGGACAGCTGTCACAGCGAGACCGTGGCTCGCCGCATACCTGGCCGCGACCGCATTGGCGCGCGAGAAGCGCTGCGCGCGTTCGTCGCCGATGAGCCGGGACCCAAGTCCAAGCGCGCGCCGCTGGAATACACGACCGCTGAATACGAGAAGAACGCGGACGCGTACGCAGCCCAGCAGACGTGGTGGGCGCCGAGGCAGATGCCGACGGATTCCCCTGCCAAGGTGGTGCTGATCTCGGGGTGCAAGGACGAGCAGACGTCGATGGACGGGAATGGCAACGGTGCCTTCACGGAGGCGTTCCTGAAGGTCTGGAGGCAACATGGCTTCGACTACCAGAAGACCTACAAGGATCTTCAGCTGGAGGTGCTCGCCGCCATCGTGAACTCCGACCAGGAACCTCAGATGTTCTCCTACGGCGTCGGTATCGAATCGATGCGGGCGCAGCGGCCGCTCACCGACGAGGACGCCACAGTGCCGATCTGAGAGCGGAACTAGCGACCGATCAACAGCGAGCCGAAGTCGTCGAAGCGCTCCCCGTACCGGTTGTCGAACTCCTCGACGACGGCCTTCTCCAGCACCGTGACATCAACGAGCTCGACTCGGTTCGGTGGTGGAGTACCCGCCAGCACGCCGTACTCCCAGACGATCGAATCGATGGCCACTGGTTGCCGTAGCTGCTGGGTGCCGATCGCGTCGAGAAGAGCCTGAGCGATCGCGGCATAGGGCGTGAACGTCGAGTTCGCCAGATAGTCAGCGAGTTTGGCGTCGCCACCGGGCAACGTCGTATCGATACCCGCCGCCGCAAGCGTCCGGACGAGTTCGGCCGGGTCGCCGGCATTGGAGCCCGGAACCGTCGACGTGCTGGGCGGCACGGCGGAAGACGTGCGCGGTTCCGCGACGGGTGAGGGCGAATCCGACGAATTGAGGAGAACGACGAGACCGACGCCACACGCCACGACCGCGACAGCGATCGCACCGACGATGGCCAGCATCCTTCTGTTGGGACCCGTTCGGATCGGGCCGCCGACGACCGGTGTACCAACAGCGGTCGGAGTAGGAGCGGGCGCAGCGGGCGCGATGGTGAACAACCTGGAGACGTCGCTCCGCACGTAGAGCACGGGCGTCACCCACTCCAGCGAGCCCGGGGTGCTAAGCAAGCCGACGCGCCCACTTCCGATGGCGTCGCCGAGGCTGCGTCCGCTGGCCAAGGCACTGTAGAGCCCGCGGGCGAACTTGGTGGCACCCGCGTCGCTGATGGAGAACTGCATGGCCGCCACGGCACTGATACCGCCCCGCACCAAGGTCGCCGCGGTGCTCGAGAACAGATCCTGCGCGCCGCTTCGTCCGGACTGGCACGAATTCAACACCACCAGAGCAGGTGTCGGCTGTGCCTCGTTCAGAAGGCCCGCGAGTCGGTCGGCTTCCACGAGATGGGTGCCGCCGACTTCGCCGACGAGCGCAATCACGCCTTGGTCGGTTCGTTCGTCGTAATCGCCGTGGCCGATGAAGTGCAGTACATGCCAGGTGCCGGACAACATCTCGTCTTGGACGTTCTCCCACGTCGCCTGCATCAGCCAGCTGAGCTGAACACGGCCGTCGGCGATCGGTTCGGCGAGGGCCTGGGATAGTTTCCGTCGCTCGGCCTCGACGTCCAGGGTGGCCAGCCCCTCGGGGGATGACACCAGAACGAGAACCTTCAGCGGCAGCGCGAGGGCGAGTGGCTCGGCGTCCTTCGACGGGATGTGACGGATTACGGGGTCGCTGAGGCCGATGTACTCACCGTTTTGACTGTCGTACATCGACTCCCACGGAATGGCGGCCAACCCGGGGACGTCCAGCCGGAGCACGACCTGCAACCGTTCGTTGCGCGCGTTGGCGGAATCGACACTGGCGCGATAGGCCTCGCCCACCGCTCCGCTGAAGAGTGCGTCGAACAGCTGCTGACCGACGGTGCGCAGCCGCTGCTCGCCCGGTGAGAGAAGTCGTCGGCCCGATACCGCCGATGCCAACACGGCCGTCTCCAGGTCGTCCCGCGAGTCGACGTAGGCCTTCGGATCCAGCTGCATCGTCGAGGTGGATCCCGCGCCCGAATCCGACCGCACCACGCGGACTGCGAACTGGCCGGCTGTCGGTGTGGAGATGATCTCCAACTCGATGACACTGGCCATGGGATGGAGTGTGGAACATGCAGCACCGGCTGTGGCGAAATCACGGAGATCGTTACCGCAAGTCAGATCTGCGAATCCGGGAAGGCGACCACCGACAGGAAGCGGATCGGCAACTCGACCAGGTCGACGGGGCCGTGGGCTCCCTCGCCGTCGAGTTGCAGCGAATCCCCGGGGTGCAGCCGATAGACCGACCGGCTGTGGCTGTAGTCCATGACACCGTCGAGCATGTAGATGAACTCCGTGCCCGGGTGCTGGAACAGCGGGTAGGTCCGGCTCTTCTCGGTCAAGGTCACCTCGAGGCACTCGAGCCGCTTGTGTTCACCGCGCAGCGACCCGAGCAACTGGTATTCGTGTCCTTCCCGCGTGCCGTTGCGAACGATCCGCGCGCCGGTGCCCGCCTTCACGAACGCCGCGGGCCGCTCCACGTCGGCGCCGCGAAACAGTGTGGTCACCGGCACGTCGAAACCCTTGGCCAGCAGCGCTAGCGTCGACAGGCTGCACGACGTCTGCGCGTTCTCGATCTTGCTCATCATCGCCTTGGAGATGCCGACCCGGGCGGCCATGTCGCCGACCGTCAGGCCCTGCTGCTGGCGGAGCTGACGCACGTTGCGGCCGATCGCGGCCTCGAACTCCACCTCGTCGACCGGCTCACTCGGATCGCGGTCGCGAGCGGTGCCGGACTCGTTGCGGAGCAACGGAACGGGCTCGTCGGGGAAGGCCACGGCTACCGTCCTAGCGCATCTCGCCCGCGCCCACGTACGGAAACGGGGTCCGCAGTAGGTCGTCCTCGGCGAAGCGCGACAGTCGGAAGTCGGCTTCGGGAATCCGCGGGTCGGCGCTGTGCCCATCGACCACCAGATCGGCGATCAGCGCGCCGACCGCGGGCGCGATCTTGAAGCCGTGTCCGCTGAAGCCTGCCGCAACCACCAGACCGTCGATGCCGGTTCGCGAGATCACCGGGTTCCAGTCCGGGGTGACGTCGTAACAGCCCGCGTAGCTGCCGGTGATGGCGGCGTCCGGGAAGCCGGGGAAGCGGGTGCCCACGCGATCGATCGTGACGTCGATGAAGTCCTCGCTGGCGCGGTTGGCGTAGTCGTCCGGGTCGGCGTCCTGGACGTGTGACAGGTCGCTGTTGCCGAACAGCACGTCGCCGCCTGGCTCGGGCCGGATGTACTGCAGCGACACCAGATCGGAGAAGACGGGTACCGGGCCCAGCTCCACGCCGGGTGCGATCATCACGATCTGTTCGCGCACGACGCGGATGGGAACGTCGATTCCATGGCGCGACAACAGGTCGCGGGTCCAGACGCCGGTCGCCATCACGACGGTGTCCGCGGTGACCTCGGTGCCGTCGGCGAGCCGTACCCCGGTCGTGCGGTCGCCGTCGAGCAGCAACTCCGTCATCGCCGTGCCCTGGCGGATGCGGACGCCTGCCGCGCGCGCGGCCACGGCGAACGCCTGTGCGGTCTGGTACCCGTCGCCGAACCCGCCGCGGGCCTCGTGGGCGAAGGCGGCGAACGGCGTCAGGTCTGCGTGCGGCCACATGTCGGCGACGTCGGCGAGGTCGATCTCCTCGGTCTGCACGCCGACGGCACGCTGGGCTGCCAGGCTCTTGCGCAGCGAGTCGACGTTCGACTCGCCGACCCCGACGACGTAGCCGGTCTGTCGAAAGCCGATGTCGTGCCCGAAGATCTCCTGCGCGTTCTCGAACACCTCCAGCCCGACGGTCGCCATGGCGGCCAGCGAGCTGACGCCGTAGTGGCAGCGGACGATGCCCGAGGACTTGCCCGTCATCCCCGAACCCACGGTGTGCCGCTCGACGACCAGCACGTCCGTGACACCGCGCTTCGCCAACGCCCACGCGGCGGCCGCGCCCTCGATGCCGCCGCCGACGATGACGACGTCCGCCGTCTCGCTCATCGGCGACGCTCCGGTGCTCCCAATGTGAATCCTGTGCGGATTCTCGCCCGAATTCTCGCAGAGGTTTCACATTCGGCGGGAGTGGTCGTCATCGGCCCGGGATCCAGTCGGTGCCCGCCAGCGGTACCCGCGCCATCGCGGCCGCCTCGATCGTGACGGCGACGAGGTCCTCCGGTTCGAGGTGCCGGACGTGGGCCTTACCGCATGCCCTGGCGATGGTCTGCGCCTCCATGGTGAGCACCCGCAGGTAGTTGGCCAGTCGGCGGCCGCCCTCGATGGCGTCGAACCGGGCGGCGAGTTCGGGGTTCTGGGTGCTGATGCCCGTCGGGTCGGTGCCGTCCTGGAAGTCGTCGAAGAATCCCGCGGCGCTGCCGAGTGCCTCGTACTCCGCGGCGTACCGGGGATGGTTGTCGCCCAATGCGATCAGCGCGGCGGTACCGATGGAGACGGCATCCGCGCCGAGCGCCATGGCCTTGGCGACGTCCGCCCCGTTGCGGATACCGCCGGACACGATCAGCTGAACTTCGCCGTGGTCGGCGCCGCTGCGGTGCACGCCCAGCTCGGCCAGCGCCTGGACGGCCTGCGGAACGGCTGCCAGCGTCGGGATTCCGACGTTCTCGATGAACACCTCCTGCGTCGCGGCGGTACCGCCTTGCATCCCGTCGACCACGACGACGTCGGCGCCCGCGTGGACGGCGAGCTTGACGTCGTAGTAGGTCCGCGAGGCGCCGACCTTGACGTAGATCGGCTTCTCCCAGTCGGTGATCTCCCGCAACTCGTTGATCTTGATGGTGAGATCGTCGGGCCCGGTCCAGTCGGGATGCCGGCACGCCGACCGCTGATCGATGCCCTCGGGCAGCGTGCGCATACCAGCGACGCGTTCGGAGATCTTCTGTCCCAACAGCATTCCGCCACCGCCGGGCTTGGCGCCCTGGCCGAGGACGATCTCGATGGCATCGGCCTTGCGTAGGTCGTCGGGGTTCATTCCGTACCGCGACGGCAGATACTGGTACACCAGGTACTTGCTCTGACCGCGTTCCTCGACGGTCATCCCGCCGTCACCGGTGGTGGTCGACGTGCCGACGGCGCTCGCGCCGCGACCGAGTGCCTCTTTGGCGGGCCCGGACAGTGCACCGAAGGACATTCCCGCGATGGTCACCGGGATGTCCAGGTGCAGTGGGTACTTGGCGTTGCGGCCGCCGAGCAGCACGTCGGTGTCACAACGTTCGCGGTAGCCCTCCAACGGGTAGCGCGACATCGACGCGCCGAGGAACAGCAGGTCGTCGAAGTGTGGGAGGGGCCGCTTGGCACCCCAGCCGCGAATGTCGTAGATGCCGGTCTCAGCGGCGCGCTGGATGGCGGCGATGGTGTGCCGGTCGAAGGTCGCGGACTCGCGAAGGCCCAACCGCGCTCTGGCATCAGATGTTTCGCTCATCAGTAACTCGAAGCGTTGTCGACGTGGAAGTGGTAGAGGTCTCTGGCCGAGCCGTAGCGAGTGTAGGCGTGGGTGTCGTCGTCCCCGTAGCCGGCGGACTCCAGTAGCTCTGCCAACTCCCCGTGGTGCTCGGGCCGCATCTCCTTGGCAACGCAGTCGGCGCCCAGCGACTTGGCGTTGCCGCGGAGGTAGATGCGGGCCTCGTAGATCGAGTCGCCGAGGGCGTCACCCGCGTTGCCGCGGACCACCAGTCGTCCGGCTTGAGCCATGAAGGCGCTCATGTGCCCAACGTCACCACCGATGACGATGTCGGCCCCCTTCATCGAAATACCGCACCGCGCTGCGGCATTGCCATCGATGACCAGCAGTCCGCCGTGCGCAGTCGCCCCCGCAGACTGCGAGGCGTTGCCGCTGACCCGGACCGCGCCGCTCATCATGTTCTCCGCGACACCGGTACCCGCGTTGCCCTCGATGGTCACCTCGGCGCGCTGGTTCATCCCCGCGGCGTAGTACCCGACGTGGCCGTGGATCGTCACGTTCACGTCGGCATCGAGGCCGACCGCGACGTTGTGCGCACCGGCGGGGTTCTCGATGACGAAGTCACCGGTCAAGCCGGGCGCGTGTAGGGCCGAATTGAGTTCCCGCAGTGATTGTTTGGCGAGATCGAAGGTGACTATCGTGTCCACGCGTACACGACCTCCGGCTCCGGCTCCCAGATGACGGCCTGCTCGACGCCGGGAAGGCCCGACAGAGCGCGGTATTCGCTGCCCATCGCCACCCAGTCTGCGGTCTCGGCGATGACGGCGGGCTTGCAGGCGATCGCATCACGGACCACCGCGAACGAATCACGGTTGGACACCAGCAGCGTGTAGAAGCCGTCGAACGTGGCGCACAGCTCCTTCAGCGCCGTCTCCACGTCGCGGCCCTCGGCCAGCCGGCTCGCCACGAACCGGGCGCCGACCTCCGTATCGTTCTCGCTGTCGAATCGGACGCCGGCGGCCTGCAATTCGCGTCGGATGGTGGCGTGGTTGGCGAACGAGCCGTTGTGTACCAGACACTGTTCCGGCCCTACGGCATACGGATGGGCACCCGAGGGCGTGACGGCCGACTCGGTCGCCATGCGGGTATGCCCGACGCCCTGCCAACCCTGAGCGTTGGCCAACCCCCAGGACGCCGTCAGCGCTGCCGGGCCACCCACGCCCTTGAGCACCGCCAGGTCGGCGCCGAAACCGGCTACCAGGACGTCCGGGTAGACCCGCCTGACGGCGGCGAGCAGTACCTCGGAGTCGGCGCTCGACGTCAGCAGATAGGTGGCCCCGATCATCGTCACGTCGACCTGGGTGCCGAGCGCGACACCGACCGCCGCGCCAACGGTGTCGGCATCGGCGCCGACGTCGAGCAGCGACACACAGCCGCGGCCCGGCGGCGTCCACGTCGGATCGCCGTACACCGCGACGCCCGCCGAGTCGCTGCCCCGGTTGCTCATCTCGCACAGCATCCCGGTGAGCAGCTCACCCAGTCGCGGATATAGCTCGGGGTTGCGGAGGTGCAACCCCACGATTCCGCACATCGCCTGTCTCCCTTGCTGTTCAGTCGCCTAGAAGGCGGTCAGGTACTGGTCGATCTCCCACGGGCTGACCGTGCCGTGGTAGGTGAAGAACTCGTTGCGCTTGAGATCGGCGAAGTACGTGGCCACTCCGTCGCCCACGGCGTCGAGCACCCCGGTGATCACGTCGTCGGCCACCATGTCGTCCACGGCGTGCAGCAGCGTCGGCGGAAGCGCGCGGCTGCCGTCCGCGACGGTGCCAATCGGCCCGGGGTCGAGGTTGCGTGCAATGCCGTCGAGACCCGCGCCGAGGGCGGCCGCGATCGCCAGATATGGGTTGGCCGAGCCGTCGCCACCGCGCAGTTCGACGCGTTGGTCGTCGGGCACGCGGATGTAGTGCGTCCGGTCGTTGCCGCCGTAGGTCGGCTGCCTGGGCGCCCAGGAAGCGCCAGAGTTCGTGGTGAGGGCGCCGGTTCGCTTGTAGGAGTTGACCGTTGGGCCGACCACGGCCTGCAGCGCGCAGGCGTGCTCGAGGATGCCCGCAATGAACGAGTACGCGGTGGTGGACAGGCCGAGGCCGTGGCCGTCCGATGCCGCGTCGCCCGGGAACATTGCCGCACCGCCGCTGGTGAGCGAGAGATGAAGGTGCAGGCCACTTCCCGTGCGGTCCGCGAACGGTTTGGGCATGAACGTCGCGATCATGCCCCGCTCGGCGGCGATCATCGACAGCAGGTAGCGCAGGGTGACCACGCGGTCGGCGGTGGTCAGCGCCTCGGCGAACTGGAAGTTCTGCTCGAACTGTCCGTTGGCGTCCTCGTGGTCGTTGGCGTAGTTCGACCACCCGAGCTGATTCATTGCCGTGGAGATCGTCGTGAGGTGGTCGTACATCCTGGTCACGCCGCGCGCGTCGTAACAGGGCTGGGCAGCGTTGTCGGCGGTATCGGCGGTGGCCAGGCTGCCGTCCGCATTGCGGGTCAGTAGGAAGTATTCGACCTCGGCGCCGACCCACGGTTCGAAACCGGCCTCGGCCGCGCGTGCGACGAGCGATTTGAGGATGTTGCGGGGCGCGTACGGCCACGGCTCGCCGAGTACGTGCGGGTCGCAGTGCACCAGGGCGAGCCCCTCCTTGATGAAGGGGATCGGGGTGAAGGAGGACGGGTCGGGGATTGCCATCAGGTCGGGATCTCGCGGCTCCTGGCCCATGGCGCCGACGGCGTAACCGGCGAAGCCGACGCCCTCGGTGGCGAGCACGTCGATGGCCTCGACCGGCACCAGCTTTGCGCACGGCTTGCCGCGCAGGTCGACGAACAGCGCAAGGACGAACGTGGTGCCCGCCTCGCGCGCGAGGTCCGCAAGCCCGGTGGTCGTGGCGGTCATCGTCATCCTTGTCTCATCTAGGGAATCAAAGTATCAGGAAAGGAAACTGCATGCAGCGCGAGAGGCCCCGACCGGCGCGGGGCGAATCGCGCCGATCGGGGCCAGTCTCCTAGGCGGTTTGCATGTCGTACGACGATTCGCGATGCGACACCGCGTCGATGCCCTTCTCCTCGTCCTCGGGCGAGATCCGGATGCCCATCGTCTTCTTGATGGCGTAGGCGATCGCGAAGGCGACCACGAACGAGTAAGCCAGCACCGCGCCCGCGGCGATGGCCTGCTTCCAGAGCTGAGAGAACCCGCCGCCGTAGAACAGACCGTTGGTGGCATTCGGCATGCTCTCGCTGGCGAACAGGCCGATGAGCAGGGTGCCGATGACGCCGCCCACGAGGTGCACGCCGACCACGTCGAGTGAGTCGTCGTAGCCGAACCGCGACTTGAGGCCCACCGCGTAGATGCAAATCGCGCCGGCGATCGCACCGACGGCGATGGCGCCGATCGGCGTGACCGCACCGCAGGCCGGGGTGATGGCGACCAGGCCGGTGATGGCACCGGAGGCCGCACCGACGCCGGTCACGTGGCCGTCCTTGATCTTCTCGACCGCCAGCCACGCGAGGGTGGCGGCGCAGGTGGCGACGAAGGTGGTGACCATGACGATGGCGGCCGAGTTGCCCGCGGCCAGCGCCGAACCGCCGTTGAACGCGTACCAGCCGGCCCACAGCAGGCCGGCGCCGAGCAGGGTCAGCGGCACGTTGTGGGGCTTGCGCAGCTGGCCGAACATGGCGGACTTGCCGAGCACGATCGCGACGGCGAGTGCGGCGGCGCCCGCGTTGATGTGCACCGCCGTGCCACCGGCGAAGTCGATCGCCTTGAGGTTGTTGGCAATCCAGCCGCCCGTGGAGTCCTCGGTCACCACGCCGTCGAAGGCGAACACCCAGTGCGCGACCGGGAAGTAGACCAGGACCGCCCACACGGTCGCGAACACCATCCACGCGCCGAACTTCATCCGGTCGGCGACGGCGCCCGAGATCAGCGCCACGGTGATGGCGGCGAACAGAGCCTGGAACAGTGCGAACAGGCTCACCTGCAGCCCCGAGATGGTGGTCTGCGATTCGAGCAGATCCTTCATCCCGGCGAACTCGGTGAAGCTGCCGACGAACCCGCCGTAGCTGGTGCCGAAGACCATCGAGAAGCCGAACAGAACCCAGAGGACGCCCACGATCGCCACGGCCCCGAAGGTCATCATCATCATGTTCGTCGAGCTCTTGACCGAGACCATGCCGCCGTAAAACAGCGCAAGCCCGGGGATCATCAGGGTGAGCCCGATGATGCAACACAGCATGAAAGCCGTGGTGCCCGTATCCACTACATCCATCTGTCATCTCCTGCGTGTGCGGCCTCGAGCGGGCCGATCACTGGCAGTAACCGATGTTTCTGTTACGGAGACGGGCTCGTAGTGTTGCGGGCAGGTAAACGTGCGTCCGACCGCGGCTGTGTCAGCATCGGGGGATGAAGCGGATAAGGCCTCTGACGACGGTGACGGTGACGGTCGCCCTCCTGGTCGGCACGGGCATCTGGTGGTTCTTCTTCCGCGGCCCGTCCTCGGCGGATTGCGCTCCGGTGCGAGAATTATTGGCGTTCAACAAGTCTCAGATCGACGGCCTGAACGCCAAGACCCATGTCCCCGAGCCCGGGTCCTATGAGGCGGCGACCGACCCCGGCGAATTGGACTACCGGGCCTGGGTGGACGGCCTGACGGACCGGGCGGCGAAGGTGACCGCGCCCGAGCTCGCCGACCAGGCGAAGGAGACGGCGAAGACCGCGGAGCGGCTGGTCCGGGCCCGTCTCGACTTCGACGCCCAGAGCCAGAGCACCGCGCCTGGCGCCGCAGCGCCCGCGGTGGCGATGGTGGTCACCGCGTTCAACGACGAATTCGAGTCCCGGGTCAGACAGCTGGCGACGACGTGTCCGGCATGAACGCCGAGCCCCAGCTCCCCGCGAACGCCACCTCCTCGAGCGGGAGCCGCTCACGGGCCCGGGTGTCCCGTTCGACGATCGCCTCGTCCGCTGTTCGGTAATCACCCAGCGTCCCGACGGCCAGCACCGCGATCGGCCGGACGTCGGTGGGAACGGCGAAGGCGGTGCGCGCCGCGTCGGCGTCGAAGCCCGCCATCGCGTGCGCGACCAGCCCTCGCGCGACCGCCTCGAGGCTCGCGTTGGCGATCGCGGCACCCGCATCGACGGCCGAGTACAGCGCCGTCTTCTCGTCGGGGCCCTCGTCGGCACAGACCAGGATCAGCGCACCCGCGGCGTGCGCGTAGGCGTTCCCGCGCTTGAGCGTGGCCGCGAGCGCGGCGAACGTCTCGTCACCGCGCAGGCCGACCACGAAGCGGACCGGCTGCCGGCCTCCCCAGGTCGCTGCCCAACGAGCCGCCTCGAGCAACGCGGTCAGCTGCTCGGTGGTGACCGTCGCACCCGGGTCGAACGCCCGAGGACTCCACCGCGCGGCGATGGGCCCGTGAATCGGTACCCGGGTGGTCGCGGTCCGGTCGGCGGGCTGTTCGGTCACGCCGTCCGACGCTACCCATCCGCGCGCGAACGTGCGGTTTCGTCCTGGACACCCCGGGCGGGGCGGATCGATCCGCACGTTCGCCGCCGATCCGCCGGTGAAAACCGGGTGCGCAGACCCCTTATCCTTTTAGGCAACTCCACCTCGTTCAGAACGACGCGAAAGGCGAACAGTGGCGCTCGTCGTACAGAAGTACGGCGGATCCTCGGTGTCCGACGCCGACCGGATTCGCCGGGTCGCCGAGCGCATCGTCGAGACGAAGAAGGCCGGCAACGACGTCGTCGTCGTGGTCTCCGCCATGGGTGACACCACCGACGACCTGCTCGACCTGGCCCGTCAGGTGAACCCCGCCCCGCCCCCGCGCGAGATGGACATGCTGCTGACCGCGGGCGAACGCATCTCCAACGCCCTGGTCGCGATGGCCATCTCATCGCTCGGCGCCCAGGCCCGGTCGTTCACCGGTTCCCAGGCGGGCGTCATCACCACCGGCACGCACGGCAACGCCAAGATCATCGACGTCACGCCAGGCCGGCTGCGGGACGCCCTCGACGAGGGCCTCATCGTGCTGGTTGCCGGCTTCCAGGGCGTCAGTCAGGACAGCAAGGACGTCACCACGCTCGGCCGCGGGGGATCGGACACCACCGCGGTGGCGCTGGCCGCGGCGTTGAACGCCGACGTCTGCGAGATCTACACCGACGTGGACGGCATCTTCACTGCCGACCCGCGCATCGTGCCCAACGCACGGCACCTCGACACGGTCTCCTTCGAGGAGATGCTGGAGATGGCGGCGTGCGGGGCCAAGGTGCTCATGCTGCGGTGCGTGGAATATGCACGACGCTACGACGTTCCGATACACGTTCGGTCGTCGTACTCGGACAAGGCGGGCACGCTCGTCAAGGGATCGATGGAGGACATTCCGATGGAAGACGCCATCCTGACCGGAGTCGCTCACGACCGAGGCGAGGCGAAGGTGACGGTCGTCGGCCTACCCGACGTTCCGGGTTACGCCGCCAGAGTCTTTCGCGCGGTCGCCGACGCCGATGTGAACATCGACATGGTGTTGCAGAACATCAGCAAGATCGAGGACGGCAAGACCGACATCACGTTTACCTGCGCACGTGACAACGGTCCGGCCGCGGTGGAGAAGCTGTCGTCGCTGCAGCACGAGATCGGGTTCACCCAGGTGCTCTACGACGACCACATCGGCAAGGTGTCACTCATCGGCGCCGGCATGCGCAGCCACCCCGGCGTCACCGCCACGTTCTGCGAGGCACTCGCGGCGGTGGGCGTGAACATCGATCTGATCTCGACCTCGGAGATCCGAATCTCGGTGCTGGTCAAGGACACCGAGCTGGACAAGGCGGTCACGGCGTTGCACGAGGCGTTCCATCTCGGCGGTGACGAGGAAGCCGTCGTGTACGCGGGAAGCGGGCTGTAGAGACATGGGCGAGCGATGCGACGGGGTAGATAGATGGTGAACATCGGTGTGGTCGGTGCAACCGGCCAGGTCGGCCAGGTGATGCGTCGACTCCTCGAAGAGCGGGACTTCCCGGCCACGAGTGTCCGGTTCTTCGCGTCCTCGCGGTCCCAAGGCAAGAAGCTGGAGTTCAAGGGTCAGCAGATCGAGGTCGAGGACGCCGAGACGGCCGACCCGTCCGGCCTCGACATCGCGCTGTTCTCGGCTGGGGCCAACATGTCTCGCGTCCAGGCGCCGCGGTTCGCCGCGGCGGGGGCCATCGTCGTCGACAACTCGTCGGCGTGGCGCAAGGATCCCGACGTGCCACTCGTGGTGTCGGAGGTCAATTTCGACAGAGACGCGGGCATTCGTCCGAAGGGCATCATCGCCAACCCGAACTGCACCACGATGGCCGCGATGCCGGTACTCAAGGTGCTGCACGACGAGGCGGGCCTGGTCCGCATGATCGCGTCGACCTATCAGGCGGTGTCGGGCAGCGGGCTGGCCGGGGTCGAGGAACTGTTCGGTCAGGCGCGCGCAGTGGTCGCCGACAGTGAGCAATTGGTCCACGACGGATCGGCGCTGCAGTTCCCTGCGCCGAACAAGTACGTCGCGCCGATCGCCTTCAACGTGGTGCCGCTGGCGGGCTCGCTGGTCGACGACGGCTCCGGTGAGACCGACGAGGACCAGAAGCTGAGGTTCGAGACTCGCAAGATCCTCGGCATCCCCGATCTGCTCGTCAGTGGCACCTGCGTGCGGGTGCCGGTGTACACCGGGCACTCGCTGTCCCTCAACGTCGAGTTCGCGCAACCACTTTCACCCGAGCGTGCCAGGGAACTGCTCGCGACCGCACCCGGTGTGACACTCGTCGACGTACCGACCCCGCTGGCGGCCGCAGGTGCCGACGACTCCCTGGTCGGACGCATTCGGCAAGATCCCGGCGCACCGGATGGGCGCGGTCTGGCGCTGTTCGTCTCCGGCGACAACCTCCGAAAGGGCGCGGCGCTCAACACCATTCAGATCGCCGAGCTTCTCGCCGCTCAGCTGTAGGTGCGGTGCTCACGGGTGGCGGCTGCGGCACTGCTGTGCGTCTCGATGCCCCCGATGGCGGTCGCGCATGCCGAGCCGCCCGCGCCGATTCCGAAGCCGGTGCTGGGTCCGTTGACGCCCGGCCAGGTGGTGCGGATCGGTCCGGTAGCGGGAACGGGCACGCCGACGAGGGATTACGGCATCGGCGCCACGGACCTGTGCGAGTTCATGGAGTTCCCCAGCGGCACTTTGCAAGTCTGCGGCGACAGCTTCGCGGGACAGGGAGTCGCCTTCGGGCCGCACTACTCACCCGTCGCCCTGCACGTGGACATGGATTCGGTCGACGACCCGAGCGGTGTGCGCTACTACGGCGTCACGGGAACGGATGAGCCGCTGCTCGCCGACCCCACCCCGCCGGGATCGTCGCAACTGCCGGCGGGCGTCGTCGCGATCAACCGCGAGAACTACATGTTGATCACCACCACCAAGGATCTGGTGCCGTCGACCTCGAGATTGGTCAAGGCGTCACCCTCTCGAGGAGATTGGCCGACGGTCCCCAAGTCGCAACGCCCCGCAGACTACGCGGGCGGTCGGCAGTCCCAGATCAGCGGCTACTACGACCCGATCCCCACGCCCGATTCGCCGAGCGGATGGGTCTACGTCGTGGCGAACGACTTCGACCGCAGCAGTCCCGTCGAGCTCTACCGGGTGACCCCGGCGTCCTTCACCGACCGCTCGAGATGGCAGGCCTGGTCGGGCGTCGGCGGATGGGGTGAGGCGCCCACTCCGCTGTGGGGTGATGCCGTCGGGGAGATGAGCATCCGACAGGTCGACGGCAAGACCGTCTTGTCGTACTTCAATGCGAGCACCGGGAACATGGAGGTCCGCGTCGCGAACGACCCGACCGGCCTCGGCCCCGCGCCGGTGACGACGGTGGTGTACGCCGCCGCGTGGCCCGCCGACCCCGAAGAACTGCCGCCACCCGAGGACAACCGGCTGGCGCAGCCCTACGGGGGCTACCTCTCGCCGGGTTCGACCCTCGACGAGCTGCGGGTATTCGTTAGCCAGTGGAACACGACGCCCCGAGCCGACAACGCGCCGTATCGGGTGATCCAGTTTGCGGTGAACCCGCTGCGCTGACGTTGGCGGCATGCTCTGTCTAGTGGTTGCTGAGTAACTGACGCTGAAGTAGATTTGCTGCCGATGGTTCAAGACCGAGCCCAGCAGAACAGCCCTCCGCCAGCGGGCCGGACCGCCATGTCGGGGTGGCACGGGGTGAGGGACGTCCGCTCCGTTCGGACGGGCCTCACACCCGCCGAGGAAGAGCGTCGTCGGCTGCTGGCGCTGATCAACCACCTCCCCGCGATGATCGGCTACTGGGACCGTGAGCTGCGGAACGTGATCGCCAACGACGCGTACGTCCAATTCTTCGGCATCACGCCGGAGGAGGCGCGCGGACGCCATATCCGCGAGGTCCTCGGCGAGGCCGTGTACGCGCTGAACCTGCCGTACATCGAGGGCGCACTGGCCGGGGAGGAGCAGCTCTTCGAACGCACGTTGATCGACAGCCAAGGGCTGACCAGGTACACCCAGGCCTCGTACGTGCCCGACATCGTCGACGGCGTGGTGCTCGGGTTCTACGTCCAGGTCACCGACGTGACCGCCCGTGTCGAGGCGGAGCACGCCCGCGACGAGGCCCGGCGACTGTTCGACATCAGCATGGCCAATGCGCCCATCGGCAAAGTCGTGCTGACCCGTTCGGCGCACATCCTTCAGATCAACCCGGCGATGTGTGCCGCACTGGGGTACCACACGGCGGAGCTGTTGGGCGGTGACTTCCGTCGGCTCGTCCACCCCGACGAGCTCGCCTCGGCCGAAGCGGACCTTGCGCGCATGCAGGACGGGTCGGTGAAGAAGGTGGCCGCAGAGCGCCGCTACGTCCGACGTGACGGGACGATCATCTGGATGCAGCGCAGCGCGGTCTACGTCACGGGCGCCTACGGCGGGGACGACGTCATCGTCGCGCAATTCCAGGACGTCACCGCCCGACGCCACGCCGAAGCGGAACTCTCCCGGCTCGCGTTGACCGACTCACTCACCGGGCTGCACAACCGGCACGCCCTCAACGACCGCATGCACCAGATCCGGGCCGAGGACCCCAGTACGGAGGTCGGCATCATCTTCATCGACCTCGACGGGTTCAAGGACGTCAACGACAACTTCGGGCACGCGGTCGGCGACGCCGTCCTCGCCAACGCCGCGGGGCTGCTCGCCAACATCGTGCTCCCACCGAACACGGCCTACCGGTTCGGCGGTGACGAGTTCGTCGTCGTGGTCCTCGACGCGCGGGCCGAGAGGCGGGTCGCCGCGGTGGCCGGCGACATCCGCGCCGCCCTCACCGGCACCTACCCGACGACGACGACCCCGCTCGACCTCACCGCCGCGGTCGGGTGGACGTGGGGCAACGCCGCCGACGGCGAGGAACTGCTCTGCCAGGCCGACGCCAACATGTACCGGCACAAACGCAAGCGCGGAAACCCTTCGGACTGAACGGACTTCAGCTGCGCAGAGGGCACAGCCTCGGCACACGGCATTCACAGGTTGCGACGGTAGCGTCATCCCGAGGACGAACCGCGGCCGCCGAACCCCCGATCGCGCGGCCGTGGTTCGGTCCCTAGGTCTCGTCGGCGATCTGGTGCCGATCCTGGTGACCTCCAGGTGCCTCCGGGTCGGGCGTCGGGTCATCGAGTTGGCTCTGCAGTTCGCGTTGTTCCTCGGTGGCCTTCGTGGCGTCCTTCGGCGTGGCCGGCGGCATGTTCTGTTGTTCCATGCGCGTATGGATCTCCCTTTCGGCCGCCGTCAAAACCTTTGGCGCAGGCGTGGCATGCATAGCTGATTCTTAGGCGATACCGAGCCGGTGCCATGGTTGGCGCGAGGATGATCGGCGTCATGACCGACAAGCCAGAGGATTCGACGAACTCCATCCCGGCGTCCGAACACCCGGTGTCCGAACAGCCGGTGCCCGCCCCCGCCCATGCCCCGCCCTATTTCGCGCCGGTGGACCAGAAGCCCAGCCGACTCAACCAGGTCGCCGCGTGGGTCGGCATCGCCGCGGGCGCGGTGGTCATCGTGGCCGTCATCTTCGCGACCGGATTCATGCTCGGCGCGCACGCGGGCAGAGATGGTGGTAGCCGGGGTCATGGGCACGACCGCGGCGCCATGGACCAGCGCGACGGCCCCCCGATGTGGGGTCCAGGACCGATGATGCGGCCCGGACCGGCCTTCGTGTTCCCCGGTGGCCCCGGCTTCCCGGGCGGACCGGGAGGCCAGGCCGGGCCTGGCGGTTCCGGCGGCTCGGGGCAGGGTCCCGCGGCCACGCCGCCGACGCCGCCGGGACGCTGACAACCGTCGTCTCGCATGCATGGATGACGACGCCGCCGGGTAAACCGCACCGTGGCGTCGTCACGACAATTGCGGCCCAGCCCGAGTGGTCGCGGCCACGAGAGGGATGGATATAGATGACCGAGAAGATCGCAACCACCGATGGCGGCGCGCCGGTGCCGAGCCTCGAGCACTCGCTGAGCGTCGGACCCGACGGTCCGATTCTGCTGCAGGACCACTACCTGATCGAGCAGATGGCCAACTTCAACCGCGAGCGCATCCCGGAGCGGCAGCCACATGCCAAGGGTGGTGGCGCCTTCGGCACGTTCGAGGTGACGAGCGACGTCAGTCAGTTCACCAAGGCGGCGTTCCTGCAGCCGGGCGCCAAGACCGAGATGGTGGCGCGCTTCTCGACCGTGGCAGGCGAGCGGGGCAGCCCAGACACCTGGCGCGATCCGCGTGGCTTCTCATTGAAGTTCTACACGTCCGAGGGCAACTTCGACATGGTCGGCAACAACACCCCGGTGTTCTTCGTCCGCGATCCGATGAAGTTCCAGAACTTCATTCGCAGCCAGAAGCGGATGGCCGCCAACAACCTTCGCGATCACAACATGCAGTGGGACTTCTGGACGCTGGTGCCCGAGTCGGCGCATCAGGTGACGTGGTTGATGGGCGACCGCGGTATCCCCAAGTCGTGGCGGCACATGAACGGCTACTCCAGCCACACCTACAGCTGGATCAATGCCGCCGGCGAGATGTCCTGGGTGAAGTACCACTTCAAGTGTGACCAGGGCGTCGACTTCCTCACCCAGGAGGACGCCGACCGGATCGCCGGCGAGGACGCGGACTACCACCAGCGCGACCTGTACGACACGATCGAGGCGGGCGACTTCCCGACCTGGTCGTTGAAGGTGCAGATCATGCCGTTCGAGGATGCGAAGACCTACCGGATCAACCCGTTCGATCTGACCAAGGTGTGGCCGCACTCCGACTATCCGCTGATCGACGTCGGGAAGATGACGCTGAACCGCAACGTCGTCGACTACCACGCGCAGATCGAGCAGGCCGCCTTCGAGCCCAACAACGTCGTGCCCGGTACTGGTCTGTCACCGGACAAGATGCTGTTGGCTCGCGGGTTCTCCTACTCCGACGCCCACCGCGCCCGCCTCGGCGTGAACTACAAGCAGATCCCGGTCAACGAGCCGAAGTCCGAGGTCAACGCCTACTCCAAGGACGGGGCGATGCGGATCAAGCTGGCGACCGATCCGGTCTATGCGCCGAACTCGATGGGCGGTCCGGTGGCCGACGACCCGAGGCGGGTAGCCGAGGCGCAGTGGGCGTCCGACGGCGACATGGTGCGCACCGCGTACTCGTTGCGTCCGGAGGACGACGACTGGTCCCAGGCCGGCACCCTGGTGCGGGAGGTGTTGGACGATGCTCAGCGCGATCGCCTCGTCGGCAACATCGTCGGCCACGTGCTCGACGGCGTGAAGGAGCCGGTGCTCTCGCGGGTGTTCGAGTACTGGCGCAACGTCGATCCGGAGCTCGGCAAGAAGGTCGAGGAAGGCGTGCGCGCCGGATCCGACGGCTAAGCGGCCGCCGATCGTGCGGTTTCATACGCAACCCGCCGTGGCAGGCGTATGAGATCGCACGATCGGCGCATCCGACCCCGCGACACGCCGGTATGAATGCCAACGTTGTGATTCGCGTGGGGTCTGTGGGACTATTGAGAACTTTGGGGAACGTGTGGCGATCTTCCCCCATTCGTGACAATGTCGCTATCCATGACGCGCGTGTCAGCGATTCGATTAGTGCTGGTCGCCGTTCTCGGTGCGGCCGTCTTGAGTGGCTGTTCGCTCGGCACGCCCGAGCCGCCGCGGGGCCTCGCCGAAGTGTTCTCCGTCGGTGACTGCGTCGGGATCCCGCCGCAAGCCGCCGCGGCGGCGCCGGACCCGCTGACCGCCGACAAGGTGGCCTGCGCCGCCGATCCGAGCTACACCGTCGGCGCCATCGCGAACTCCTCGGGTGAGTGCCCGAGTGCCGAATATCAGCACGTGCCAAGTCAATTCGCCGATCCGTCGACGACGCGCCTGTGCCTGGTGCCCAACCTCGTCGCCAACCACTGCTACGTCATGGACATGCCGATCGGCATGCTGACCCTCGCCGACTGTGCGGAACGCGGACAACAGGGGCTGCTCGTTCAGGTCACCGAACGCCTCGACATCCGCGATCAGCAGGCGTGCCCCGCCACCGTCGGCCACTACGCATGGCCCTACCCGTCGCCGCCACGGACCTACTGCACGCTCACGATCTTCTGACCGTCGGGCCGGGGTCACTTGGCGGTCACCGGTAGCTGGCATGATCGGTCGGATGAGCATCGAAGTCGTGTACACCGCAGAATCCACGTCCACCGGCGGCGGCCGCGACGGCCACGTGACGTCCGCCGACGGCCAGATCGACCTCGACACCCGGCCGCCCAAGGAGATGGGTGGCAGCGGCGAGGGCGTCAACCCCGAGCTGCTGTTCTCCGCCGGCTACTCCGCGTGCTTCCTGGGCGCGCTCCGACTGGTCGCGAAGAACGAGAAGATCGCCATCGACGACGCCAGCGGCATCACGGCCCAGATCGGTTTCGGCAAGGACTCCGAGGGCGGCTTCGGCCTGACCGCACACCTCATCGGCTATCTGCCCGGCCTCGAGCAGGGCGCCGCCGACGACCTGATGGAGAAGGCCCACGGCGTGTGCCCGTACTCCAAGGCCACCCGCGGCAACATCGACGTCAAGCTGTCGGCCAAGGTCGTCTAGCCCATGCAGAGCGCGGCAGGCGCGGTGGCGGCCGGAGTGCTGGCGACCGTCGTGGCCGGGGTCGCGGTCGCGCCCGTCGCCGATGCGCGTCCGTCCGACCCGGGTGTCGTGTCCTACGCCGTCCTCGGCAAGGGTTCGGTGGGCAACGTCGTCGGCGCGCCGATGACGTGGGAGTCGACGTTCACCGCGCCGTTGCAGGGTTTCTTCGTCGACCTGCCGGTATGCAACAACTGGGCGGACATCGGGTTGCCCGAGGTCTACCTCGATCCTGACCTGGCCTCGTTCAGCGGCGCGGTGGCCCAGCGCGCGGCCAACGATGACACCAACCTGGTCAAACAGGCGGTCGGCGTGTTCGCGACCAACGACGCGGCGACCCGGGCCTTCCATCGGGTCACGGATCGGACCGCGGGGTGCGCCGGGCAGACCACCGCCATGCATCTGGAGGACCTCACCACCCAGGTGTGGTCGTTCTCCGGTGGCGGGCCCACTGGCAACGACGCAGCGTGGGTGAAGCAGGAAGCGGGTACAGACCGTCGATGCTTCACTCAGACCAGGCTGCGCGAGAACGTTCTGCTGCAAGCGAAAGTCTGCCAGCCGGGGAACGGCGGCCCAGCGGTGAACGTGCTGGCCGGAGCGATGCAGAACACGCTGGGCCAGTAGCGGTCACGGCTGCTGCGCGGCCTCTCGGCGGAAAGTCGGGCGAGTTTGTCGGTATCTCTGGAGAAGATGGAGACGTTCATCGAAGACGGACCATGCCAAGTACCCGCATGGTGATTCGGAGGGGACGGTCGACGTGACCACCATCGCAGACCGATGCAGTGCCCGGCCCGGCGATTCGACGGCGGCCGAGCTCGTGAACGCCGACGATGCCGCCACCCGCATCGGTGGGGATTGTCTGAAGGACGGCCCCGTCGGCCAGGTGGGACTGGAGATCGAAGCCCACTGCTTCGATCTCGTCGATCCGCTGCGCCGTCCCTCCTGGGTGGAGCTGACCGACGTGATCGCCCAGGTTCCGGCGTTGCCGAGCGGTAGTCCCATCACCGTCGAGCCGGGCGGTGCCGTGGAACTGTCGGGCCTGCCCGCACCGTCGGCTCCGCACGCCATTACCGCCATGCAGGCCGACCGGGCGATGCTCAGGGAGGCCTTCGCGCAGCACGGTCTCGGCCTGGTGCTGCTGGGAGCCGACCCGCTCCGGCCGCCCGCGCGGGTGAACCCCGGCGACCGCTACCGCGCCATGGAACGGTTCTTCGCAGCCAGCGGGACCACCGACGCCGGGGCCGCGATGATGACGTCGACCGCGTCGGTCCAGGTGAACGTCGAGGCGGGCCCCCGCGCCGACTGGGCGGACCGCGTCCGGCTCGCCCACGCGCTCGGGCCGACGATGATCGCCATCTCCGCGAACTCGCCGCTGCTGGGAGCCGAATTCTCCGGCTGGCGCAGTACCAGGCAGCGGGTGTGGAGCCAATTGGACTCTGCCCGTTGTGGTCCCGTGCTGGGCGCCAGCGGTGGTGATCCCGCCGACGACTGGGTGAGCTACGCGCTGAAGGCGCCGGTGATGCTGGTGCAGGGGCCCGAGACCGTCCCGATGACCGAGGTGGTTCCATTCGCCGACTGGGCCGACGGTCGCGCCCTGCTCGGTGGTCGCCGCCCCACGGTCGCCGACCTCGAATACCACCTGACGACGCTGTTCCCGCCGGTGCGACCCCGCGGATTCCTCGAGATCCGCTACCTCGACAGCACGCCGGACGACGTCTGGCCCGCCGTGGTCTACACGCTGGCCACCCTGCTCGACGATCCCTCGGCCGCCGAGGTGGCCGCTGAGGCCACCGAGCCGGTCGCCACGGAATGGGATCTCGCGGCGCGGGTCGGTCTCGGCGACCAACGCCTCCGGGCGGCGGCCACGCGGTGCGTGCACGCCGCTGCCGAACGGGCCCCGACGGAATTGGACGGGGCGATGCAGCGGTTGATGCGTCAGGTGCAGCGAGGCAGGAGTTCGGCCGACGACTTCGCCGACCTCGTGGTCGGCGGCGGCGTCCGAGCCGCCGTGACTCGATTGGCGGGCCCGACGGCGTGACAAGTCGAGAGACGCTGGCCAGGGACCTCACCCTGGCGCGCGAACGCACCCTGCGGTTGGTCGAGATCGATGATGCCGAGCTGCTGCGCCAGTACGACCCCCTGATGAGCCCGCTGGTGTGGGATCTCGCCCACATCGGCTGGCAGGAGGAGATGTGGCTGCTGCGGGGTAATGATCCCCGCCGTCCTGGCCTGCTCGAAGCGGACGTCGAGAGCCTCTACGACGCGTTCAAGCATTCGCGGTCCAGTCGCGTCGAGCTGCCGTTGTTACCGCCCACCGACGCGCGGTCGTTCTGCGAGACGGTGCGCGCGAAATCGCTCGACGCGCTCGACGCCCTGCCCGCCGACGACGGCACCGGTGTCGATCCGGCCTTCGTCTTCGGCCTGGTGGTCAGCCACGAGAACCAGCACGACGAGACGATGCTGCAGGCACTGAGCCTGCGCACCGGCCCGCCCCTCCTGGGTCGCGGCGCACCGCTGCCACCCGGACGCCGAGACGTGGCGGGCACGTCGGTGCCGGTGCCGGGCGGCCCCTTCGTCCTCGGGGTGACGGCCGCCGAGGAGCCGATGTCACTCGACAACGAACGCGACGCACACGTGGTCGACGTGCCGGCCTTCCGAATTGGGCGCGTCCCCGTCACCAACGGCGAGTGGCGCGTCTTCATCGACGACGGCGGCTATCGCGAACCACGTTGGTGGTCGACGGCTGGCTGGGCACACCGCGAGGAAGCCGGGTTGACGGCGCCGAAGTTCTGGGATGCCAACGCCACGCGAAACCGGTTCGGGTACGTCGAGGACATCCCCGCCGACGAGCCCGTCCAGCACGTGAGCTTCTTCGAGGCCGAGGCGTATGCCACGTGGGCGGGCGCCCGGTTGCCGACGGAGATCGAGTGGGAGAAGGCCTGTGCGTGGGATCCGCACGTGGGTGCGCGTCGTCGATTCCCCTGGGGGACGAGTGAACCCACCACGGCGCTGGTGAACATGGGCGGCGACGCGTTGCGGCCGGCACCCGTCGGGGCCTATCCGGCGGGTGCTTCGGCCTACGGTGCGGAGCACATGCTCGGCGACGTGTGGGAATGGACCACCTCGCCGCTACGACCTTGGCCGGGATTCACGCCAATGCTCTACGAGCAGTACTCGGAGCCCTTCTTCGAGGGCTCTGGGGCCGGCGACTACAAGGTGCTCCGCGGCGGTGCGTGGTCGGTCGCCCCCAGCATCATCCGGCCGAGCTTCCGCAACTGGGACCATCCGATCCGCCGACAGATCTTCTCCGGCGTGCGACTGGCGTGGGACGCGTGATGAGCGCTCGCGCGAAGAACAGAGGGCACTGAGGTGTGCCGTCATCTCGCTTGGCTTGGCGAACCCACGTCGGTCTCGTCCCTGGTCTTGGACCAGCCGTATGGGCTTGTCGTGCAATCATATTCGCCCCGTCGGCAGAAGAACGGGCTGGTGAACGCCGACGGGTGGGGAGTCGGTTTCTTCGATCCCGGGGGGCAGGAGCGCAGCGACTCGGGGGGAGGCACCGGGTCGACGCCGCGGCGCTGGCGTAGCGCGGCGCCGATGTGGGGTGACGCGTCCTTCGCCTCGGTGGCGCCCGCACTCAGGAGCGGGTGCGTGGTGGCGGCGGTGCGGTCGGCGTCGGTGGGCATGCCGGTCGAGCCGTCGGCCGTCGCCCCGTTCACCGACGGCCGCTGGTTGCTCTCGCACAACGGCATCGTGGATCGGTCGGTGCTGCCGCCGTCGTCGCGCGCGGAATCCGTCGTCGACAGTGCGGTGTTGGCGGCGCTCATCTTCGACCGCGGGCTGGACGCGCTGGGTGACACCGTGGTCGAGGTCGGCGAGGCAGACCCCAACGCGCGGCTGAACATCTTGGCGGGCAACGGGTCTCGATTGATTGCCACCACATGGGGGGATACCCTGTCGATCCTGCGCAGGGATGACGGTGTCGTGCTTGCCAGCGAGCCCTACGATGACGACCCCCGCTGGCAGGACGTGCCCGACCGTCATCTGGTCGATGTCACCGGCGCGCAGGTTGAGTTGATTCCACTGAAAGGTTCGTCATGACGGTCTCCATCGCCAATCACCTCGATGCCGACGCCGCGCCCCGGGCGCTGCGACGGGACGTTCGGGAGGGGCTCGGCGCTACGCCGAAGTCATTGCCGCCCAAATGGTTCTACGATTCCGTGGGTAGCGACCTGTTCGACCAGATCACGCGGTTGCCGGAGTACTACCCCACGCGGGCGGAGGCCGAGATCCTTCGCGTCAACGCCGTGGACATCGCCGCAGCATCGGGGGCGGACACCCTGGTGGAACTCGGCAGTGGCACCTCGGAGAAGACCCGCATCCTGCTCGACGCGCTGCACGGGGCCGGAACGTTGCGACGGTTCATCCCCTTCGACGTCGACGCCTCGATCCTCGAGTCGGCCGGTGAGGCGATCGCCAACGAGTACCCCGGTATCGAGATCGACGCCGTCTGTGGGGATTTCGAGGAACACCTCGGCAAGATCCCGCTGGTCGGCCGACGCCTGGTCGTGTTCCTCGGCTCGACGATCGGCAACCTCACCACCGGTCCCCGCGCGGCGTTCCTCGGCGCACTGGCGGATAGCTTGCAACCCGGTGATGCGCTGCTGCTCGGCACCGACCTCGTGAAGGACGTCGATCGGTTGGTTCGTGCCTACGACGACGCCGCCGGGGTCACTGCGAAGTTCAACAAGAACGTGCTCGCGGTGGTGAACCGCGAACTCGCCGCGGACTTCGACCTCGAGGCGTTCGACCACGTGGCCCGGTGGAATCCCGGTGAGCAGCGCATCGAGATGTGGCTGCGCGCAAGCAGTGCGCAGCAGGTACGGATTGGCGACCTCGACCTGACCGTGGACTTCGCCGCAGGCGAGGAGATGCTCACCGAGGTGTCCTGCAAGTTCCGGCCCGAGGAAGTCGCCGACGAGTTGGCGGCGGTGGGCCTGCGCCGGACCGCCTTCTGGACCGACGGCGCCGGCGACTTCGGACTGTCGCTCGCGGTCAAGTGACCCTCGCCGACGAGTGGCGGTCGGCACGCACGCCCGTAGCGGGCGTGCACCTGGATAGCGCAGCCTGCTCGCGGCAGTCGTTCGCGGTCATCGACGCCACCTCCGCGCACGCCAGGCACGAGGCCGAGGTCGGCGGGTACCCGGCCGCCGAAGCCGCCGCCCCCGTGCTGGCTGCGGGCCGGGCCGCAGTCGCAGCCCTTACCGGTTTCACCGCCGACGACGTCATCTTCACCACCGGCGCCAGCCACGCGCTCGACCTGCTGCTCGGCGACTGGCAAGGCGCCAGGCGGCTGGCCTGTCTGCCAGGTGAGTACGGCCCCAACCTCGCCGCCATGGCCCGCCACGGATTCGAGGTCGTACCGCTCCCCGTCGATGGCGCCGGCCGGCTCGACCCCGACGCCGCCGTCCGCGCGCTGGCGGCCGACCCTCCGCCGTTGGTGCACCTCACCGCGCTCGGCAGCCACCGGGGCACCGTCCAGCCGGTCTCGGCGATCGCCGAGACGTGCCACGACCACGGGATCGCCGTGATCGTCGACGCCGCGCAGGCGCTCACGCACGTCGACTGTGCCACCTTCGGCGCGGACGCGGTGTACTCGTCGTCGCGCAAGTGGACGGCGGGGCCCCGCGGCCTCGGCGTGCTCGCTGCGCGACCCGGAATGCTGAGCGCCGAGACGCTCGCCCGGATGGCGCATGCCGAGGTGAATGTCGGTGCACAGGTGGGTCTTTCGGTCGCGCTCGGCGAGCACCTCGCGGCGGGTCCGGAGCGCGTCAGGGCCAGGCTCCGCGAGGTCGGCACACAGGTACGCGCCGCGCTCGCCGAGGTACCGGGCTGGCGGGTGGTCGAGAACGCCGACGAGCCGAGCGCCATCACCACCCTGACCCCTCCGGACGGCGTCGACCCCCGGGAGGTCCGAGCCCGCCTGATCGCCGAGCACCGCATCGTCACCACCGCCGTGGGCGTCGAACGCGCGCCCGGCGAGATGGTCACGCCTGCGCTGCGCGTGTCACCGCACGTCGACCTCACGGCCGAGGAGCTCGAGACGATGGCCGCGGCCATGAGTGCCGTGACCGGCTGATTCTCAGCGGCGCTGCAGGGCGTCGAGCGCGACGGCCATGGCCACGCCCACTCGCCAGTCCAGCTGGCGGCCGTCGGAGAGGACCGGAATGGTGATCTCGTAGACGTCGCGCAGCGTTGGTTGGCGCTCGGAGGTCAGCACCACCTGCCCGTCACCGGTGACGAAGTCGAAGTGGTAGCGCAGTGGGTCGACCGCGCCGCTGCTGTCGAGGAACCGCCTGGCAAGGGCGACACCGGGGCTGCGTTCCTCACCGACGGCCGTCAGCCCTTCGCGGGTCGAGAGGTTCCAGGTGGAGCGTAGGAGCGACCTCGCGTAGTCCTTCCGGAATTCTCCGAGCGGTTGATCATCGGCGTCGGTGATGTCGTAGGCGCCGCCGTGTTGAAGTCCTCGGCGGGCAACGAAGCCGAAGAGCGGGTCGGTGCGCGTCTCGTCGGAGTAGAACGTGACGTGCTTCCTGACCGCCATGCGTTTCTGCTGGGCGTGTGCGAGCACCGATCCTTCGACACCGTCGATGGAGCGGCCGATCAAGGTATAGCGATTCACGAATAGCGCAACCTGCTGACGAAGGGTGAACCGCAGAACATCCGCCATGCGTGGCAATTCTGCCAGGCCTGCCCGAACGGGTAGGTAGACCCTGTCCGGTCGTCCCGACTCGTGCTGCCCGAGCATTCGGACTCGTGGTCAACCTGTTCCGGCCGCCGTCGTCGCATGCCTACCTTGGTGCCCGACACACTGCGAGTCGGACCCAGGAGAGGATCCCGTCATGAAGGTCGAAGACCTACTCAAGCCGTTTCCCATCAAGGAATTTCACCCCTTCCCCCGCGCCATGATGGGTCCCGGTGCCCACGAGATGGTCGGGCCCGAAGCCCTCAAGATGGGATTCAAGAGGACCCTGCTGATGTCCTCGGGTCTGCGCGGCACCGACATCGTCCACAACATGGCCGAATCCCTGAAGTGGCATGGCCTCGAGGTCGTGGTGTACGACCAGGTCGAGTCCAATCCCAAGGACTACAACGTGATGGACTCGGTGAAGCTGTACCAGGAGAACGAGTGCGACAGCTTCGTCTCCATCGGGGGCGGCTCCACCCACGACGCCTGCAAGGGTGCGCGCATCTCGGTGGCTCACGACGGTCGCAACGTCAACGACTTCGAGGGCTTCAACATGTCCGAGAACCCGAAGAACCCACCGCACATTGCCATCTCGACTACTGCGGGCACCGGTTCCGAGACGTCCTGGGCCTACGTCATCACCGACACCACCACCGATCCCGACAACCCGCACAAGTACGTCGCCTTCGACGACGCGTCGGTGGCGACGCTGGCCATCGACGACCCGGTGCTGTACTTCTCCTGCCCGGTCGACTACACCGCGCAGTGCGGTTTCGACGTGCTGGCCCACGCCTCGGAGCCCTACGTCTCGCGGCTGAACTTCGAGCCGTCGCTGGGCAACGCCATCCGGGCGATCAAGCTGACTGCCGAGAACCTTCGCGAGGCCACGTGGAACGGCCAGGATCTCAAGGGCCGCGAAGGAATGATGTACGCGCAGTACATCGCGGCACAGGCGTTCAACTCCGGTGGCCTCGGCATCATCCACTCCATCTCGCACGCGATCAGCGCGTTCTATGACACCCACCACGGGCTGAACAACGCGATCGCGCTTCCTCGGGTGTGGGCGTTCAACATGTCGGCGGCGTACAAGCGGTTCGCCGACATCGCCGAGGCGATGGGCGTGGACACCTACGGCATGACCGACGTGCAGGCCGCCGACGCCGCGCTGGCCGCCGCGATCCGGCTGCTGCGCGACGTCAACATCATCGAGAAGTTCACCGACGTCAAACAGGACAGCTATTCGAAGAACCGCCTCGGCCAGGGACCCACCAAGTTCTACGAGAACGCGCCGGTGATCAAGGGCGACAAGGCTGACGTCGACCGCATCACCAACCACGTCCTCGGTGACGCGTGCACCCCCGGCAATGCCAAGGAGTGCACCTTCGATCTCGTCCGACCGGTCGTCGAGCACTGCATGAATGGCGACCTCGACGACCTCCTTCCGTGATGCTGGACTCCGTCGAGAGTGTGCGAGAGGCGCTCGCCGGCGAAGGGTACATCGCCGACGAGCACCTCGCGATGACGGTCTTCCTGCAGACTCGACTCGACAAGCCGTTGCTGATCGAGGGGCCCGCGGGGGTGGGCAAGACCGAGTTGGCCAAGGCGCTGGCGGCCGCCACCGGCCGTCGGCTCCTCCGATTGCAGTGCTACGAGGGTCAGGACGAAACCAAGGCGCTCTACGAGTGGGATTACGGCAAGCAGTTGTTGTACACCCAGATACTGCGGGAGAAGATCGGCCAGATCGTGGCCGACGCCGTCGATCTCGATGAAGCCGTCGACCGGATCGGCAAGCAGGAGAGCGTCTTCTTCTCCGATCGGTTCCTCGCGCCGCGACCCCTGTTGGAGGCCGTGCGTTCCGAGGAACCCGTGGTGCTGCTGATCGACGAGATCGACCGCGCGGACGAATCCTTGGAAGCGGTGTTACTGGAACTGCTTGGTGAATACCAGGTTTCGGTTCCCGAGATCGGGACGTTCACGGCCAAACACGCGCCGTACGTGATTCTGACGTCGAACAACACCCGTGATCTGGCCGCCGCGCTGAAGCGCCGCTGCCTGCATCTGTTCCTCGACTACCCCTCCTCGGAACGCGAACTGGAGATCGTGCGGTCCAAGGACACCGGGCTCACCGAGGCCGTAGCCGCTCACCTCGTCGACGTGGTGCGCGGCTTGCGTGAACTCGATCTGCGAAAGGCGCCGAGCATCTCGGAGACCATTGACTGGGCGCGCACCCTCGCCGTGCTGGGCATCACCGAGTTGTCCTCGAAGGTGTTGTCCGACACCGTGTCCGTCGTCGTCAAGTACGACAAGGACGTGCGCAAGGCGCTCGATGCACTACCGCGTCTGGTCGATCCCAACGCGAAGATTCCCGCCGCACTGCATGATGCCCACGCCCACGGCCACGACCACGACCACGGTGCGCATGGACACTCCCACGATGTGCCGAAGGACACCGAACCCGAACCCGACGGCAAGGCCGTGCGTCAGGCGAAGGACAAGCCAGGCCGATTCACCAACGGCTACTACGGAACCCCCAGCAGCACCGCCACGCTGGGCCGGCGCAAGCCCTTCTAGGCGTCGAACATGGACGCGACCCTGCATCGTTTCGTGCGCCTCCTGCGTCTCGCGGGGCTGCGCGTCTCGATCCCCGAGGCGTTGGACGCAATGCGGTGCGCCGGGCAACCCGGCGTCCTGTCATCGCGGGGGACCCTGTACTCGGCGCTACGGGTGTCGCTGGTCAAGGATCAGCGGGACCAGCCGGTGTTCGACGAGATCTTCGACGCGTTCTTCTCGCTGATCCGGGTCGGTGGAGATGGAGCGGACGCCGGCCACGGCCACGCCCACGACGACCTCGTGGACACCGGCCAACTCGACTCCTTCACGCTGTCCGAGGAGCCCAGTGACACCCCGGAGGAGGGTCACGAGCACGGCAAGCCCACCAGCATCAAGGACTACTTCAAGCAGGAGGACCTGGCCCAGCAGTACAACCTGCACCAGGAGGCCAACAAGATCGACCTGGCGGCGTTGACCGACCAGATCGTCTTGTCCAAGGACGGCGCGGGAATCGAGGAGAACGCGTACCGCGTCGAGTTGTCCGCCGACCGGCTCCACGGCGCGGGCCCGGCGGGCAACCTCGCGTCGTCGGCGGGAACCCGCGTCGACGCCGCCCTCACCATCGCCGAACGGGAGATGCTGCTGGGCTGGCTCGACGAGATGCTCGAACAGGACGGCGACGAATCGGATGCCGCCGTACTGCGCCGACGGCTGACCGGTGTGCTCGAGAACCTGCCCGAGGCCCTCAAGAGACATCTGGAGGCATTGCTGGCGTTGGAGCACGCGGTCGTCGAGACCCGTGAGCAGCGGCAAGCGGAACTATCCGGGTCGGGCCGGCTCCGCGAGGCCGACCGTGCCGAGCTGGAGGATTCCCTGCGCAGGCTCGCCCGCAGCCTGCGCGGCGCCCTGACCCACCGCCGCCGCATCGCCTCGGCGGGCCGGGTGCACTCCGGCGCGACGATGCGCCGCAACATGAGGTTCGACGGGATACCGTTTGCCCCTGTCACGGTACGGCGGACCGAGGATCGGCCCCGGCTGGTGGTGCTCGCCGACGTGAGCCTGTCGGTGCGGGCCACGTCGCGGTTCACCCTCAACCTGGTGCACGGCCTGCAGGACCTCGTCACCCAGGTGCGCTCCTTCGCGTTCGTCGCAGACATCGCCGAGACCAGTGAGTTGTTCCGCGACTACCCGAGCGAACGTGCGCTCGGGCTGATCTTCGGCGGTGACGTGATCGACGTGGATGCGAACTCCGACTACGGCACCGTGTTCGGAGAGTTCCTCGCCGAGCACTCCGCAGCGGTGACGCGACGGACGACCGTCGTCATCCTTGGCGATGGTCGCAACAACGCGAACGACCCCAATCTCGCAGCGTTCGAGGAGATCACGCGCAGGGCACGCGAGACGGTGTGGCTGACGCCGGAACCGAGGTACTCGTGGGGCCTGGGCAGCTGTGACCTTCCCGCCTACGCCGAGTACTGCAGTCGAGTGCGGGTGGTGCGGGACCTCGGGGGGCTCGAACGGGCGGCGCAGGAGTTCGCCACCTCGGTGACCCGATGACCGCCTGTGACCGCGGCGGAAGTCGTACTGTGGGTTCGAGGACGTCGTCTGGGTCACAATCAGTGCGCCCGACGAGCGGTAGTCGAGGCAGGGTCGTGGCAAAGCTTGATGCGGAGCGGGCGTGGTATCCGGCGGCGGCGCCGGCCGCCCGCGCGGACCATCGACACGAGACCGGTGACATCGTCCCCCATCGGGTGCTGAAGTTTCATGCTCCCGAGATCGTCTTTGGGGTCGACTCGATGGTGGAGGCCGCCCACGCTGCCCTGCGCCTTGGCGCGCTGCGCCCGATGCTCGTCACCGACTCGGGCCTGATCGAGGCCGGCTGGGTCGCCGAGATGGTCACCCACCTCTCCGAGCAGGGTGTGGTGGCCCGCATCTGGGCCGAGCTGACACCGAACCCGAAGGACCACGAGATCGCGGCGGGCTACGAGGTGTACCGGGCCCATGGTTGCGACGTCCTGATCGCCGTCGGTGGCGGGTCGGTGATCGACGCGGCGAAGGGCGTCGCGATCCTTGCCGCCAACGGCGGCAACATCCTTGACTACGAGGGCGTCGACAAGGCGTCGATGCCGATCCCGCCGTTGGTTGTCGTGCCCTCGACATCGGGTACCGGCGCCGACGTCTCCCAGTTCTGCATCGTCACCGACACCACGCGCAACACGAAGATCACCATCCTGGGCCGCTCCCTGGTGCCCGACATCACCGTGATCGATCCGCGCCTGTTGACCACGATGCCCGAATGGCTCAATGCCGCAACGGGACTCGATGCTCTGACCCACGGTATCGAGGCGTTCGTCTCCCTTGGCCACAATCAGCTGACCGATCACCACGCGTTGCGCGCCGTGCAGATGGTCACCGACAACCTGGTGCACACCATCGAGCGGCCCGCGGACATGCCCGCGCGGGTGCTGATGGCGCAGGCCGCATTGGAGGCCGGGCTGGCGTTCACCAACGCCATCCTTGGCGCGGCCCACGCAATGAGTCATCAGGTGGGCGGATTGCTGGACCTGCCGCACGGCGTGATCAACGGGGTGTTGCTGCCGCACGTCATCCGCTTCAACGCCGAGCACGATCCGCATCCGTACCAGGAGGTCGCCGCGTACCTCGGCATCGCCGACCGCCGCGCACCGGCAGCGGAAGCCGCACTGGCGCTTGCTGATCGAATCGAGCAGCTGGCCGTCCGCGTCGGGGTGCCGCGTGGTCTGGCCCAGTTGGGAGTCAGCGAGGACGACCTGCCGCGGCTGGCGGCGGCGGCTCTGCACGATGCCTGCATGGTGACCAATCCGCGACCGGCCGACACGGCTCAGATGCAGGCGCTGTTCCGGGCGGCGATGTGACCTCCGGACTCTCCCGACCGCCCGACCGTCGGGGCGGCGCCGGGCCGCCAGACCTCGAGAAACTCACCGGGTTGCGGTCCGGAAAGGGCACCTTCTATCGCGAACTACGCGTCGCCGCACAACGATTGGATCGTGTGGTGGCGGCTTTCGACACCATCTCACGTGCCCTGGTGCAGACGGTCGAGGGACCCGAGAACCTCGTCCGCGCGGTGGCGGAGGCTGCCCGCACCCACCTCGACGCCGAGTGGGTTCTGCTCGCACTCGCCGACGGTGCGCTGCCCGAAGCCAGCCCGCGCCACCTGATCCTCGATTCGGCAGGCAACGTCTACGCGTTCGAAGGCCTCACCGGCGCAAGGGATCCCGGCACGGATCTGCCCGACGTCGTGCTCAACCGGCTCAACGACATCCTTCGCGGCCAGCTGGCCCAGTTCCGACTTCCCGTGATCGAGCGCCAGCACGCACACGTGCCCATCGAGCTGGACGGCGACGTGATCGGCGCATTCGCCGCGTGGACGTCACGCGGTCGCGCCCTCGACAGTTCGGACGAAGTCGTCATGCGCATCCTGTCGAGTCAAACGGCGGTCGCCCTGCAGAACAGCTCGCTGTTCAGCACGTCCCAGACGCTGCTCGCCGAGTCGGAGGCGCGCAACGCCGAGTTACTGGCCACTCAACGTGAACTCGGTGCGGCGCAACGCCATCAGGTGTTGGACTTGGAGCGCCGCCGCATCGCCCGCGAGCTGCACGACAGCGTGGCGCAGACGGTGTTGTCCGCCGGAATGCAGATCGAGGTGTGCCGCAGTGAGCTCGACGCGCGCTCGACGCCGGGGGACGTGATCGACCGGCTCGATCTGGCCAAGGACCTGAGTCGCTCGGCGGTCGAGCAGCTGCGGTCGGCCATCTATGCCCTGAACCATCCCGGCGATGCCCAGCGGTCGAGCTTGCCGGGGATGCTCGAGCAGCTGGCCACCGTGCACATGCCAGAAGACCTCCGGGTCACGCTGAACGTCGTCGGGACCGCGGTCGAACTGCCCGGCGACGTCGAGCACGCGCTGTTGCGGATCGCCGGAGAGGCGCTGTTCAACACGGCGGTGCACGCCGACGCCACCAGGGCGATCGTGCACCTGAACTATGGCCGCAATCGAGTGGTCCTGTCGATCTCCGACGACGGCGGCGGTGAGCCCGAGAAATTGCGCAGGATGCTCCGGCTCTCCGGCGCATCGGACGTCGACGGGCGCCATCGCGGGCTGGCCAACATGCTGGCCCGGGCGCGTGAGCACGGCGGCACCCTCGAGGTCCGACGGTCGCGCATCGGCGGCATCCGCGTAGTAGCGGAAGTGCCTGTGCCCGAGGAGAAGAGGTCTGCCCATGGCGACTGACGTCACCGCTGGGACGATCAGGCTGGTGCTCGTCGACGACCACGCCATCCTCCGCGAGGGTCTGCGCTCGGTTCTCGAACGTCAGCGCGGACTCATCGTCGTCGGTGAGGCGTCGTCGGAGCAGGAGGCGGTGGCAGTCGTCCGGGCCATGTCGCCGGACGTGGTACTGCTGGACCTCAAGTTGTCGGCGGGCTCGGAGTACGAGGGTCTGTCCCTGTGCGCCAAGCTGTCCGCCGCGCATCCGGGGATCGGCCTTCTGGTGCTCACCACGTTCCTCGACGAGGACCTGGTGGTCCGCGCGGTGCACGCGGGGGCCAGGGGTTATGTCGTGAAGGACGTCGACACCACCGAGTTGGTGCGCGCGATCCGGGCCATCTCCGCGGGTGACAGCGCGTTCGACTCGCGAAGCGCGGCTGCCGTCGTGCGGTCGATGTCAGGGCGGACCCAAACCCGCCAACAGTTGACCGACCGTGAGCTCCAAGTGTTGCGTCTGCTCGCAACGGGTCTGTCCAACAATAAGATCGGTGAGCAGCTCTACATCTCGGCGACCACCGCGAAGTTCCACGTCAGCAACATCATGCGCAAACTGGAGGTCAGCCGCCGGGCGGAGGCGGTGTACGCGGCCTCCAAACGCGGCCTGATCTAAAGCCCCTCTCCTCTGCCGCGAGCGTGCGTGTCTGCACGCGACACGCCGTTCGAAATCGGGACTCTGCGCACGCTCGCTGGACGCGTCAGCGGTCGAGAATCAGCCAGCCGCCATGATATTCGTGCACACCGGTTCGCACTCCCGATGCCCGCCACGCCTCAGCGATGTCCCGCAGCGTCCCGAGGTCGAACCGTTGCACGTGGCCGTAGCAGGCCCGCGGTACGTCCTCGAACGGCACCGCCACGATCACCCGTCGGCATGCGAGTCGCATCGCCTCGCGCAGAACGGATTTCGCGGAGTTCGCATCGAGGTGCTCCAGCAGATGCAGCACGGTTACGGTGTCCGCGGTGCCGTCCGGTAACGGCACCCGGGCGGCGTCACACGTCAACGTCCGTACCGGCCGGCCCAGGGGCCCGCACACCCCGTTCAACAGGTCCATCGTCGGTCCGCTCAGGTCGGTGGCCGTCACGGCCAACCCCGCCGCGGTCAGACGCAGCGGAAAGAAGCCGAAACACGAACCGAGATCGACGATGTCGTGGCCGACGATCAGCGAGGCGGCGTGTTCGTGGATCGGCGCGAAGGCCGCGTCACCGTGTTCGAGACGGTTCAGCGAGTTTCGGTAGAACGCCAGCCACGCCGCGTCGCCTTCGGCGGCGGACTGCACGATCCCGGTGAACACCGCTTCGAATTCGGATTGGCCGTGCAGAACGCCGGCGTCATCGAGCTCGGCGGCGAGGAGCACCGCGAGCTCGTCGGAGATCTCGTCGGGCTCCAGGTCATGCTGGACTGCGAGCACTCCATCCACGCGGCTGGCACAGAACCTGTTCGCGCACAACACGTCTTCACCGGTGTGGCCGAGGTGCGGGCCGTGGCGGCGCGTCACGCTAACTCCGACTGCGTGGGCCACCGCCATATCCTCCCGTCGAAGAGCGTTGTCGAATAACGCTATTCGGTCGTGGAGATGTCCACCCGCCCCGAAGGGGCGAGGTTCTTGGTCCGGCCGGGTGGGTGCCCGACTGCCCGATCGGCGGGTGTGGCGGCGGGATCGGATGCCATAGCGTTATGCCGTCCGTCATCCCGAGGAGGAAACGATGAGCGGTTGGTTCGAGACGGTTTCAGAAGCCCAGCGTTTGGCAGCCAAGCGGCTGCCCAAGAGCGTCTACAGTGCCTTGGTAGCCGGCTCGGAACGCGGCATCACCACTGCGGACAACACCGCGGCGTTCGGTGAGCTGGGGTTCGCCCCGCACGTCGCCGGACTGTCCGCCAAGCGCGACATGGCCACGACCGTGATGGGACAATCGATCTCGCTTCCGGTGTTCATCTCCCCGACGGGCGTGCAGGCCGTCCACCCCGAGGGCGAGGTGGCCGTTGCTCGGGCGGCAGCTGCCCGCGGCACCGCGATGAGCCTGTCGTCCTTCGCCAGCAAGGCGGTCGAGGAGGTCACCGCCGTCAATCCGCAGACGTTCTTCCAGATGTACTGGACGGGTGGGCGGGACAAACTGGTGGCTCGCATGGAGCGGGCCCGGGCGGCCGGTGCGGTCGGGTTGATCATGACGTCGGACTGGTCCTTCTCCAGCGGCCGTGACTGGGGGAGCCCGGCGATCCCGGAGAAGATGGACCTGCGCGCGATGCTGCGGTTCGCCCCGGAGGGCATCATGCGGCCGCGCTGGCTACTCGACTTCGCCAAGACCGGAAGGGTGCCGGACCTGACCGCGCCGAATCTCTCTCAGGACGGCGGGCCCGCCCCCACGTTCTTCGGCGCCTACGGCGAGTGGATGCAAACGCCGTTGCCGACGTGGGAGGACGTCGCGTGGCTGCGGACGCAGTGGGGCGGGCCGTTCATGCTCAAGGGCGTGATGCGGGTCGACGACGCCCGCCGAGCCGTGGACGCCGGGGTCACCGCCATCTCGGTGTCCAACCACGGCGGCAACAACCTCGACGGCACCCCGGCGCCCATCCGCGCGCTACCTGCCATCGCCGAAGCGGTGGGCGGCGACGTAGAGATCGTGCTCGACGGAGGCATCCGCCGGGGTAGCGACGTCGTGAAGGCACTCGCCCTGGGGGCGCGCGCGGTGATGCTGGGCCGGGCCTACCTCTGGGGTCTGGCCGCAGGTGGCCAGGGCGGCGTGGAGAACGTCCTCGACATCATGCGTGGCGGCATCGACTCGGCGCTGCTCGGCCTCGGACTGTCATCGACACAGGAACTCAGTCCGGCAGACCTGATCATCCCCACCGGCTTCCGCCGCGATCTCGGCGGTTAGCGAGGCTCAGCCCTTCGTCACGGTTAGGGTCACCCGGTACTCCGGTAGCGGAATCGGGTCGTCGGGGGTCTGCGGGTACGGCTCCAGCGACTGCATCGTCACGGTGTAGTCACCGGCTCGACCGGTCGACACAGTCTGTCCTGGAGCCGGATTGGTGTTGAACTCCAGGGTGGTCGGCTCGCGCCCATGCGGTTGGACGGCGATTGCCACGCGCGCCTGGCCCGTCCAGAAGCATTCGACGCGCTCGGGGCACCGCGAATCCTCCAGGACGTCGCTGAAGCGCACCCGCACGTCGTCACCGGCGTCCGATGCCTCCCGCCCGCCGCCGAGGGCGAAGGGCTGGTTCAGGTGGAAGCTCACGGGATCGGCCGAGGCGTGGTCCGCCTGACAGCCCACCAGGGCAAGCCCCAACACCGCTGCCGCACACCAGTACCCGTTCACCGTTGTCAACCCTTCAGGGACCATCTCCCGTCAAGTGTGCACTCGAGGCCGGCGGCGCGGGTCCGATTCGCACCTGGGAGCAGGGCGTCACGGGGCCGTCGGACCCCCGAACGCCCGATCGGTCAGTGCAGAGTTCATGAAGTCGCGGAAGTGCAGCCAACGACCGTTGCGAAGCGTGATGATGTGCGCGAACTCGGACTCCCATTCGTGGCCCGTCGTCAGACGCCGGTACCGCTGCCTGCCCCAGGTCGCCAGGTCGTCGCCGTTGGCGATGAACTTCCACGTCTCCATCTCGATGATCTCGACCGATTCGCCGACGATCGTGAAGAACGCGATCGCCGCGTCCATTCCCCGGTGGTCACCGGCGTAGGGGATGGTGTCGGTGCCGTAGTAGGTGATGCGGATCTCGGGGTCCAGGAGGGCGAGCGCCGTGTCGACGTCACCCGCCGGGATCGCCGCGTAGATGGCCTTCGTCGCCGCGATGTTGCGGTCCTCGTTGCCGGTCGTCACCTCGTAAGCCTCAGTGGCAGCCGGACGAAGCCGTGGGTCAGCAGGCTCGCGGACTGTTTGGTCCCTGGGTCGTCGGTGAGCTCGATACCGGAGTAGCGGTCGAGTACCGCATCGAGGACTGCCAGGACTTCGAGGCGCGCCAGCGCGGCGCCGAGGCAGAAGTGCAGGCCATGACCCAGCGAGAGCTGCTGGCGGATGTTCGGGCGGTCGATGTCGAAGCGCTCCGGGTCGGGGAACACCGCCGGATCGCGATTGGCCGCGCCGAAGAACAGCGCAACCCAGTCGCCGCGCCGAATCGACGCGCCGCCGATCTCGACGTCACGGGTGGCGATGCGGAACAGCCGCTGCGGGGGGCCGTCGAGCCGCATCGTCTCCTCGATGAAGGGGCCGAGCAGAGTGCGGTCGGCGCGCAGCCGCGACGCCGTCTCGGGGTGCCGAGCCAAGACGTGCAGAAGGTTGCCGATCAGGTATGTCGTCGTCTCACTGCCAGCGACGACCAGGGTCACGCAGAACCGCACGATCTCCTCGGGGGTGAGTCGTTGCCCATCGATCTCGGCCCGGAGCAGGGCCGAGATCAGGTCGTCGGCGTCGTCGACGTCACCGGTAGGCGGGTGTTCGGCGAGCCTCCCCGCATGCTCGGCGAGTCGCTGCGTGAACGCGGCGACCATCTCTTCGTTGCTGGCCATCCGCTCCGCGGCGGTCATCGCCGACGAGAGCATGAACGCGTTCGCCCAGCGCTTGAACCTGACGTGGTCGCCCTCGGGCAGACCGAGCAGGCGGACCATTGCGCGGGTCGGAACCTCGGCGGCGAACGCCATCACGTCGAGATCGCCGTCTCCGAGCCCGTCGAGCAGGACAGGTAACAATTCGGCCAGCCAGCCCTCTAGGCGTGTGACCCGGCGGGGCGAGAAAGCCTGGCTGACGAGCTTGCGTTCGATCGTGTGCGTCGGGGGATCGGTGTTGACCAGCATGAGGCTGGGCGCCGACGACGCCTCCTGAAGTGGGTCGCGTGAGGAGAAAGTCGCGTTGTCGCGGGCGGCCTGGAACACGTCGTCGTACCTGAACAGCGCCCACGCGGTCACCGGCTCGTCGGCGCCGGGCACCGTGCCCGGTGGCCAGTCCCGATACCCGGGAATCGGCGAGGCCGAACGCAACGCGTCGTAGAGCGGGAAGGGGTCGGCGACACCCTCCGGCGTGGTCAGCAGATCGAGGGCTGTTGCGGTCGGGGAGGCCATGGGAGCCAGCTTCTACCGCCGGTCGGACCGGGTCGATCCCCCTTCGGGAGGCAATCGTGGTCTCCTCCGAGGGGATTCGCCCCACCCACCCGCTACCCGGTGGGAGGATCGGCTGACCGTGAACCTCACCCAGGACGTCCCCGCACCGACCGCCCTCGTCGACGGCAACCATCCCGGCTGGGCGTCGCGACCCGAGACCCCGGCCGCCGTGCCGGAGAGTGACCATGCGCGCGAGGTCGCCGAGGCCGTCGACGCTCAGGCGACCGTGGTGCGCACAGCGCTCGAGGATCTCGGCGACGAACAGGCGTGCGCGGCGTTCGAGGCCATCCTCGACCTGTCACTCCTCGAGCGCGAGCTGCTCGAGGACGGCGCCCGCCGTCGGACACTGGCCCTCCTGCGGGTACAGGAGGGCCTGAGCAAGCTGCGCGCGGTGGACACGGTCACCGAGATCGTCGACCGTGCCCCCCGCGAGTTGGTGGAGTCGTGCGGGTTCGACCGGGCGGTACTGTTCCGCGTGCACGAGGGCCGGATGATGATGGAGTCCGCCTACTTCGGGAATGACGCCGAGGGCGCGTCGAAGATGGTGGCGTTCGCGCAGTCCGTCGCCCCGCTGCTGGACCACATGCTGGTCGAGACGGAGATGATCCGGCGGCACCGGCCGGCAATCGTCCGCGACGCCCGCAACGACCCGCTGGTGAACCGCGCGATCGTTGACTTCTCGATGACCCGCTCCTACGTTGCCGCGCCGGTGATGCCCACGGGCAAGGTGATCGGGTTCCTGCACGCCGACCGGTTGTACTCCGGCCGCGTGGTCGATGAGATCGACCGCGACACCGTGTGGGCGTTCGCGGAGGGCTTCGGCTACGCGTACGAACGCACGGTGCTCGTGGAGCGGATGCGGCGTCAGCACGCCGAAGTGTGCCGTGCGTTGGCTTCGGCCGACGAGGCGGCCCGGGCCCTGCAGGATGCCGGGCTCGACCTACGCAAGGTCGAGCCCGCCGAGCACAGCGCCGCGGCCCGATCGCTGGCCGAGGCGCAGTCGTGGGCGCACCCGACGCTGACCCGGCGGGAAATCGAGGTTCTGCGTCTAATGGCGGGCGGGCGCACCAACCAACAGATCGCCGCGCAACTGGTCATCTCGATCGGAACCGTGAAGTCACACGTCAAGCGGGTGCTGCGAAAGCTTCGGGCCAACAACCGCGCCGAGGCCGCGTCGACCTACGTGCGGCTGGCCGGCGCACCGCACCACGTCGAAGGCCCTCAGGACGGCAGCGTCTTCACCCGATCTGACGGCTACTGAGACCCCGGCCCATCCCAGGTGTGGACGGGCTCGTTGCTGTGCATCCGCTCGCAGTAGAGCCGCAGCATCTCGGCCAGCGCCTGCGGGCGGGCCAGCCCCCGTTCCTGCAGAGCGCGGACCGTCTCGACCTGCCACACGGCACCATTGCGGCCGGTCTTGGCCCGGCCCTCGATCACGCCGAGGAACCGGTCGCGGACCTCTGCCGACACACCCCACCGTTGCAGCCCCTCGTGTGCGAGCGGCAGCAGCTCGCGCAGGACCAGCTCGTCGGGGGTCACGTCGCCGAACCCCGGCCAGTACATCCGCGCGTCCATCCCGTGGCGGGCGGCTGCCACGAAATTCCGTTCTGCCGCAGCGAAACTCATCTTCGTCCAGACCGGCCGGTCCTCCTCGGAGAGGGCCCGCAGGGCGCCGTAGTAGAAAGCCGAGTTGGCGAGCATGTCCACCACCGTGGGTCCGGCAGGCAGCACCCGGTTCTCCACCCGCAGGTGGGGTCGTCCGTTCACGACGTCGTAGACGGGGCGGTTCCATCGGTAGATGGTGCCGTTGTGCAGCCGAAGTTCGGACAGCGTCGGCGTGCGACCCGCAGCCAATTCGGCGACCGGGTCCTCGTCGGACACCTCGGGGAGCAGCGACGGGAAGTACCTGACGTTCTCCTCGAACAGGTCGAAGATCGACGTGATCCACCGCTCGCCGAACCACACTCGCGGCCGGACGCCCTGTGCCTTGAGCTCCTCGGGCCTGGTGTCGGTCGCCTGGGCGAACAACTCGATGCGGGTCTCGGCCCAGAGCTCGTGGCCGAAGAAGTAGGGCGAGTTGGCGCCGAGTGCGAGCTGCGGTCCTGCCAGAACCTGTGCGGCATTCCAGTTCCGAGCGAAGTCCCCCGGCGAGACCTGAAGGTGCAATTGCATGCTGGTGCAAGCGGATTCGGGCGCGATCGACGCCGAGTGCAGGGTCAGCCGCTCCGGTCCCTCGATGTCGATCAGGATGTCCTCGCCGCGGGCGGTGAAGATGGAGTCGTTGAGCGCCTGATACCGCGTCGACTCGCTCATCCAGCCTGCGGTCGTCAGGTGCTCGGGCATCAGGGTGGGCAGGATCCCGACCATCACGATGTGTGCACCGTCGGAGTTCGCCTTGGTCTCCGCGGCGTTCAGGCTCGCGCGCACCTCGTCTTCGAGGTCGAGGGCCGAACGACCCGGAAGGGGCCTCGGCGGAACATTGAATTCGATGTTGTACGCACCCAATTCGGTCTGAAAGGCCGGGTCGGCGATGGATGCGAGCACTTCGCGATTGGTCATCGCCGGCTGGTAGTCGGCGTCGACCAGGTTGCACTCGATCTCCATACCCGTCAGCGGGCGGTCGAACTCGAAGCTCGACTGCACGAGCATCGTCTCGAAGACGTCGAGGCTGAGTTGTACCTTTCGTCGATACTGCAGACGCTGTTCGCGGCTGTACTCGGTCTGCGTGACGTCATCACCCATTAGCGACACCCATCAGATGAGCCTAACGACGTGAGGCCACCATCACCTGCGGACTGAGCAGACCGCCGCGGAGGTCGACGACGATGCCGGGGTCGGCGTGCGCGGCGAGCGCGCGCAGCGCGGACGGACTGTAGGCGCGCAGCGAACTGATGACGCCGTCATGCAGGAACGGCACGAAGGGGGCGAGCGGGAGCATCGTCGCCAGCTGCATCAGATGCAGTGGCGCGGGAAGGCGTGGCAGGTCGATGATCACCATCTTGTCGGCGACGCGGGTGCCCTCGGCGATCGCCCGTGCCGCCAGTGCGGGCGGCAGGTGGTGAAACGACAACGCGAACACGGCGAGGTCGTAGGTCCCGTCGGCGGCGTCGACGTCGGTGGCATCCATGATGCGGACCGTCGCGCGTTCGTCGGCGCCGAGCGGTCCGGCCGCGATGGCCGCCACCGAGGCCGGCTCGACGTCGGTCACGGTGACGTGCGCCGTCGGATGCATCTCCAAGAGTTGGGCGGACAGACCGCCGTGGCCGGACCCCAACTCCAGGATGCCGGGATCCGGCACCTCGGCGATCTCCTCGAGAGCGATGTGGGCGAACTTCGCGTGGTTGCCGAACCACTCACCCGTACGCTCCAAGGCCCTAACGACGCTGCGCTTGACCGCGGGGTCGACGTCATCGCGGTCGAGGTACTCCTGCCGCTCGGTCTCCAGCAGCCGGTCCAGGCACGAGGCGTCGGGGCCGCCGCGCGGCATGTGATCGAGGCGATCAGTGGCGAGACCCATGCCACCCATGATGGACCATCCACCGACGCGGGCTACCCCGCCGAGATCGACGAGATGACGTCCGCGGGCAGCTCGATGTCCGCGACGGCCATGTTCTCCTCGAGGTGCGCGACCGACGAAGTGCCGGGGATCAGCAGCACGTTCGGCGCGACCGACAGGGTCCACGCGAGTGCAATCTGTGCGGGGGTGTGGCCCAGGTCGGCGGCGGCCTGCTTCACGGCGGGGTTGCCGAGAACTGGGTTGTCGGCGTTGAAGGCGGACCCCAGCGGGAAGAACGGCACGAACGAGATACCGCGTTCGGTGCACAGGTCGAGCACCGGTTGCGACGTACGGTCGACCACGTTGTAGGCGTTCTGCACCGTCACGATCTCGGTGCGATCCAGGGCGATCTGCAGGTGCTCGACGGTGACGCTGGACAGCCCGATGCCGTCGATGAGGCCCTCGTCCTTGGCGGCGATCATCGCGGTCAGCTGGCGGTCGAACAGCTCGGGCTCGACCGCGGCGGCCACGCTGGGGTCCTCAGAGTTGTGGATGCGCAGGTTGACCGCGGCCAGCCGGTCCACGCCGAGCTCGCGGAGGTTCAGCTCGATGTCGGCACGCAGGTCGTCGGGTTGATCGGCCGAGATCCAGTTGGCCTGGGCGTCGCGCCGGGCACCGACCTTGCTGACCAGCGCCAGGTCGGCGGGGTAGGGATGCAGGGCCTCGCGGATGAGTCGGTTGGCGACGTCCGGGCCGTAGAACTGGGCGGTGTCGATGTGGTTCACACCGAGCTCGAGCGCGCGCTTGAGGACGGCGATCGCCTGGTCGTGGTCGCGGGGCGGACCGAAGACCCCCGGGCCGGGGAGTTGCATGGCGCCGAAGCCGACGCGACTGACGGTGAACGGGCCGAGCGGGAAGGTCTGCATACGTACTACCTACGCGATTTCGGCGCGTTTTCATCCGCTGAGCGAACTGTGGTGTCTCGGGACATCGCTGACACTTATGTCGCGGGACATCGCTGACAGTCATGATGCCGGTTTGGGTTCGCGGGTGCGGTAGGTGCGGGTGTTCTTGTCGATCGGTTGGTAGTAGCGGGTGGGGTCGGCGGTGAATGCGCGGACGAGTCGGTGGCCGCTGAAGATGGCGATGTGGTCACCGTCGCGGATGACGTCGCATTCGTGGCCGGCCCAGCGCAGGCCTACGTTGATTCTGTAAGGCGCCACGCATACGTAGCCCGACATCTCTCCGACGGTGTGGCGGCTGACGAACAGGGGTGCGGGCAGTGGGCGCTCGGCTGGGCGGGCCGAGGCGGTGGCGTGGAAGGTCTCGGCCGGGGTGGCTCCACGCAGCGCACGGTGGGGGCGTTGGTGATTGTAGAAGCGGCGAAATTCCTCGAGCAGGGCGTTCAGCTCGACAACGGTGGCCGCCGGATCCCGGGCGGACAGCCAGGTCTTCAGCGTCTGCCAGAACCGCTCGATCTTGCCGCAGGTCTGTGGGTGAAACGGAGCCGAGTTGATGGTGCGCACACCAAGGGCGCGCAGGTTGATCTCGAATGCCGATTCATGCGCGTGGAAGCGTCCGGTGTAGACGATTCCGTTGTCCGACAACGACATCGACAGCATTCCGCATTCGTCGATGCCGGCCATGATGACCGACCAGACGAGGTCACCGTCGGCGTCGCCGGCAGCGGCGCGCAGTCCCACCGCATAACGGGAGTGGTCATCGAGGCTGCCCGCGATGGCCACCGGCCTGTGATCGGTCAGCCACCACCCGGTCCAATCCGACTGCCAACACTCGTTGGGCCGCGCGAAGCAGAACCGCTTGTCCGCCGACTTTGGGCGTTTCTGCGGCTGTGGCGTGATCAGCCCGCGGCGGGTCAGGATCTGCCACACCGTCGATGGCGACGGCACGGCCTCCACGGCGTCGCGTTGCAGCGACCATACGATCGACTGCGCGCCGTGATCCAGCCCCTGTTCGATCAGGTGCTTGCGCCGGTGCACCACGAGGTCCTCGACCTCGGCCGAGGTCTGCCCCGGCGAGGTCAACGGGCGCCGGGACCGATCCTGCAACCCGGCGAGTCCCTCCTGCAAGAAGCGGGCCCGGAACTTGTAGAAGGTCTGCCGACTGATCTTCTCGTCACGACAAAACGCCGCCACGTTATCCACGTGCCCGGCCAACGCCGCAGCCATCCGAATGTCCATTGCCGTCACCTTCTGGGCCATGAACCATCGTGGCCAGGCCCTACTCAGGTGTCAGCGATGTCCCGAGACAAACATGTGTCAGCGATGTCCCCGAACAGGACAATCCGCTGAGCGAACGGAAACGCGCCGAAATCGCGTGGTTACTCGGACTCGCCGAGGATTCCGTAGATCTCCCGACGGGCGTTGTTGACGATGTCGGCGATCCGCTTCTGCTGCTCGGGGCTGGCGGCGCCCGCGGACATCGCGACCGCTCGCATCAGCTGACCCGTGGCGTTGCGCAGATCGGCGTGGCCGGGATCGGCACCTTCGGTGATCTCCTCCCACGGCGGGGTCTCGATCTTCTCGGCGGCGGCCCGACCGGTGTCGGTGAGCTCGAACAGTTTCTTGCTGCCGTCACTCTCGGTGCCGACGATGAGGTCCTCGTCGACGAGTAGTTGCAGCGTCGGGTAGACCGAGCCGGGGCTGGGCTTCCAGAGGTCCTGAGTGCGCTCGGCGATCTGCTGGATCATCTCGTAGCCGTGCATCGGCCGCTCGGCCAGCAGTACGAGGATCGCGGCGCGGACATCTCCGCGCCTGCCGCGACCGCGGCCACGTCCGCCGCCACGGGGACCGCGTCCACCGAAGCCTGGACCGCCGAAACCTGGACCGCCGAAGCCGGGACCGCCGAAGCCGCGGCCGAAACCGGGCCCGAAGCCGCCGCGGAAGTTGCCGTCGAACGGGCTGTCGGCGTCGGTGTCGTGTCCGCGGATGGCGTCCCGGAAGCCGCGTCGGGCGGCGCGCCGCTGCTCGTGCAGGACGCGACGGTCGACGGGCGAGAAGCCGAAGCCGAGGCCGCCGCCGTGGGGATGGCCCTCGAGGGGGCCCTGTGGGGGTGTGAAGGGGGTGTGCATGGTGATTGTCTCCTTTGGCAGGAAACGCGGGCTGCGTTTCCGATACGTTGACGATATATCGGAAACTATCGCGATGCAACCATTGATGCGCGGATACGACGATGCCCCCGCGACTGAACGCCAGCACGCGGGGGCATCGACGAACGGTTTAGGCCGGCCCGACCGCCCGCTCCGCGTCGACGAGGGTGGCTCCCTCGGCCAGCCGCAGGGCCGTCGACCGCCACGGCCCGCGGGTCGCCAGCAGGTAGTACAGGACGAAGGCCACCCCGCATCCGATGAACCAGCTGTACTGCGCCGCCCCGGCCATCCCGAAGACGACGCCGCCGAGCAGCACCGGCGCCATCGCCAGCACGGCGCTGACCAGCGTGGCCGTGACCGCGGCGAGGTTGTAGCCCTTCGAGTACCAGTAGTTCGCGGTCGGCGACATGGTGAACAGGTCGTCGACGACGATCTTCTGCTTGCGCACCAGGTAGAAGTCGGCGATCAGCACACCGAACAGCGGGCCGATGAACGCGCCGAGAGTCTCCAACGTGTAGTGGATGACCTCTGGGTTGTTGTACAGGTTCCACGGCGTCAGCAGCACCGAACCGACGGCGGCGATCATGCCGCCCATCCGCCAGCTGATCTTTTGCGGGCTCACGTTGGAGAAGTCGAACGCGGGTGAGATGAAGTTGGCGACGATGTTGATGCCGATGGTGGCGATCGTAAAGGTCAACGCGCCCAACACGATTGCGGTGACGCTGTCGATCCGCGCGACGGTCGCGACCGGGTCGGTGAGGAGCTCGCCGAACACCGGGACCGTCGCGGCGGCGGTGACGACGACGAGCAGCGAGAAGACCAGGAAGTTCACTGGCAGACCGAGGAAGTTGCCCTTCTTGACCGCCTGGTAGCTCTTGCCGTACCGGGCGAAGTCACCGAAGTTCAGCATCGGACCGGAGAAGTAGGACACCACCAGCGCGATCGCGCCGAGCATGATGACCAGCGAGTTGCCCTTCTTCTCGCCGCCGAGGTTGAGGCTGACGTGCCAGCCCGACTTCCACAGCAGGTAGCCGCACAGGATGAACATGACCACGTAGACGGCGGGCCCGCAGAAGTCGATGAACTTGCGGATCGATTCCATGCCACGCCAGAACACTGCGGCCTGAAGGATCCACAGCAGGGTGAAGCTGCCCCAGCCGAGAAGCGAGAGACCCGTGAACCCGTACTGATCGACGTCGGCGTAGGGGGCCAGTCCGGGAAACAGCTTGAGCAGCACCACGTCCAGGGCTGCCGACGCCAGGTAGGTCTGGATGCCGTACCACGCGACGGCGATCAGGCCACGGATGATCGCCGGGATGTTGGCGCCGAGCACGCCGAACGAACTGCGGCACACCACGGGATACGGCACGCCTGCCTGCTGACTGGGCTTGGCCACCAGGTTGCACAGGAAGTAGACGATGACGATGCCCACCAGCAGCGCGATGAGCACCTGCCAACTCGCCAGCCCGAGGGCGAACAAGCTGCCCGCGGTGACGTAGCCACCGACGCTGTGCACGTCGGACATCCAGAACGCGAAGATGTTGTACGACGACCAGGTCTGCTTGCCCAGCGGGGCGAGGTCCTCGTTGGTGAGCCGCGGGTCGTAGTCATCCTTGATGACCCCGCTGCCGACCGGGTGACCTGCGGCTTCAACGATGTCGCCCGCCGCGATCACGGCGCTGGGCGGTGGTTCCTTGACGTCTGTCATTGCGGGCTCCTGGGCATGGGCGAACGGTGCTAGGCGATGGGCAAAAGCTAGCGCCGAGTTGTTGCAGGGCCGTTGCGCGGAAGATATATCTTGGTCGCGTCGGGACGCGGTCAGCCGTCCTCGGCGACGAGGCCCGTGTCCGCGGGCAGGGTGGCGACGACTTCGTTCAGCCTGCGGTGGTGCGCCGCACTCAAGGTCAAAAGCCGATCGACGTCACGGTCCAGGAACGCGGTGAGCATCTCGCCGTGATCGTCGTGCAGGCGCGCACGCTGGGCGTGTTCGACGTGCACCATGACTTGGACGGGTTCGGTGATGTTCCAGGCGGATTCGAGCATGTGGATCAGTCGCAGCATGCCCGACGGACGGGCCAGCCCCATGTGAAAGATGCGGCTCTGCCGATGATATGTGTGTGGATCATCATGCGTTACAGCGGCTTTCAGTAAATCGTTGGCCTGCACGACGTGGGCGCGGTCTTCGTCGGTGGCACGAACGGCGGCGGCCGCGAGCGCGGCCGACTCCAGCGTCTCACGCACGATGTACATCTCGGCGAGTTCGCTGGCCGTCAACTGCGCGACCGCGTAGCCGATGTTGGTCTGGTGTGCGACGAGCCCCTCGCCGGTCAGCGTCTTGAGGCTTTCCCGGATCGGGATGGGGCTGACTCCGAAGAGGTCGGCTACCTCGCTGACCGGAATGGGTGTACCCGGCGGCACGGCCCCGTCGAGGATGACGCGGCGGAGCTCGTCGACGATGCTCTGCTGGGAGACTCCGCCTCGGCTGACCGCCGACCTGAACGCCGACGCGGCGTGTCGGCGGGTCGGCATCGGTCCATCTTCCTACGTTTTGGCCGCAGTCGGCGGTCAGGAGCTACATTACGACCGTGCCGCCGCCCGCGGTCGTTCGAATCGACCCGTCTGCCAATCCGAACGACGGTCGTCGGCGAATCACCGTGCGAGCCCCGGCACCCGCGACCCGTAGGACCTGACATGCCCGCAGCAACAGCGATCCACTTCTTCCTCGAGCTGGCCGTCATCCTCGGCACGTGTCGCCTAGTGGGATTGATCGCGCAGCGCGTGGGACAGCCGCAGGTCGTCGGTGAGATGATCGCCGGGGTCATCCTGGGACCGTCGCTGCTCGGCGAGATTGCGCCCGGCGTGCAGCAGGCGCTGTTTCCCCCGGGTCCGGCGAACGTGGTGCTGTACACGGTCGCGCAGATCGGCCTGGTGCTCTACATGTTCCTGATCGGGCTCAACTTCGACGTCGACCTCATCAAGCACCGCGCTGGTACCGCGGTCGCGGTCTCGACCGCTGGCATCGTCACACCGCTCGTCCTTGGCGCGCTCGCCGCCATCCCCCTGCTGGCCGGGGGCATCTACTTCGAAGAGGGGGTGACCCCACTCTTGGCGGTGCTGTTCCTGGGGGCGGCGATCGCGATCACGGCGTTCCCCATGCTCGCCAGGATCATCTTCGAAAAAGGGCTCTCCGGAACGTCTTTGGGCACCCTCGCTCTGGCCTGCGGTGCCACCGACGATGCCATCTCCTGGTGCATCCTGGCGGTGGTGCTCGCCATGCACCAGGGAAACCCGGTGATGGCCGTCGTCGCGATCGGCGGCGGGGTCCTCTATACGTTGATTCTCCTGACGATCGGCCGGCGTGCGCTTGGCGTGCTCGGCCCGATGTCCGAACGCCGGAACACCGTCACGCCGCAGATGCTGAGCGTCGTCCTGATCCTGCTCATGGCCTGCGCCTGGGTCACTGACGTCATCGGCATCTACGCCATCTTCGGGGCCTTCATCCTGGGTGTCGCCATGCCGTCCGGCTTCTTCGCGAAGCACCTGACGGACAAACTCGAACCGCTCGTCACCACGTTCCTGTTGCCGCTGTTCTTCGTGTATTCGGGACTCAACACCCAAATCAGCCTGGTGAACACGCCGACGCTCTGGGCCGTGACGCTGGGCCTGATCGTCGTCGCGATCGCAGGCAAGGGCATTGCCTGCACGGTGGCTGCGCGGCTGAGGAAGGTGCCGCTCCGCGAAGCCGTGGCGCTGGGTTCGCTGATGAACGCCCGCGGCCTGATCGGGTTGATCCTCCTCAACATCGGCCTCCAGGCCGGCATCATCACCCCCACGCTCTTCACCATCCTGGTGTTGGTCGCCATCGTCACCACGCTCATGGCCTCGCCGATCTTCGAATGGGTCTACGGACGGCACCGTCAGCCGGTGTCGCCCGCACCGCTGGTCGCCGACCGCGGGCCCGGACCTTCGTGACGAATCCCTGACGAAGCGCTTCTGTTCGGCGCCGCCGAGAACTGAGGTGGGGTTGTCGGCCAAGGCGGTCGTGAGCAGCGAAAGTTGGGTCACCCGACCATCGCGGGCGCTGCCTCTGGCCCGGTCGGTGACCACCCCCGGAAACGCCGTCTCCGCTGGCTGAGAACCTATTTTCGTGTAGCGTCAATTAAGTTCAGCACCCTTTTCGACCTCGCTCGAGGGAAGGACACGAGTGGACGCGAAAGAGCAACTGTCGCAGCTGAACCCGCAAGCGCGGGCAGCCCTTGCGCGACGAATCAGAACGCAACTCGCCGGCGCCGGCACCGCCGCCACCGATCACGACCTGACCATCATCGGCGGTGGCGTTGCCTCCCTAACCCTTGCGCTGGAAGTTCGCCGCGCGCGCCCGACGACGCGCGTCCTGATCGTCGAGCCGACCGCTCATCCCGTCGCGGAGGTCACCCACACGGTCGGGGAGTCGACAGTCGAGGTGTCAGCGCACTACCTGGGGCAACACCTCGGCCTCGCCGACCATCTGCGGACCGCGCAAATTCGCAAGATGGGGCTGCGAATGTTCTTCTCCCACGACGGGAACACTGACATCGCTCGGCGAATGGAAGTCGGAAGTTCCTGCTTCGTGCCGCAGCCCACGTATCAAATCGACCGCGGCCGGCTGGAGAACGAGCTGGCCGAACGCTGTCGCGCCGAGGGTGTCGACTTCGCCAAGGGACGGGTCCGGTCGGTGGACTTCGGCACAGACGATCGCCCCCACACGGTGTCCTTCCAGGACGGTGACGTCACGACGCAGAAGACGGCCCGCTGGGTCATCGACGCCTCGGGGCGCACCAGGAAGCTGCCGCGGCAGCTAGACCTGAAACGCCCCAACGAGCACCACTGCAATGCCGCGTGGTTCCGCGTCGCGACCGAGATCGACGTCGGACAGTGGAGTGACGATCCCAGTTGGCAGGCGCGCCTAATCGAGGGTGACCGTGCGATGTCCACCAACCATCTGATGGGCAAGGGGTACTGGGTCTGGTTGATCCGACTCGCGTCTGGCGCCACCAGCGTCGGTATCGTCGCCGACCCTGCCTTTCACGCCTTCGACGGGTTCAACACCTTGGAGAAGGCCAAGTCGTGGCTTCGCGAGCACGAGCCGCAGTGCGCTGCAGAGCTGGCCAAGCACGACGACCTGATCATGGACTTCAGAGTCATCAAGAAATACAGCCACGGCGTGACGAAGGTGTTCGACGGCCACGAACGCTGGGGGCTCACCGGCGACTCCGGGATCTTCCTGGACCCGCTGTATTCATCGGGCTTGGATCTGGTCGCCATCGGGAACGGCTTGATCACCGACATGGTCACCCGTGAGCTGGACGGCGAGGACGTCGTCGCACGCGCCGCCATCAGTGACTCGCTCTTTCGGTCGCTCACCGAGATGTGGCTGGCCATCTATCGCGACCAGTACACCCTGATGGGCACGCCGGCCGTCATGGCGGCCAAGGTGGTGTGGGACATTGCGTTCTACTGGGGCTTCGTCGGTTTCCTGTACAGCAATGGCCGGTTCGTCAGCGTCGCGGATGACCCCGAGATCGTGCCGTACCTGGATGGGCTGATCGAGCTCAGTAACCGCGTGCAACGCTTCTTTCGAGAGTGGGCCTCGGTGGAGAGCGACGCATCCCCGACCCAATTCGTCGATCTCTACGAACCGCTGAACTTCATGGCGACCCTGCACACCGCGATGATGGGACGAGCCCCGAAGTTCGCCGAGCAGTTCGACGCCAACGCCCGCTTGCTGCGTCAGCTGGCAGGTCAGATGGTCGAGGTCGTGCTGGCCGAGAAGTCCACGGTGTTCGCCGACGACCGCGTCATGCGACAGGTGCAGGCCTGGCAGCGCGATCCGCTGCTGCGGGATCTTCGGTCGCTCTACCGCCGCGAGCAGGCGGTCAACCCGCTCAGTGACGATTGGTTGCTCGTGAACGAGCTCGAGCTGACCTGAGCGGAGATCCACGCGCAGCCCGCCACATTGCGGGCCGCCCCATCCGACGGCGGCGTCAATCCGAAGTACTCGCAAAACCAGTGATGCCACGAGGGGGTGCCGACGATGACGCCGGAAGGCAAGTGCGTAAGGTCCGAAGTCGAGTGGCCTGCATGGGTCGATGGCAGGGATGAAGATGCGTACTGATCGAGGCAGTCACCAGCCGTTGGCGATCGTCGGGATCGGGTGCCGCCTGCCAGGTGACGTCACGTCCCCGGAGAGCTTCTGGCGCCTGCTATGCAGTGAAACCGATGCCACGTGCGTCGTCCCCGAGTCGCGCTGGAACGCCGCCAGATTCCATGACCCGAATCCGGCGAAGGTCGGCAAGATGGTCACCCGGCGAGGCGGATTCCTCCGCGAGATCGATCAGTTCGACCCCCAGTTCTTCGGTATCTCCCCGCGCGAGGCGCACCTGCTCGATCCGCAGCAGCGCCTCCTGCTCGAGGCCACCTGGGAGGCCCTGGAAGACGGCGGGATTCCCGCCGACGCGGTCGCCGGCACCGACGTCGGCGTCTTCATCGGCGGCTTCACCCTCGACTACCAACTCCTGCAGAACCAGGGCCGCACCAGTCGCTACCGATTCAAGACCCATTCCTCCACCGGGATGATGATGACGATGCTGGCGAACCGGATTTCGTTCGCCTTCGACCTGCGTGGACCGAGCATGACGATCGACACGGCATGCTCGAGCTCGCTCGTCGCCGTCCATCTCGCGGCACAGAGCATCTGGAACGGTGAATGCGACCTGGCCCTGGCCGGCGGGGTGAACGTCATGGTCGGACCCAACACGGCCATCGCGGAGTCGAAGAGCGGATTCCTCAGTCCAGGGGGACGGAGCAAGGCCTTCGACGAGTCGGCCGACGGTTACGCACGGGGCGAGGGTGGCGCCGTCGTCGTCATCAAACCCCTCGAGCAGGCCTTGCACGACGGCGACGAGATCTACGCACAGATCCTCGGCACCGCAGTGTCTCAGGACGGCCACACCGACGGCATCACCGTTCCCCGCGAGGAAGCACAGGGGGCAGCGATCAAGACCGCCCTGAAACGAGCGGGCGTTCACCCCGCCGACGTCGGCTACGTCGAAGCGCACGGCACCGGAACGCCGGTCGGCGATCCGATCGAGATGCGGGCGCTGGCAAGCGCGTTGGCGTCGAACCGGTCGTCGACGAATCCCCTGGTGATCGGTTCGGTGAAGACGAACATCGGGCACCTCGAGGCCGGGGCCGGCGTCGCCGGGCTCATCAAGACGGCCCTGGTGCTCAAGCACGGCTACATCCCGGCCAACTTGCACTTCGAAAAGCCCAGCGGCGGAGTATCTCTCGCCGAGCTCAACATCGACGTGCCGCGCACCGGGCGTCCCTTCCCCGACCACGAACGGCGCCTGGCGGGGGTCAACTCGTTCGGCTTCGGCGGCACCAATGCCCATGTCGTGCTCGCCGAGCCACCCGCCACGCTGGACCTGCCGACCCGGGATCCCGCCCCGCAGCCACCCTTGACCCTGCTGCCGCTCTCGGCGCGCAGCGAGGAGGCGCTGGTGGCGACCGCGCGTCGATTGGCCGACCACGTCGTTAGCCATCCCGACGTCACACTGGAGGATCTGGGGTACACCCTCGGCCAGCGACGTGCCCACCTGAACTACCGCCGCACGCTGGTGGTGGACGACATCGACGACGCGCGGGATCAACTTCGGGCCCTCGCCGACGGCGGCGAGATCTCCGCGGGACGCACCTCCCAGGCAGCACCCAAGCTCGCCTTCGTGTGTACGGGCATGGGCCCGCAGTGGTGGAAGATGTGCCGGGGACTGCTCGACGTCCTCCCCGCGTTCACCGACAGCATCGTCGCCAGCGATCGCGAGCTGTCCCGTTACACGGACTGGTCCCTGCTCGAGGAACTGCGCCGCGACGAAGCCGACTCGCGGATGGGCGAGACCGACGTCGCGCAACCTGCGAACTTCGCGATCCAGGTCGCACTTGCTGAGCAGCTCAAGGCATTTGGCATCACACCCGATGCGATCATCGGTCACAGCGCCGGTGAGGTGGCCGCGCATTACCTTGCGGGTCTGCTGACCTTCGAGCAGGCCGTCGAGGTGATCCATCACCGGAGCCGGCTGCAGCAACGAACCAGCGGACTGGGTCGCATGCTCGCCGTCGGGCTCGACGCCGAGTCGCTGATGCAGACGCTCGACGAGACGACACTCGGCGAGTTCGGCCAGCGGGTATCCGTGGCGGCGATCAACAGCCCGTCGGCAGTGACCATCGCCGGCGACGGTGACGTCCTCGCCGACGTCGCCCGCCAACTGGACGAGGCGGGGGTCTTCAATCGCTTTCTCGCCGTGAAGGTTCCGTACCACACCCACTACATGGAGATGGTCAGGGACGAGCTCTATGGCGCCTTCGACGGGCTGTCGTCGGCTCCGGCGACCATTCCGCTCTACTCCACGGTCACCGGTGAGCGGCTGGACGGTTACACGGCCGGTGCTGCCTACTGGTGGCAGAACACCCGCGCCACAGTGCTCTTCGAGCCTGCGATGCGGCGGATGCTGGAGGACGGCTACACGCACTTCGTCGAGTTGGGTCCGCATCCGGTTCTGGCGGCCTCGATCTTCGAGACCGCCGGAAGCGAGAAGGCCCTGGTCCTGCCGACCCAGCGGCGCAACGAGGACGACGCCCGGACGTTCATGAATTGTGTTGGCACGCTTCACTCCAACGGTCACGACGTGGCCTGGGATGCCGTGCACCCCCGAGGGTCGGCACGACTCCTGAAGCTCCCGACGTACGCGTGGCAGTCCAAGCGTTTCTGGAACGAGAGCCCCGAATCCACCGAGGACCTGCACTACCACCCGGTGCATCCGCTGCTGGGGCAACCGGTCGGCGCCGTCCATCCGACCTGGGAAGCCGAGTTGAGCACCGCCCACTTCCCGTTCCTCGCGGACCATCGTGTGCAGGGCAGCGTCGTGGTACCGGGGTCGGTGTACATCGAGATGGGACTGGCCGCGGCGAAGGCGACCTACGGCACCGACCTCGGTGTGGACGACCTGGTGCTGCACCGCGCGCTCATCCTCGACGACACCTGCGATCCCATCCTGCGGACCACCCTGAACGAGGCGGACGGCACCTTGGAGTTCGCCGCGTTCACGGCGACGGCCGACGGCGAGCTCACGTGGACGGTCACGGCCACCGCGGAACTCAACACCGTGCCGATGTCGCCGCGCGGTGCGCAAGCGTTCGACGGCGCGGAGATACTCGCCCAGACGAGCGGCGACGACTTCTACGCGCTCACACGGACTCTCGGCTTCGACTACGGTGACGCCTTCCGATCCGTCGGCGACATCACCGGCGGGGACGGCTGGACCGTCGCCAGGATCGCCGTCCCGGAACCGATCGCCGACGAACTCGGTGCCTACCGGTTCCATCCGGCCCTCATCGACGGCGCGTTCCAAACCCTCTTCGGCCTTCCCCTGCTCGGCCGTGAGGCGAACGAGGGGCCGTACCTTCCCACTCGGATCCGGCATTGCGCGGTATACGGTCCGCCCGAACCCGACATGCTCGTCACCGTGCGCGTGGTCTCGGCCACGCGGGAAGAGATCCAGAGCGACATCACGGTCACCGACCATCTCGGGCAGCCGCTGGCCGTCTTCAGCGGCTTCACGGTGCAATCCCTGGGCGCCTCATCCCGCATGTCTCCCGAGCGAATCGACAAGGGAATCTACGAGATGCAGTGGGTCGCACTGGATCCGTCCACAGCGGCCACTAGCACCGACGCCGCGTCCTGGCTGGTGTTCGCCGACGCTGCCGGAGTGGGCTCGGCCGTCGCGGATCAGCTGCGCGACCGCGGTCACCGGGTGCACACCGTCGTCGCCCAAACCGTCGACGAACTCACCGAGGTGGACGGGGGATACGCCGTGAACCCTCGGCGTCCCGACCAGCTGGCCCGGTTGATCGACTCCCACCTCGACGGCCACGCCGACCTCGCGGGCATCGTCGACTGCTGGCCGCTCGACGTCGCCGCGGATACCGAGGCCGACCGCGACATGGGTGTGCTCACGGTCGTGCGCCTGGTCAAGGCGCTCGCTGCGAAGGACACCGTCAAGCCCCGCCTCCACGTGATCACCGCCAACGCGCAACCGGCCGCGGGAGCCGAGGTGCGATCGCCCGAACAGGCCGCCGTCTGGGGTTTGGGCCGGGTCGTCGGCCACCACGAATTCGCCGAGCAGTGGGGTGGTCTCGTCGATGTCGACCTCGACGTCGACCAGGACGTCGAGCAAGACTCGGTCCTCGACCGCGCCGAGACGGCCGCGCGGATCTGCGAGCGCATCCTCGGTGACGACGGCGAGGATCAGGTCGCGATCCGCGGTGAGGAGACGTTCGTCGCGCGGCTGCGCCCGAGCACCAGCCTCACGAAGGCGTTCCCCACCAAGCTCACGCCCGATGCGACGTACGTCGTGACCGGTGGCGCCGGTGTCCTCGGCCGGACCGTGGCCATGTATCTCGCCGAACACGGAGCCCGCCACATCGCCCTGCTGAGTCGAAGCGAGATCCCCTCGCGCGACCGTTGGACCCAACTGCCGGAGGATGATTCGCACTTCGCCACCGTCGAGGTGATCCGGGCGATCGAACGTCTAGGCGCCGAGGTGATCACTGCCAGCGTCGACGTCACCGACGCCGGACAGATGATGGCGTGGCTCCGCGACCACACCCGAACCGGCGGCCGACCCGTGCGCGGCGTCATCCACGCGGCAGGATCGGTTCACGACCAACTCCTGGTGAACATGGGCGAGGACGACTTCACGAAGGTGTTGGCTCCCAAGATCACCGGCACCCGCGTGCTGCACGACACCTTCATCGAGCACGAACTCGAGTTCTTCGTGATGTTCGGGTCGGCGGGGTCGACCATCGCCTCGCCTGGGCAGGGAAATTACGCTGCCGCCAACGCGTTCCTCGACGCCTTCGCGCACTACCGCCAGGCGCAGGGGCTACCGGCCCTGACCATCGGATGGGGGCCGTGGTCGGTCGGAATGGTGGAGGAGCTCAAGCTCGAGAAGCTCTATGCACAAAGGGGAATCGAGCTGATCACGCCCACGGCGGGCGCACGTATCCTCGATCGGCTGATCAACCAGCGGGCCGCGAACGTCGTCGCGATCACAGCCGACTGGGGTCGGGCCCGCCAGGCCGGTCACAGCCGACGGCTGCCGCCGATGTTCGCCGATCTCGACACGCCCGAAGTATCTGCGGCACGCGATGACTCCGAGTCCTCGATCCTGGACGCGATCTCCGGGCTGCCCACGGCCGAGCGGCTCGACGTGGTCACCGAGCACGTGCGCCGGACCGTCGCCGCCGTCTTCGATTGTGCAGTCGCCGACATCGAATGCGATGACATCCTCGACGACATCGGCCTGGACTCCATGATGGCCATGGACTTCCGGGTGAGGATCAACACGATGTTCGCCATCGACCTTCCGGTGCTGGAGATCCTCAGAGGGGTCAGCGTGAACTCGCTCGCCGTTCGGGTCCTCGACGAGCTCGCCGCCCCCGACGAGGTCCCCGAGGTGACCGATCGCGCGGCGGAGGACACCGACGATGGCGTCGCCCAACTAATCGACGAGTTGTCCGAATCGGAGCTGCGGGCACTCCTGGCCGAACTCGAGGGACCTGCCGCCGAGCGGGAAACGGGAGGATGACGCTCGCGGATGGAACGTCCGCGGTGCACGTTCAAGGTCTGTCGAAGTCCTACGGTCGACTGCAGGCGGTGCGGGACCTCGACCTCGACGTCGGCTACGGCGAAGTCTTCGCAATCCTCGGTCCCAACGGGGCGGGCAAGTCGACCACCATAGAAATCCTCGAGGGCAATCGCCAACGCGACTCCGGCCACGTGCGAGTACTGGGCGAGGACCCGGCGACTGCGGGCCGGGACTGGCGCGCCAGGGTCGGCATCGTGCTGCAGGAAGCCAGCGACGCGGGGATGCTGACGGTGCTGGAAACCGTCCGCATGTTCACGAACTGCTACGGCAACGCTCGACACCCTAGGGACGTCCTCGAACTCGTCGGGCTCGACGCGGTGTCCGGATCGCGGGTGCGGACGCTGTCCGGTGGCCAGCGCCGCCGGCTGGACGTGGCGCTCGGCATCATCGGCAAGCCCGAGCTTCTGTTCCTGGACGAACCGACGACCGGGTTCGATCCCGAAGCCAGACGGCAGTTCTGGGATCTCATCAGACTCCTGGCCGCCGACGGCACGACCATCCTGCTCACCACGCACTACCTCGAGGAGGCCGCCGCGCTCGCCGACCGGGTCGCGGTCATCGCGGGGGGCAAGGTGGTGGCGGTGGATTCCCCGACGCGGTTGACCGGCCACGTCAGCTCGGGGGCGACGGTCCGATGGGTCGAGGGGGGCCACGTACACGTCGAACAGACGGACCACCCCACCGAACTCGTCAGGCGGCGCAGCACGGACGGCGCCGAACTTCCGGAGCTGACCATCACCCGACCGACCCTCGAAGATGCGTACCTGCACCTGATCGGCCAGGCGTGATGGCCAGCGAAAGCGCCCAGCGGGCCTCGCCGCCGCGACACCGCGCGACCGAATCGGAGTCACCACTTCCGTCGACGCTGCGCATCGGATTGTCGCGGGTCGTGCCCGAATTGAAGATGTTCTACCGTCGGCCGGAGCAGGTGGCCCTGACCTTCTCGATGCCCGCGGTGATCTGTCTGCTGCTGGGCTCGATCTTCTCGACGAAGATGCCGGGCAGCGAGACCACCACCGGCGCCGTGATCGCGGCGAGCATGCTCGCCTACGGAATTCTGTCGACGTCGTTCATCAACCTGGGCATCAGCATCGCCGCGGATCGCGACACCGGCGGCTTGAGACGCCTTCGTGGAACGCCGACCACCGCCTCGTCGTACTTCGTCGGCAAGATCATGCTGGTCGCCATCGTCAGTTTCGCCGAGGCCGTCATTCTGCTGGCAGTCGGTGTGTTCGTCTTCAAACTCCACCTGCCGTCAGACGTCTTCGGCTGGTTCACGTTGACGTGGATCTTCATCCTCGGTGTCGTGAGCTGCTCGTTGCTCGGCATCTTCATCAGCAACTTCGCCAGCAACGCGGTGTCAGCCGCCGTGATCACCAACGGTCCATCGGTGGCATTGCAATTCATCTCGGGCACCTACGTGCCGCTCGTCGTCCTGCCGATCTGGATGCTGACCATCGGTTCCATCTTTCCCGTCAAATGGCTGGCGCAAGGTTTCCGGTCGGTGCTGCTGCCACCGGCAATGGTCGCGTTCGAACCAGCAGGCAGCTGGGAGCATTGGCGAATATTCCTCGTGCTGACGGCGTGGAGTATCGGCGGTCTGGTCGGCTGCCTCGCCGTCTTCAGGTGGTCCGAGAAGAACTGAGCCCCGGCGTCAGACGGCGGGCACGGCCATGGGCGGCCTACCGTGGCAGGCCCGGAACTGGCTGCCGCTGCCGCAGAAACACGGGTCGCTGCGAGGGATCGGCAGCATGTAGACGTGGTCCTCACGGACGCGGGCAATGGCGTCGCGGAGCCTCGGGCTGGGAGCGGGCGTGTGACGATGCGTCATCCAGGCGATCGCGACCGCGAGGGCTCCGAGCAGCATCACGACCCGGACCGCCTCGCCCCGATCGTCGTGCAGGCGAAGCCACGCCCCCACCTCCGGATCAAGGCAGTCGAGTGCGGCCGCGATCCGCTCGACCGGCGGCAGGCCCGTGCGGAGCTGGTCGAACAGCACGTCCTGCATCCGGCTCAGCTCATCGAGCGTCATGCAGCACAATGCCGACTCGACGCCGGCGTCGGCGGCCTGCGATGCCTCGTGGTCAATGGTGATCATGCATCCCCCGATGCTCGACGTTGCGACGTCGCCCCCGACGCTGCCTACATTGCACACGCTAGCGCTGCCCGTGTCATGTCGAATCGGGAAACCCCTCGTGTCCAGATGGCCGCGCTCACAGCCGCCGGGATTATGGTGTCCGAATGGCGGTGAAGTGGCTCGACGCTCCCCAAGGCCACGACTACACTGCCGCAGCCGAGTATCTCAGCCTGATCAGTGAGGCCGACGCGATCGATCCGACGGTCGCGGCGCTCGAATCGGCCGACACCGCCCTGCGCAAGGCCAAGGACATCCTGCGGGCGGCGGGCCTGGTACTCCTGCCGGAGACCAACCCGCGCGTCAAGGCTGACCTGGCGAAGATCGCTGCGGGGCACAAGCTTTCGCCCATCCTATTGGTGCGGGGTAGGGTGCTCGACGGCGTCGCGCTGCAGATCGCCGATGGCTACCACCGCGTCTGCGCGAGCTACCTCACCGACGAGAACACCCCCATTCCATGCCGTTTGGTGTCATGGCGGATACCGGACTGAGATGACGGCATTCGGGTTCGGCACGCTCGCGCTGCTCGTCGTGGGCGGTCTGGTCGGCCCCCTGTTGGCCGCCGTGCCACGGCTGCGGGTGCCGGCGGTCATCGGCGAGCTGCTGATGGGAATCATGTTGGGAAAGACCGGCTTCGGCGTCATCGACCACGCCGAGCCGACTTTCGAGCTGCTGGCGAACATCGGTTTCGCCCTGGTGATGTTCGTCGTCGGCACGCACGTCCCCGTCCGCGATCGCCAGATGTGGACGGCGGCACCGGCGGCGGCAGTGCGGGCCGTTCTGGTCGGCGCGGTCGCGGCCGGACTCGGGGTGGGGCTGGCGACGTTCTTCGGCACGGGACATGCCGCGCTGTACGGGGTGCTGATGGCGTCGTCCTCGGCGGCACTCGCCCTGCCCATCATCGACGGCCTGCAGTTGACGGGACCACCGGTGCTGTCGGTCACCGCGCAGATCGCCATCGCCGACACGGCGTGCATCGTGTTGCTGCCCTTGGTCATCGACCCGTCGCAGGCGCCCCGGGCCGCACTCGGTGCGCTCGCGATCGCCGTGTGCGCGTTCGTGTTGTACCTGGTGCTGCGCTGGGCCAACGGCAAGGGGCTCCGCAAACGGCTACACCGGTACTCCGAGAAGCGGAAGCTCGCCCTCGAATTGCGGTTCAGCCTAGCCATGCTGTTCGGCCTCGCCGCGCTGGCCATCGGCACGCACGTCTCGATCATGCTGGCGGGCTTCGCCTTGGGTCTAGTGGTCGCCGCGATCGGTGAGCCCCGACGCCTGGCCCGCCAGTTGTTCGGTGTCACCGAAGGATTCTTCGGACCGCTCTTCTTCATCTGGCTGGGTGCCTCGCTGCAAGTCCGCGATCTGGGGGCGCACCCGGAGTTCATCGCGCTGGGTGCCGCACTCGGGGCGGGTGCCATCCTCGCCCATGCGATCGGCAGGCTCTTCAAGCAGCCGTGGACGTTCGCCATCTTCTCGGCGGCCCAACTCGGCGTTCCCGTGGCGGCGGCGACGGTGGGAACCGAACAGCACCTGTTGGTCCCCGGCGAACCGGCGGCGCTGATGCTTGGAGCCATCGTCACCATCGCCGCGACGTCGGCCACGGGTGCGTTGGCCGGGCGGGCGGCGAAGCCCGTGCACGCCTAACCAGGTGACGCGTCGGCCCGGAAGGCATTGGGACTCAACCCGTATCGGCGCTTGAAGGCGCTGCTCAGCGCGAACGGCGTGCCATAGCCGACCTGGCGCGCCACCGAGCCGATGGTGTCCTCGCTCGCGCGCAGCAGATCCGCGGCCAGGGCAAGCCGCCAGCCGGTCAGGAAACTGATCGGTGGCTCGCCGACCTGCTCGGTGAACCTGCGCGCGAATAGTGCTCGTGAACTACCCACGGCCGCTGCGAGATTGGCCACCGTCCACGGGTGTTCGGGATTGTTGTAGACGAGGCGAAGCGCTGGGCCGACGAGAGGATCTCGCTCGGCGTGCCACCAGGTCGGGGCCTGTTCGTCGGAGTCGAACCAGGTTCGCAACACGTCCATCAGCAACAGGTCCAGGAGCCGGTCGAGATAGGCCGCCTGACCAGGTCCGTCGCGGACCGCCTCGTCGGCCAGCAGGTCCACCAACGGTGTCCGCCACGTCTCACCGCGCACCACCAGCACCGTCGGAAGTGCTTCGAGCAGGCGCGAACTCACCTCGCTTCGACCTTCATAGGCACAGATGACGGCGCGATCGGCGCCGGATGCGGTGTTACCCCACGTCCGCACCCCCACCGACATCTCGAAGCGCAGGTCGTCACCGCCCAGTGTCGTGCAGCGGTTGCCGGGGTGGATGACGACCTGCGGTGCGGTCCTGGGGTCGTCGGCGAACAGGTAGTGCTCGACACCTCGCGCGACGGCGACGTCACCGGGTCCGACGTCGACGGTCGCGCCGGACTCGGTGACGATGACCGCGCTCCCGCGCGTCACGCAGATCAGCGTCAGGGGAGCCTCGTCCTGGATGCGCATCGACCACGGTGGGTCCAAAGACAGGCGCAGGACGAACGCGCCGCGGGCGCGCACCCCGTCGAGCAGGCCGCCCAGTGCATCCATACTGCTGAATGTAGACGATCGCGTATGGATTAGGGACGCTTGGCTATGGATCGTCTCGACGGCTGCCCATTGACTGGGGTCATGAGTTCGAGCCCGTTCTGGATCGCCACCACCGCAGCCGCCGTGACGAACGCCGCCGTCGGCGGTGTGTTCTTTGCGTTCTCGACCTTCGTCATGCGGGGTCTGGACCGCGCCGAGCCGGCCGCCGCGATCGCCGCCATGCGCGGTATCAACGCCGAGGCGCAGGGCAACGCACCCTTCCTCACCCTGTTCGCCGGCTCGGCGCTCCTCGCGCTCGGCGTGGGCGTCGCGGCCGTCGCGCGGATGTCCGCGCGGGGATCGGGCTACGTGCTCGCCGGCGCGGCGCTCGGCACGGTGGCCTTCATCGTGACGGTGGCGATCAACGTTCCGCTGAACGATCGACTGGCATCGATGGACCCGACGGGTCTGTCCGCAGCGGACGCGTTGCGGGAATGGCGCGCGTACCTCGGACCGTGGACCGCGTGGAACCACGTTCGGACTCTGGCACCGCTACTCGGCTCGGTGCTGATGCTTGTCGGGCTGCGCAGCCGTTGACACCCCGGCACGAGACGGCGACGACCGCGGCCGCGATCAACACCAGTACCGCCGCGATGGTCGCCGTCGGTGCGATGCCCGCGTCGAACGCCACCCGGGCGGAGTCGAGCAGCCGGTTGCCCAAGGCGGGCGGCAGGGTCTGGGCCACCGAGGCGGCGCCGGCGATGCTCTCCCTGGCATCGGCGGTCTGCATCGGCGTGAGGCCACCGGGCAGTTCCACCGCGGCGCGGTAGTACGCCGTGAAGATCGTGCCGAGAGTCGCCGTGCCAACGACCGCGCCGAGCTCGTACGCCGTCTCCGAAACCGCCGACGCCGCACCGGACTTCGCGGGTGGGACCGATGCGACGATCGTGTCGTTCGAGATCGTCTGCGACATTCCCACCCCGATCTCCAAGATGATGAAGGAGATGATGACGGCCACGACGGTCAGGTCGTGCCGGAACAGCAGAATCGCCACGAAGCCCGCCGCCACCAGGACCAGCCCGATGATCATCAGCGAGTCCGGCGCGATCCGCTTCGCCAGCGGCACCACGCCGATGCCCGCGATCATGGACAGCGCCGCACCGGGCAGCGTGACCAGGCCGGCTTCCAGCGGACTCAGCCCGAGCACGAGCTGCAGGTGCTGGGAGATGAAGAAGATGAAGCCGATGAGACCGACGATGGACAAGAAGTTGGCCAGGATCGACGACGTGAAGGGAGCATTGGAGAACAGGCTCACGTCGAGCATCGGTGTGGCACTGCGCCGCTGGCGCCTGACGAACAGCACACCGGAGCCGATGCCGAGGACGACGGCCCCCGCAACCCACCACGACAAGCCGTCGTGCGCCGCCGCCTTCACGGCCCAGACGACGGGCAGCATCGTGGTCAACGTCAGCATGACGCTGACCAGATCGACTGGGCCCGGGTTCGGATCCTGAGACTCGGGCACCAGCCGCGGCGCCAGCACCAGCAGCGGCAGCAGGATCGGTACGGCCACCAGGAAGACTGCGCCCCAGTGGAAGTGTTGCAGCAGAGCGCCGCCCACGATCGGGCCCAGTGCGGAACCCGCGGTGAAGCACGACGCCCAGAGGGCGATCGCGAGCCGACGCGCAGAGGCATCGGTGAAGATGTTGCGGATCAGCGACAGCGTGGATGGCATCAGCATGGCGCCGAATACGCCGAGCAACGCGCGTGCCCCGACGAGGTACCCGGCGCTCGGTGCGAACGCCGCGGCCGCCGAGACCACCGCGAAGCCGCCCGCGCCGATCATCAGCAGACGACGCCTACCGATCCTGTCGCCGAGGCTGCCCATCGTCACCAGCAGGGCGGCGAGCACCAGCGAGTACACGTCCACGATCCACAGCTGGGTGGTCGCGGGCGGACGGAAGTCCTGGGCGATGCTAGGCAGGGCGAAGGCGAGCACCGTGTTGTCGACGGCGACCAGCAGCACCGGCAGCATGAGGACCGCGAGCGCGATCCAGGCGCGTCGCGGTGTGGCGGTGGTGGTGGACGCCGTGGTGACGTCCATGTGGGTGGACATTGGACTGCTCCTGAGAACTACGTCGGGGCGAACCTCTCGACGTCAAGACCGATTCGGGTTGATGGTGCCCTGGGTGAGGCTGGCCATGATGGCGTCGACGACCTGGACGCGCGGGGTGCCGAGCCGCGCGGCCTCGTAGCCGGCGTTCAGCAGCGCCCAGAACACGAGTCGCGGCCAGCCCGGCGGGCCGGCCGCGCCCTGCGTGGCTGCCCGGTTGAGCACTTCGACGATCACCTCGTCGCCGGTGTCGAGTTCGGCGGCCATGGCCGGGTCGGCGTTGATCGACGACTCGTTGTAGACGAACGGCACGATGGGCCCGAGGTCCAGCTGACACTCGACGACTCGTCGAAGCGCCTCCTCTGGCGGCCCACAGTCCGGCTCCGCGTGCTCGATCGCCGCATTGCTCAGTGCGTGAACGTGAAGGGCGAGCGCCCGCAGCAGGTCGGATCGCTCGGCGAAGTATCGATGCAGGGTGCTGCGTCCGACCTCGGCCGCCGTGGCGATGTCACCGAGCGAGGCGCCGGGGTTGTCCCCGAGCACGACCATGGCGGCACCGAGAATCGCCTTGCGCGTTCTCGAGCGTGGGCCACCCTCGGCCATCAACGGGGCACTCATGTCGTCGAATATAGCACGGGTGACCCACTGTGAGACAGTGGTGTCCCACTAGTTGGGCCGGGTGAAACCTGCCGGTGAGGCCGGTGAGGCCGGTGAGGTCGGTCCCGACGGCACCCACGCGAGGGGAGGCGCGGGTGGCGGTGGCGGCGACGGGCCGGGGCGCAGGCGCACGAGTTCGCGGCGGTGACGTTCGGCCAGCACCGCGGCCAGGACCAACGGAGGAGGTGCGCCCGCGGGCGGCGGCGGCGAGATCTGCGCGACGACCTCCGCGCAGATGCGGTACGCCATCTGATCGCGCAGCTGCGGCTCCAACTGACTCGCGCGGGAGAGGAACTGACGCGCCAGCTCCGCCTGTTCGGGACGCAGCGCTGAGAGCTGCAGCGACGATGCCCACCAGGCTAGGGCCGGGGGCATCGGCACAGGTGCCGGCAGCTTTGGCGCCCGCTCGCTGATCACCATGGTGCCCGCGAACACGTCACCGATCCGCTTGCCCCTCGCCGACAGCATGCTGCAGATGACGGCGGGCCCACCGGCGAACATCCAGATCTCGACGAACCCCGACAGTGCGCGAAACAGCGCCTGGCGGAAGCGTTCCGGGCCACCGTCGTCGGAGACCACCCGCAGCCCGAGGGCCATCTTGCCCAGGGATCGCCCCCTGGTCGCGGTCTCGAAGGCGATTGGATAACCGACGATGGTCAGCACCGTGAAGATGACCAGCACCGCGGCCGACAAGGCGTCGTCGAAGTCGTAGATGGTGGCGGCCCACAGGATGACGCCGACGACGTAGCCGATGCCGATCACCGTCAGGTCGACCAGTGCCGCCAAGGCGCGCACCGGCAACTGGGCGATCTGGATGTCGAGGACGACGGCGTCACCCGTGACCATCGGCTCGGGCTGGGCCACCATGAAAGCCAACGCTACTAGGATTCGTCGGATGGATGTCGACGCATTCGTGCTGGCCCACCGGCCCGCGTGGGACCGACTGGAGTACCTGGTCAAGCGTCGACGCAAGCTGACCGGGGCCGAGGTCGACGAACTGGTCGACCTCTACCAGCGGGTGTCGACCCATCTGTCGATCGTGCGCAGCGCCTCGGGTGACTCGGTTCTGGTCGGCAGGCTCTCGGGGTTGGTCGCCACCGCCCGTGCCGCGGTCACCGGCGCCCACGCCCCGTTGTGGAGTGAGTTCACCCGCTTCTGGACGGTGTCGTTTCCCGTCGTGGCCTACCGGTCCTGGCGGTGGTGGTTGGGTTCGGCCGTGGCCTTCTTCGTGGTCGCCACCGCGCTGGGCGTCTGGGTGGCAGGCAGTCCCGAGGTGCAGGCGACGGTCGGAACCCCCTCGGACATCGCGGAGCTGGTCAACCGGGAGTTCGCCTCGTACTACAGCGAGAACCCCGCCGGTTCGTTCGCCCTGCGGGTGTGGACCAACAACGCCTGGGTCGCGGCTCAGTGCATCGGCTACGCGATCGTCCTGGGCCTGCCCATTCCGTACGTGCTGTTCTCCAACGCCGCGAACCTGGGTGTCGTCGGCGGATTGATGTTCGACGCCGGCAAGGGGGACGTCTTCCTCGGTCTGCTCCTACCGCACGGACTACTCGAGCTGACCGCGGTCTTCCTCGCCGCGGCCGCCGGGATGCGGCTCGGCTGGTCGGTGATCTCACCGGGCGACCGACCGCGGGGTCAGGTGCTGGCCGAGCAGGGGCGGGCCGTCGTCTCGGTCGCCGTCGGGCTGGTGGTCGTCCTGCTGGCATCGGGTCTCATCGAGGCACTGGTCACGCCCTCTCCGCTGCCCACGTTCCTGCGCATCGCGGTCGGCGTCGCGGCGGAGGTCGCGTTCCTGGCCTACGTGATCCACTTCGGGCGCAGGGCGGTTCGTGCAGGCGAGACGGGTGACGTCGCCGATGCCCCCGATCTGGTGCCCACCTCCTAGCAACCCCGCGGGCAGTCCGCAAGCGGCTCCAGCAAAGGGCCCTGAAATCCCGCGAATGAGGGCCCTTTGCGTCTGCTCGCGGGCGAAGGTTACAGCCGGCCGCTGGCCTTCATCGCCAGGTACCGGTCGGCCAACGCCGGCGCCAGCTCATCGGGCATCGCGTCGACGACGTCGACGCCGTGTCGCCGCAGTCGCGCGGCGATGGCGGCGCGGTCGTTGCGGGCCCGCTCTGCCGCGGCGGCGTCGTAGACCTCGGCGGCGTCGGAACGCCCGGCGGCGAGTCGGTCCACCCTCGGATCGCCGACCGCGGCGAGCACCACCTGATGCTTGGCCGCCAGCTGCGGAAGGACACCCATGAGGCCCTCGTCGAGCGCCGAGGGGTTCAGGTCGGTCAGCAGAACCACCAGCGCCCGCCGCCGGACGCGTCGCTGCACCGTGGCGACCATGGCTGCCGCATCGGATTCGACCAGCGCGGGCTCGAGCGGCGCCATCGCCTCGACGAGATGAGGGAGCAGTTCGGTGCGGGTGGTGTTGAAGACGGCCGCCCGCGGCACTCGGTCGTGGGCGATGAAGTCGACGTGATCACCAGCACGGGAAGCCAAGGCCGCCAACAGAAGTGCGGCGTCCATCGACCAGTCCAGGCGCGGCCAGCCGTGGGGGTCACCCGCGGTGGGGTCGACGCCGACCCGGCCCGCGGACGTCCGGCCCGTGTCCAGGACGAGCACCACCCGTCGGTCGCGTTCGGGCCGCCAGGTGCGGACCACGACGTCGGCCCGGCGCGCGGTGGCCCGCCAGTCGATGGATCTTACGTCGTCACCGAGGACGTACTCGCGCAGCGAGTCGAACTCGGTGCCCTGACCACGGATCAGAACCGGGATGGCGCCGTCGAGTTCGCGAAGCCTGGCCAGTCGGGACGGAAGGTGCTTGCGCGACAGGAACGGTGGCAGGATCCGCACCTGCGACGGCACGCGGTGCGACGTCTGCCTGCCCGCTAGTCCGAGGGGTCCGACGGACCGTGCCGTGACCATCGCCGAACGTTGGTCGCCGCGCCGAACGGGGCGCAGCGTGGTGCTGACCTGATGTCGTTGTTCACCAGCGACGTTCATGCGGTGAGTGCGCGGCTCCGCGCGGGCCGACGGCGCCCACGCGTCGCGCACCCACCCGCGAAATCTGCGTCGACCCGGGTTCTCGACGACCAGGGCGGTTTCGACGGGTTCGCCGAGGCGCGCGGCGCCGTCGCCGTTCCTGCTGAAGCGCAGCCGTCTGGTGCTGGCCGCCAGCGTCACGTCGACCGCGAGCGCCACCAGCAGCAGCGCCAGCAGAATTGCGAATGTCTTTGCAGGCCAGGGGGATACCCCGATCGGCAGCACGCAGATCAGGGCGACCAGGCCGGCGCGGCCGGTGACGACCACTAGCGCGGGACCGGCACCGCGGACAGGATGCCGTCGAGCACGCCGTCGGGGGTGGACCCCTCGAGTTCGGCCTCCGGCCGCAGGGCGATGCGGTGGCGCAGTGTCGGCCGGGCCATCGCCTTCACGTCATCGGGTGTCACGTAGTTGCGGCCCGACAACCACGCCCACGACCGCGACGTGGCGAGCAGCGCCGTCGCACCACGGGGTGACACGCCCAGCTGTAGGGCAGGGGATCGTCTGGTCGCGCCGGCGATGTCGACGATGTAACCGGTGACCTCGTCGGCGACGAGGACCTGGCGCACCGCGTCACGACCCGCCGCCAGCTCGGCCGGGCCCGCCACCGGCTGCACGGCGGAGAGGTCACGCGGGTCGAAACCCCTTGCATGCCTTGACAGGATGGTGATCTCCTGATCGCGCGGCGGCAACGGCACGTTGAGTTTCAGTAGGAACCGGTCGAGTTGAGCCTCGGGTAGCTGGTAGGTGCCCTCGTACTCGATGGGGTTCTGGGTCGCCGCGACGATGAAGGGGTCGGGCAGCGGCCTCGGGTCACCGTCCACGGTGACCTGCCGTTCCTCCATGGCCTCCAGCAGGGCAGCCTGCGTCTTCGGCGGCGTGCGGTTGATCTCGTCGGCGAGCAGCAGATTCGTGAACACCGGCCCGGCACGGAACTCGAACTCCGCGCTGCGAGCGTCGTAGATCAAAGATCCCGTGATGTCACCGGGCATCAGATCCGGGGTGAACTGCACCCGTTTGAAGTCCAGTTGCAGCGCCGCGGACAGGGTGCGGACCAGCAGCGTCTTGGCGACGCCCGGCACCCCCTCCAGCAGGACGTGACCTCGGCACAGCAGCGCGATGACCAGACCGCTCACCACGGCGTCCTGCCCGACCACCGCCTTGGCGATCTCGGAACGCAATGCCAACAACGCATTTCGCGCGCCGTCGGAGTCAACTGTCGATGTCGTGGGGTGACTCACGAGTCGATGACCTGCCTTTCGATGTCGTCCAGGAGTCGGGAGAGTTCGACCAGTTCGGCGTCGTCGGTGGGGGCGGGCCCGAAGAGTGCATACCCGAGCGCGCCGGGTGCGTACCGGATGCGTCCCGCCACCGCCGCCACGACCGAGGCGGGATCGGTCTGAACGCCAAGGCCCAGGCGTGGCGCGAGCCGGTGCAGTGTGGCGGTCCGCAGGGCCGACGCGGCTCGATCGCGGGCGCGGCGGGACCGGTACAACCTGCCGCGTCCCTCTACGGTCTCCGATGCCCGCACCACCACCGGGAGCTGCTCGGCGACCAGTGGACCGATCCGGCGACCCCGCCACAGCGCGACGAAGCCGACCGCCAAGCAGAGCTGCAGCACGACCCAGCCGACGCGGGCGGGGATGAGGTCCATGATCGACGTGGCGCCGTCCGATTCGCCCACGATGCGTTTGGGCGTATACCAAATGACGCGAGGGTAGACGCCAGCCAGGTTCATCGCCAGCGCGGCGTTCCCTTCCCGCACCAGGCCGGAATTGGTCATGAAGTTCGCGGTGCCGACGACGGTGACGGTGCGTCCGCGGTCGGCGTACCGGACCAGCGCGCCCCCGTAGCAGCTCGTCAGCCCGGTGCCGTCCGCGGTCGCCTGGTAGGTGTCGCTGAGGTCTAGTTGGACGCTGCCGGCGCGGGTTGCCTCACGCATGTCGCAGTCCGGTTGGCCACCGAAACTGGTCTTCTCGGCCAGGCGAACCCTTGGCGCCAGCGACTCCCTGGTGCGCGAGATCGGTTCGACCAGCAGAACGTCGCCCGGCAGGTCGCGCAACCGCTGCAAGCCGTCGTCGTCGAGCAGATACGGCGTGGGAGCCACCAGCAGAAGGGAATCCGGTTGCGCTGCTCGTGCGACCCCGGCGAGGTCATCGGTGGGCACCACCTCGACGCCACGCTCGGCGAGCAACGTGACGAGCGCGTGGGCGCCATCGGGTGAGGTGGCCTCCGGATCCATCCGGCCACCCGGCCGCGGCGCCGTGAGATAGGTGGACAGTACCGAGACGCCGACCACGACGACGAGTGCCAACAGCACCCAGCGCAGAGCGCGCCAGCGCTGCACGACGGTCGATCCGACCGCCGAGGAGGTATCGGTCATCGCACCTCGACCCAGGTGTCGTCGGCGGCCGCCGGGTCGGGTGTCGCCGAGGCGCCGGCGGCGTGGCCGAGCAGATGACCGTCGAGGTCGGCGACGAGCCGGTAGGCCACTTCGCTCCCGGGCAATTCGCCGTACGTGACGTCATTGAATGCCACTGCGGCGCGGCGCAATTCGTCGGCCAGCTCGGGAACGGCCCGACCCGCGTCGCGAGCCAGTTCGGTGGCCGTGCGCCCCGGCACGGGGATGAGCACCGCGGTCTGCTCGAGCTGACGGGCGATGGCGCGCACGCGGTGCTTGATCGCCGAAGCCCAATCACCCTGCGCGGCAGCCCGTTCCGCTACCAACCGGTGCTCTGCGGCACTCATCTCGACCGCTCCGAACAGTCCGCTGTCGCGGCCGCGATTGGTCCGCATCGCCCGACGTGCCACGCGGACGGCGACCACGACGGCGACGGTCACCAGGACGAGCAGCACGGTGATGGTCAGCCAGCCGCCAGGGACCGACGCGCCTCCCGACATGATCCGGTACACCAGGTCGTCGAGCCACCCCAGCAGCTGATCGGTGAGCGAACCCCGCGGGTAGATCGGCTTGCTCAACTCGCGCTGGGCGGCGTCGTGCGCCGCGTCGCGGTCGATGTCGATGGTGGTCACGTCAGCGTCGAGGGGTGAGCCAGAGGTCGTCGGTGCTGCCGACCATTCCCATCGCGCCCGTCTGCAGCACCAGGTCGAACGCCTCCGCCCTGATCCGCCGGTCGGTGTAGAGCAGCACGACCACGCCGGCGTTGAACGGGGCCGTGATGATCTGGCCGATCGCGCCGCCGACGCTGATCAACACCACCGCGATGACCATCGTGTTGGCGGATTCGCCGACCATCAACATGATCTGACCGACGAAGCTGAACGGTGCGGTGACGGCTCCGGACACCACGCCCGCCACGACCACGGCCAGCAGACGGATGCCGAACACCCGCCAGAAGTCGTTCTTCACCAGGGCGAACGACCTGGTGACGGCGGCCATCACGCCGATCCGCTCCAACACGATCAGCGTGGGGGCGAAGCTCAGCATCGTGTAGAGGTAGACCAGCAGGACGATCACGGCCAGGCCGAACAGCGCCCCGACCACGAACGCCGCCGGGCCGCCGGCGACCTGGACGACGACGGCCACCACCCCGACGACCACCGCGATGAGTACCGCGGCGCCGGCCGCCTCCAACGCGGTCACGCCGAGCAGGGGCAGCAGACGTCCGCGCACCCGTTGCCACGCCTCGCCGATGCCGATGGTCGCACCGAACACCGCCCTCCCGACCACGACCGTGAGCAGGCCGCTGAGCACGATCCCGGCCAGGGCGGTGGTGACGATGCCTGCGCCACTGGACAGCAGCAATCCGACGATCGTGGAGCCGGAGATGTCCGAGGCGTCCGACGGGCCGAACGTGTCCGCCGGCGGACGCGACAACAGCCCGGAGGCGGCCAGCGGCCCGATCTGTAGAAGCAGTGAGAGGACCTGAGCCACCACCACGACGATCGTGGTCAGTCCGAGCGTGGCCTTCGGGTTCGCCCGCACGTAGGTGATCGAGGCATTGAAGATGTCGGACAGGCTCAGTGGACGCAACGGGATGACACCGGGTTTGAGCGCGGCCGCCGGACCCATCGGGGGCCAGCCGCCACCCGGCGATGGATAGCCGCCATGACCGGGCGGCGGGTAGTAGGCCGGCTGGGGGGGCGGGGGCTGATGCCACGCGGGGGCCTGCGCGTAGGCGGGCAACGGATCGGCCAGCGGCGGTGGGGCGGTCCCGTCGGGCCCGCCGGCGTCGCTGCTCATGTCACCATCGTCGTCGATAGCGGTCATTATTCACAACGGTATTCAGGACGGGCGCCGGGTCGCCGGGCGTAGCGTCTACGCCATGGCGGAACTCAAGGATCGGCTGCGCGCCGACCTGACGGTGGCAATGAAGGCCCGGGACAAGCTGACCACCGCGACGCTGCGGATGCTGCTAGCCGCGATCCAGGCCGAGGAGGTATCGGGCAAGCAGGCCCGCGACCTGACCGACGACGACGTCCTCAAGGTGCTGGCACGGGAAGCCCGCAAGCGTGGTGAGGCCGCCGAGATCTACGTCACCAACGGGCGTGGCGACCTCGCGGCCAACGAGCGGGCCGAGGCCCAGGTCATCGACGACTACCTCCCAACGCAGCTCAACGACGACGAGCTCGCCAACGTCGTGAACACCGCCATGGCCCAGGTCGCCGAGGAGATCGGTCACCGCCCGGGTATCAAGCAGATGGGCCAGGTGATGAAGGCGGCCGTCGCCATCGCCGAGGGCAAGGCGGATGGACCGCGGCTGTCCGCTGCCGTGAAGGATCGGCTGTAACCGGGGTTTTCGGCGTGCCCGTAGCCGGGTAGGCGTCATTCATGACGCGATTCGGCTACACCCTGATGACAGAACAAAGCAGCCCCAAACAGCTTGTCGAGTATGCGATCTCGGCAGAGCGCCTCGGTTTCGACTTCGAGGTGAGCAGTGACCACTACTCACCGTGGCTCGCCGCGCAGGGGCACGCCCCCAACGCCTGGACCATGCTCGGCGCCGTGGCGCACGCCACCGAGAGGGTCGAGCTGTTCACCTACGTGACGTGTCCGACGATGCGCTACCACCCGGCGATCGTCGCCCAGCAAGCCGCCACGCTGCAGATCCTCGCCGACGGCAGGTTCACCCTCGGCGTCGGCAGCGGCGAGAACCTCAACGAGCACGTCGTCGGGAAGGGTTGGCCGACCGTCAAGCGGCGCCAGGACATGCTGACCGAAGCGGTCCAGATCATCCGGGAGCTGTTCACCGGTGACATCGTGGACTGGAAGGGCGAGTACTTCGAGGTGGACTCCGCCCGCTTGTGGGATGTCCCCGACGTGCCGGTGGCCATCGCCGCGGCGGTGTCGGGTGAGCGCTCGGTGCAGACGTTCGCGCCGCTCGTCGACCACCTCATCGCCGTGGAGCCGGACAAGGATCTCGTCGACGGCTGGCATTCGGCGCGCAAGGGCACGGGGCTGCCTGGTGACTCGCGCGTCGTCGGACAGATCCCGATCTGTTGGGACACCGACGAGAAGGCCGCCATCGAGCGGGCGCACGAGCAGTTCCGGTGGTTCGCGGGCGGCTGGTCGGTGAACGCCGACCTGCCGACGACCGCGGGTTTCGCGGGGGCCACCCAGTTCGTCCGGCCGGAGGACGTGGCGTCGTCGATCCCGTGCGGTCCTGATCTGGACGCCATCGTGTCGGCGGTCAGCAAGTACTGGGAGGCGGGTTTCACCGACATCGCGTTGGTCCAGGTCGGCGACGAGGGTCAGGACCGCTTTCTGGAGGAGGCCGCTCAGCCGCTCCTGGAGAAGCTGCGGGCCGCTGCATCTTGAGGATTCGTCGTTTGCTTTCGGACTAGGCTGGGAATTCTTAGCCCGTAGCAAACTACGAGGAGTGATCATGGGCTGGACGCTGGTTTACGCCTACGCCGCCGTGGCTGCCGCGGCCGCTGTCGCCGTCTTCATCCTGAGCGCGAGACTCGGCGACGAGCGCCGTCCGGCCGGGGAGCGCTTCGGTCTGAGTCTGGCCGCCGGGATGGTTTGGCCCATGATCCTGTTGGGGGTGGCCGAGATCGGCTCGTTCGCCATGTACGCGAAGGCGCACCAGCACGACGACGAGGATCCGCGCGTCGAGGTGTTGGTCTGACCGCACGGCTCGCGGCAATGATGCAGAAGGGCTCCGACCGGTGCGGTCGGAGCCCTTCTGCATCTGCGCTGTGGCGATGAGGATGGCGCTGGAACGTCTGAAATGCCATGTCATTCAGTCGAATCCGTTCGGACGGCACTGCTGCTTCTCGAGAGCATGTGCAGCATCGTGAAACGGCTTCTTGAAACCTCGTGTTGGATGTCTTGTTTTACGAAGAAGAGAATGTAATTCTCGTCTAGCGTCAATCCATTCTCACGTAGTCCTCGGAGCCTGCTCTGCTGCGTCATACCCGTGTGAACACCACCCGCCAAAGACTCGCCCGGGCAACGGGCCTCCTACCCGAAGGAACCGATGAGCAAGCTGCGTGTCATTCAATGGACCACCGGCAAGGTGGGAAAGCTCAGCCTGCGAGGCATCCTCGACGATCCCCGACTCGAACTGGTAGGTGTCTACGCCTACTCGGAGGACAAGGCAGGCACAGACGCCGGACCGTTGTGCGGTCGACCCGACACCGGAGTGCTCGCCACCACCGACGTCGACGCGCTGATCGCCCTGGACGCCGACACCGTCTTCTACAACCCGTTCATGGCCGACCTCGACCATGCTGTCCGACTGCTCGAAAGCGGCCTCGACGTCATCAGCACCAATCTGTTCCTCAACATCGGCGGCATCCAGGGCGAGACGAAGGCCAAGCTCGCCGCAGCCTGCGACAAGGGCAACAGTTCGCTCTACGTCACTGGCATCAACCCCGGCTGGATCAACACCATGGTCACGGCGATGACCGCCGTCTGTCGCGACGTCCAGAAGATTTCCATCGTCGAATCTGCAGATGTGTCCGTATACGAGTCGGCTGAAACGTGGCAGGCGTTGGGCATGGGACTGCCCGAGGTGACACCCGAAGTCGCTGCACTGGCGAAGTTCGGGTTCGGCACATTCGCCGACTCCGTCGAGCGCATGGCGGTGGCCTTGGGATTCGAAGTCGATGACATGGAGTTCGTGGTCGACCACCAAACAACCTCGGAAAAGGTCGAACTCGGTTGGTTCACCATGGAGAAGAACACCATCGCCGCTATCAGGGGCGGCTGGAATGCCAAGGTGAACGGCAAGACCATCATCGAGTCGCGCGTGGCTTGGTATCTAACGAAGAAACTCAACGGGGACTGGATATTCGACGACGATCACTACAAAGTGATGATTGAGGGTGAACCCGGTATCGACACTCGCATCCGCTTCCTTCCGCCCGACCACTGGGGCAATCACGAATGGGACACCATGACCGCCATGCCCGCCGTCAACGCCGCCCTCGGCGTGGCCGCAGCACCAGCAGGCATCCTGACCCTGAGCGACGTCGGACTCCCTTGCGCGCCAGCAGGAATCTGGCTTGGAACGGGGAGCGGGCCGCCCACTGAATGATTGCGCTGCCGACCCAGTGCGGACCGACACGGAAAAAGGCCCCGACCAGAATTACTGGAAAGGGCCTCTCACCTGCAATGACGCCAGTCGGGGTAGCGGGATTCGAACCCACGACCTCTTCGTCCCGAACGAAGCGCGCTACCAAGCTGCGCCATACCCCGCGTAGAGCCAGGCCAGCCTATCGCACCGGCCCAGCCCGAAGCCAAACGCCCAGCGCCGTCCCATCGCCCGCGTGACGGCTGACACCAACCGGGTCAGACCCCGCCGCGGTGGGTACAGGACTCTGGGAATGGAAATCGACGTGCACGACGTTGTAGCCAGCACGTTCGACCGATGACTCATCGAGGGAAGGCCAACACATGACCGGGTTGGGAGCCGCAGTCTACTTTGGATTGTTCGCCATCGCCGCATTGTGGTTGTTCGCGACGTCCGAACGCTTCAGCCGCGGTGCCTTCGAGGGCGGCGATCAGACCCAGCGGCCCGAGCGCTCGAATTCGTGGAGCACCGACGAGGATTCCGACGGGTCCAACCCCTTACTGGTGAGCCAGTCCTCGTCGAAGTAGGTGTCGGCGTAGCGGTCGCCCGCATCGCACAGGAGGGTCACCACCGACCCACTGCGACCCGCCGAGACCATCTCCGCCAATAAGCGGAACGCCCCCCAGACATTGGTGCCCGTCGACGGGCCCACCTTGCGACCCATGACCTTGCTGACGTGGTGGGCCGCTGCGACCGACGCAGCGTCCGGGACGATCATCATTCGGTCGATCACGCCCGGCAGGAACGACGGCTCCACCCGCGGTCGGCCAATGCCCTCGATGCGCGACGACGAACCCGTGACGTCGCGGCGCCCCTGCGAATAGGCGGGGAAGAACGCCGAGTTCTCCGGGTCGACGACGCACAACGCGGTGGCATGCCGCCGGTACCGCAGATACCGCCCGATCGTCGCGCTAGTGCCGCCGGTCCCCGCACCGACCACGATCCACTCCGGGATCGGAAACTCCTCGTCGTGCATCTGATCGAAGATGGACTCGGCGATGTTGTTGTTGCCGCGCCAGTCGGTCGCCCGCTCGGCGTTGGTGAACTGATCGAGGTAATGCCCGCCCGTCGCCTCGGCCAGCCGCTCGGCCTCGGCGTACACCTGCGACGACTCCGCCACGAGATGGCAACGGCCACCCTGCGATTCGATCAAGGCGATCTTCGCCGCACTGGTCGACGAGGGCATGACGGCGATGAACGGCAGGCCGAGCATCGCGGCGAAGTAGGCCTCGGAGACGGCCGTGGAACCCGAGGACGCCTCGATGACCGTGGTGTTCTCGCCGATCCAGCCGTTGCACAGACCGTAGAGGAACAACGAGCGGGCCAATCGATGCTTGAGGCTGCCGGTGATGTGGGTGGTCTCGTCCTTCAAGTACAGCTGGACCCGCACGCCGTCGCACCATGCCGACGGCAGGGGGTACCGCAGCAGATGGGTGTCGGCACTGCGCCTGGCGTCGGCCTCGATCAATCGGACCGCGTTGTCGACCCAGTCCCGGGGATGTCGGCGAACCGCGATGGAGGAGCTGTCGGTCACCGCGCCGAGACTGCCGGCTGGGATACGCCGGCCCGGCTCCCGAGGTTTCCGCCGCCGGTGGGAGCCGCCACCAGAGTCAACAGCGTCGCCTCCGGCCTGCAGCAGAATCGGTACGGGGCGTACGGCGACGTGCCGAGGCCCGCCGACACGTGCAGTTGCATGTGGGCGCCCCAGCGGGACGGACCCTTGGCCCGCGACGGGTCGAGGTCGCAGTTGGTGACGAGCGCGCCCTTGAAGGGCAGACACATCTGGCCGCCGTGGGTGTGGCCGGCCAGGACCAGCTGGTAACCGTCGGCGGCGAAGCGGTCCAGCACCCGCGTGTACGGCGCGTGGGTCAGCCCCAGCGTCAGGTTGGCCGCAGGGCTGGCGGGTCCGGCGATGGTCTCGTAGCGGTCGCGGGACAGGTGCGGGTCGTCGACGCCCGCGACCGAGATGAGCTGCCCCTTCACCTCGATCTCGCGGCGGGTGTGCGTCATGTCGAGCCAGCCGCGCTCGGTGAACGCCGCGCGCAGATCCTGCCACGGCAGCGGTTCGCCGGTGATCCGGTGCGACGGCCTGAAGATGTAGTTGGTCGGGTTCTTGGGCTGCGGGCCGAAGTAGTCGTTGCTGCCGAAGACGAAGAGACCGGGTACCGCCAACAGGTCACTCAACGCCTGGACCACCGACGGCACGGCCTTGGGGTGCGACAGGTTGTCACCGGTGTTGATCACCAGGTCGGGCTCCATACTGGCGAGCTCGCGAATCCAAGCCTGTTTGCGACGCTGCCCGGGGGTCATGTGGAAGTCACTGAGGTGCAGCACCCGCAGCGGGGAGGAACCCGGGGTCAGCACCGGCATGGTGGTCTCTCGCACGACGAACGCATTGCGTTCGATGAGCGTCGCGTAGGCGATCCCCGCGGCCAGTGAACCGGCGGCCAACGAGCCGGCCAGGGTGGCGGAGTTCCTCGAGTTCGTCGAACGGGCAAGCATGCACGCAGCCTACTGCCAGATCGCCGCAGGCACCTCGGAGTCACCCGCAGGCGCCTCGGGAGTCACGGCCCCGTCACCATCGGTGCCGCTACGGTGGTGGCGGCGGCGGTGGTCCCAGCACGGGCACCGTGATCGGCGGAAGCCCTGGGATGTTGACGACCGTCGAACCCACCGGTGGGGGAACCGCATTGGGGTCGTTGGGATCCACTCCCGGCGGGAAGATCCCCGGTGGTGGTGGCGGCGGTGCTGGCGCAATGCCGTTGCTGATCTGGATGGTGATGATCGAGCCGGGAACCGTCTGCCCCGAGGGTGACGTGCCCACGACCGAACCCACCGACGAGCCGCTGTTGACGGGCGTGGCCTGATCGGCGACCTGGAAGCCGGCGTCGCGCAGTCGCTGCCGGGCCAGGTCCTGCGTCATGCCGGCGACGCTGGGCACCTTCGAACCCGGCGCCCCGTCGACGTAGCGAGGATCTGTCGGCGGCAGTTGCACGGTGTCCGGAGTGATGGGCTTCATCGCCGTGAACCAGGTCCGGGCGGGCTCGTTGCCACCGAAGAGGTCGCCGGAACCGCACTGTCGCAGCGGGAACGAGCACAGTTCACCGGGAGTGGTCGAGTCGTCGTAGATGTAGTTCGCCGCAGCGAAGTCACTCGTGAAGCCGAAGAAGCCCGACGACCGGTGCGCCTCCGTGGTGCCGGTCTTCCCCGACATCGGCAGGCTCCACCCCACCGAGCCCGCCGAGCTGGCAGCGGTGCCGTTCCCGGTGTCGTCCTTGCTCATCGCGTTGGCCAGGGTGTTGGCCAGGCCCTCCGGCACCACCTGCTCGCAGGTCTCCGTCGTTACGGACACCTCCTTGCCACTGCGGTCGAAGACCTTGTCGATCGGACTCGGCGGGCACCACGTACCGCTGGAGCCGAGCGTCGCCGCCACGTTGGACAGCTCGAGCGCGTTGACCTCGATGGGACCCAGCGTGAACGACCCGAGATTCTGACGCTTGACGAAGTCGGCCAGGCTCTCGTTGCTCTCCGGATCGTAGTCGCGCGCGGTGCCGGGCAGGGCATAGGACCGCAAGCCCAGCTTGACGGCCATGTCGACGGTGCGTTGCACGCCCACCTGCGAGATCAGCTTGGCGAAGGCCGTGTTCGGGGACGTGGCCAGGGCGTCGGTGACGCTCATCTGACCCCGGTAGTTGCCGGCGTTGAGTACACACCACGTGGCCTGCGGGCAGCCCTTGGCGCCACCGCTGCCCAGGCCCTTGGCCTCGAAGCGGGAGGGCGCGTCCAGCTGCGCGTTGATGCCCATGCCCATCTCCAGCGCGGCGGCCGTGGTGAAGACCTTGAAGATGGAGCCGGCGCCGTCACCGACGAGGGAGAACGGCTGGGGCTGCATGGTCTCGCCGGCATCGAGGTTGAGGCCGTAGGTGCGGTTGGACGCCATGGCCAGCACCGGATGCGACTCCCGGCCCGGCCGGATGACGCTCATCACGCTGGCGACGCCGTTGAGGTCGGGCGCCGCGATCCCGGTGATCGCCGACTTCACCGAGTTCTGGATGTCCGGATCCAGCGTGGTCCTGATGAGATAGCCGCCCTTGGCGACCTGTTCCTTGCTGATTCCCGCGCGCGCCAGATAGTCGAGCACGTAATCGCAGAAGAAGGCGCGGTCGCCCGCGGCGATGCAGCCGCGCGGCAGTTCGTTGGGTTGGGGGAGAACGCCGAGGGGCTCGAGCTTCGCCGCGCGCAGCGCCTCCGCCTCCTGCGGCACGTTGTCGATCATGGTGTCGAGCACCACGTTCCGACGTTCGAGCGCACCCTCGGGATTGGTGTACGGGTTGAGCGTGCTCGTCGACTGCACCATGCCGGCGAGCAGCGCAGCCTGCTGCCAGTTCAACTCCGAGGCGTTGATGCCGAAGTAGGTCTGAGCGGCGTCCTGCACACCGAACGCGCCATTGCCGAACGACACCAGGTTGAGGTAGCGCGTCAGGATCTCGGGCTTGGTGAACGTCTTGTCCAGCGTCAGCGCCATGCGGATCTCACGCAGCTTGCGGGCTGGCGTGGTCTCGATCGCGGCGCGCTTCTCGGCGTCGGTCTGTGCGATGACCAGCAACTGATAGTTCTTCACGTACTGCTGCTCGATGGTGGAACCGCCGCGGGTGTCGGTGGCCCCGGACACGTAGCCGGACAATCCGGTCAGCGTGCCCTTCCAGTCGACGCCGTTGTGCTCGGCGAACCGCTTGTCCTCGATCGACACGATCGCGAGCTTCATCGAGTTGGCGATCTGATCGCTGGGCACCTCGAACCGCCGCTGGCTGTACAGCCACGCCAGAGGGTTACCCTTCGCGTCCACCATCGTCGACACGGCGGGAACTTCACCCTCGACCAACTGCGCCGAGCCATTGGCCACCACGTCGGAGGCGCGGTTGGACATCAATCCGAAGCCGCCGACGACCGGGAACATGAGGCCCGCGGCGACGACGCTGGCCAGCAGGACGCACCAGGCCAGCTTGATGACGGTGACCGCGGCGGGGGCGCGCCTCGGCGACGGCGTCGCCGACGATCGGTCAGACATGGCTACACAGTAGCGACGTCGCCAGTCACCAGCGTCTCAGCGGTCCGTTTAGCCCTCGACCGCCGCCTGTGCAAGCCCTTTAGGTGCACGAAAGCGCATCACGGCACGGTCGTCCCAATAATTTGCGAAATGACTGTTGCGCAAAACCCCCCTGACCACCTAGCTTTGACGGACAGTGCGATCTAGGTAACACCCGGATTGCAATGTGGCGTAGATCGCACAGGCTTTCTACACCGAGGACTGGGCCGTTCTGACGGGCGGCTGGACGAAGGGATCGCAGGTGTCAGAAACACGACCCGCGGCGCGCAGGACGGTCATGAGTTCCCCAGTCAACGGTGTCGTCGTCCACGGCCCCGAGGCAGAAGCCCGCATCGCCTGGGTATCCCAGGCGCGCTGCAGGCAGGCCGACCCCGACGAGTTGTTCGTCCGCGGTGCCGCCCAGCGGAAGGCGGCCGTGATCTGCCGCCACTGCCCGGTGATCTCCGAGTGCGGCGCCGATGCCCTCGACAACCGCGTCGAATTCGGGGTCTGGGGCGGCATGACCGAGCGTCAGCGTCGTGCCCTGCTCAAACAGCATCCCGACGTCGTGTCGTGGGCCGAGTTCTTCGCTGCGCAGCGCAAGCACCGCAGCGCCGTCTAGTCGACCAGGGGCCCAAGGGCCTAGGCCGCGTCTGTTTCGCCGGTGAGCTGATCGGCGATCGCCCGCAGCGCTTCCAGGTCGGATACGTCGAACGGCAGTGACGGCACGCCGACGATCGCGACGTGCGGGTTGGCCCCGGTGAACCGCGACAGCAACCGAACCTCCCGCTTGGCGGTCTGCGCTCGGTCGGCATGGACGCGCAGCACCGCGGCCGCGAGTTCGTCACCACCGCCGGCGGTCAGTTGATCGGCCGCCTCCCGCGCCTTGTCGGTTTGCAGATCGGACAACGTCGGATGGGTCCGGTTGAGGATCAGCCCAGCGAGCGGCATCCTCTCCGTCGACAGCCGGTCGACGAAGAAGGAAGCCTCGCGCAGCGCGTCCGGTTCGGCAGCCGAGACGACGACGAACTGGGTGCCCCGCCGCTTCAGCAATTCGTAGGTCCGGTCCGCCTTCTCACGAAAGCCGCTGAACGTCGAATCCAGGGCCTGCACGAAGCCGGCTGCGTCGGAGAGCATTTGGGAGCCCAGGACCGTCGACAGCGCCTTCATCGCCAAGCCGACAGCGCCCGTGACCAGCTTGCCGATGCCCCGACCCGGAGCGAGCAGCAGCCGCCACAGGCGACTGTCCATGAAGCTGCCCAGGCGTTTCGGCGCATCGAGGAAGTCGAGCGCGTTGCGTGACGGCGGGGTGTCGACCACCACGAGGTCCCACTTGTCCTCACCGAGCAACTGACCCAGCTTCTCCATCGCCATGTACTCCTGCGTGCCCGCGAGGGAGGTGGCGACGGTTTGGTAGAACTGGTTCTCCAGAATCGCCTCGGCGCGGTCGCCGCCGGAGTACTGGGTCACCATCTCGTCGAACGTGCGTCGCATGTCGAGCATCATCGCGTGCAGTTCACCGGTGACCTCCGGCGCGAGCGGGACACGCTGCGGGGTGTTGCCGAGATCCTTGATGCCGAGCGCCTGGGCGAGTCTCTTGGCCGGGTCGATGGTGAGGACGACGACGGTGCGGCCGTACTCCGCCGCCCGCAGCGCCATGGCCGCTGCGGTAGTGGTCTTGCCGACACCGCCTGCGCCGCAACAGACTACGACGCGGTTGGCCCTGTCGTTGAGAATAGCGCCCAGATCGAGGACGGTCGTTGTGGTACTCATCGCTGGATCTCCTGGTGGTCTTCGCTGGCGCTCATCGCACGCCCTGCTGGCCGAGTGCCTCGGCGAGTTCGTACAGGCTGCCCAGGTCGACGCCATCGGCGATCGCGGGCAGTTCGAGTCGTGCAATGTCGACCGCGTCGAGTTGCGCGGCGCTCTCCGCCCGCGCGCTGATCCGTGTCGCGTGCTCGATGGTCTCGGTGAGCAGCCCCGCGAAGTCGCTGTCGGACAACGTGATTCCCGCCTTGGTCAAGCCGGCGCGGACGGAGTCTGCGTCGATGTCACCCTCGGCGGCCTTGGCGAGATCGCTGGCGTCCAGATAGGCCGGGATGTTGCGGTTGACGATGACGCTGCCGATCGGCAACCCCAGCTCTCTGAGCTCGTCGATGGCCTCGACGGTCTCCTGGATCGGCAAGGCCTCGAGAAGCGTGACGAGGTGAATGGCGGTCAACTCGGAATGGAGCAGCTTGACCACGCCCTCGGCCTGGGAGTGCACCGGCCCGCCCTTCGCCAGATCGGAGACGGCCTTGGTGACGTCGAGGAACCGCGCGATGCGTCCCGTCGGCGGGGAGTCCACCACGACGGCGTCGTAGGCACCGTTGATACCTCCCGTGCGGTCCTTGCCCTTGTCCTTCGCCGACCGGACCACGATCTCCTTGACCTTTCCGGTGAGGAGGACGTCCCGCAGCCCGGGCGCGATCGTCGTCGCGAATTCGACGGCGCCGATGCGGCGCATCGCCCGGCCCGCGATGCCGAGGTTGTAGAACATGTCGAGGTACTCGAGGAAGGCGGCTTCGGTGTCGATGGCGAGCGCGTTGACCTGACCACCGCCATCCGCGGTCGCGATCTTCACTTCCTCGTACGGCAGCGGGGGCACGTCGAAGAGTTGCGCGATGCCCTGGCGGCCCTCGACCTCGACCAGCAGCACCTTTCGGCCGCCGGCCGCGAGGGCGAGGGCGAGCGAGGCGGCGATCGTCGACTTGCCGGTGCCGCCCTTGCCGGTCACGAAGTGCAGACGCGCCTTTGTCATGCGGGGGGGCCAGCCTACGGATGTGCGACCGCTGGATTCGGGAACGTCGTTGCTCACCATTGCATGCTATCCATCGCTCCCGCGGCGACCGATAAGCTCAGGCCCATGAGCGAATTGACGAAGTGGGAATACGTGACGGTGGCCCTACTGACCCATGCGACGAAGCAGATCCTCGACCAGTGGGGCGAGGACGGCTGGGAGCTGGTGTCGGTGGTTCCCGGTCCCACCGGTGAGCAGCTCGTCGCCTACATGAAACGGCCCAAGTAACCGTGTCCGCCGGGCAGGACACCGGACGTGTGACGGCTTCGAAGCGACTGGCGGAGTTGGGCATCGAGCTGCCCGAGGTCGTCACCCCGCTGGCTGCATACGTGCCCGCGGTCCGGACGGGCAATCTCGTCTACACGTCGGGACAGCTGCCGATGGTCGCCGGAGAACTTCCGCAGAAGGGCAAGGTCGGCGCCGATGTCAGTGCGGAGGACGCCAAGGACTTGGCGCGGATCTGCGCGTTGAACGCGCTCGCGGCCGTCCATTCGCTCGTGGGCATCGACGCGGTGACCCGCGTGGTCAAGGTCGTCGGCTTCGTAGCGTCCGCTCCGGGATTCAACGGTCAACCCGGTGTGGTGAACGGCGCGTCACAACTGTTCGGCGACGTGTTCGGGGACGCCGGGGCGCACGCCCGCTCGGCCGTCGGGGTGTCCGAGCTGCCGATCGATGCTCCGGTGGAGGTCGAGATCATCGTCGAGGTGGCGTGACTCGGCTCGGCGGAGCGACGCGGGGATGACACCCCTGGAACATCCCGCCTAGGGGAAGCTGCGGCGCGTGACCGACACGGCGTCGGTGCTGCTGTGCGACAACCCGGGGCTGATGACGCTCGACGGCACCAACACCTGGGTGCTGCGAGGGCCGGGTAGCGACGAGCTGGTCGTGGTCGACCCCGGGCCCGACGACGACGCGCACATCGAACGGATCGCCGCCCTCGGCACGATCCCGCTGGTGCTGATCAGCCACAAGCACGGCGACCACACCGATGCGATCGACAAGCTGGTCGACCGGACGGGCGCGACCGTGCGGGCGGTGGGCAGTGGTTTCCTGCGGGGTCTCGGCGGCCCGCTGTCCGACGGCGAGGTGATCGACGCCGCCGGCCTGCGCATCACGGTGATGGCCACGCCCGGACACACGGCCGACTCGCTGTCCTTCCTCGTCGACGATTCCAGGGGCGAGCGAAGCGACGGGATGGGTGCGGTGCTCACCGCGGACACCGTGCTCGGTCGTGGGACCACCGTCATCGACAACGAAGACGGCAGTTTGGCCGACTACATGGAGTCACTGCGACGGCTCAACGGTTTGGGCCGGCGCACGGTGCTGCCGGGCCACGGTCCCGAGCTCGGCGATCTCGAGGCGGTGACACAGATGTACCTCGACCACCGCGAGGAGCGTCTCGGCCAGGTGCGGGACGCGCTACGGGTTCTCGGTGAGGACGCCGCAGCCCGTCAGATCGTCGAACACGTCTACACCGACGTCGACGAGAAGCTGTGGGAGCACGCGGAGTGGAGCGTGCAGGCGCAGCTGGACTATCTACGCGCGTGAGGAGAAGCGGGCGTCCTGCTCGATGCTCGCTCGTTACCTTGCGCGGCGGGCCAGGCGTTCGGAGTCGCTGATCAGCACGCTCTTGCCCTCCAGGCGGATCCACCCGCGATGGGCGAAGTCGGCGAGCGCCTTGTTGACCGTCTCGCGCGAGGCGCCGACCAACTGCGCGATCTCCTCCTGGGTGAGGTCGTGCGTCACGCGGAGCGCACCACCCTCCTGGGTGCCGAACCGCTGCGCGAGCTGCAGCAGCTGTTTGGCGACGCGGCCGGGCACGTCGGTGAAGATGAGGTCCGCCAGGTTGTTGTTGGTGCGGCGCAGGCGACGGGCCAACACGCGCAGCAGCTGCTCGGCGATCTCGGGACGATCGGCGATCCACGCGCGCAGCGCTTCTCGGTCCATCGACACGGCGCGGACCTCGGTGATGGTGGTGGCGCTGGACGTCCGCGGCCCGGGGTCGAAGATCGACAGCTCGCCGAACATGTCGGACGGACCCATGATGGTGAGCAGGTTCTCGCGGCCATCGGGTGACCGGCGGCCAATCTTCACCTTGCCCGAGATGATGATGTAGAGCCGGTCTCCGGGCTCCCCTTCGGCGAACACCGTGTGTCCACGCGGAAAGTCGACTGGCTGCAATTGCTTGGTCAGCGCGGAAACCGCAGTCGGTTCGACTCCCTGGAAGATTCCGGCCCTCGCCAGGATCTCGTCCACGTTGCCCCTTAAGCCGTCGGAAATGATTGACACGCCAAGGCCATCCTGTGCTGGATGGCGCAAATCAGTCTAAGCGCAGGCACCTTCGCCACAGGCCAACGCTACACACGATGGGCGTGGCGAGTCGCCTGAAATTCCGGATTGGATCCGTGGTGGCCGAATACGGCCGTGGGCAACGGTCGTGGCCATTCGGTGGCGAGGCGTTCGGAGTGAACGTCGTCGAGCAATCGGTAGGTCGCCACTCGGGGGGTGCGTGCCGCGGGTTTGGCGCAGTCCGCCTTCGCCTGTTCCAGAAAGTCGTTGACGTCCGCGGGGGAGACCGCGTCGGTGTCGAGCCCGGCCTCCAAGCGGTCCAGCCCGAAGGTCGCCAACATCAGCAACCCCGGGATGAATGCGACGAGCAACCAAGACACATGGCGAAGTAAACACGCCGAACATCTCGGTGGGATCACGAATTGCCACCGGTCCGCGCTTACACTCGTCGGTTGCGTCAGTAGGCTGACGAGGTGGCAGCGCGCGCAGGGACGGCCTCCAAGGCCGCCAAGTACGACAACGAAACTCACGCCGGGCTGGTCCGACGGGCGCGGCGGATGAATCGCACGCTCGCACAAGCCTTTCCGCATGTCTACTGCGAGCTGGACTTCACCAATCCGCTGGAACTCACCGTGGCCACCATCCTCTCGGCGCAGAGCACCGACAAGGGCGTGAACCTCACGACCCCCCCGCTGTTCGCGAAGTACCGCACGGCTGCGGACTACGCGGGCGCCGACCGCGACGAACTCGAGGCCATGGTCCGGCCCACCGGCTTCTATCGCAACAAGGCCAATTCGCTGATGCGGCTGGGCCAAGAACTCGTCGAACGGTTCGACGGAGAGGTGCCGCGCACCCTCGACGAACTGGTGACGCTTCCCGGTGTCGGGCGCAAGACGGCAAACGTCATCCTCGGCAACGCCTTCGACATTCCCGGCATCACCGTCGACACCCACTTCGGCCGGTTGGTGCGCCGCTGGCGGTGGACGGCGCTGGAGGACCCGGTGAAGGTGGAGTTCGCGGTCGCGGAGCTGATCCCCCGCAAGGAGTGGACGCTGCTCAGCCACCGCGTGATCTTCCACGGACGCCGGGTCTGCCACGCCAAGAAACCCGCGTGCGGCGTGTGCGTGCTGGCCAAGGACTGTCCGTCCTACGGCACGGGACCGACGGACCCGTTGGCGGCCGCTGCACTGGTCAAGGGCCCCGAGACGGAGCATCTGCTGGCGTTGGCCGGGCTCTGAGCGCCGTCCGTCCCATGCGCGCGTCGACCCGCTGGACCGCGGCGGTACTCGTCATCGTCGTCGCGCTCGCGGTGGCGTTGTGGCGTGAGGTCGGCTCCCAAGATGCGGGTGGCGCGGGTGGCGGCCCGCCGTCCGCCGGAGTCGCCCGTGAACACCGCGACGCCGACACCCCCGAGGCCCTGCAGGAACCGCGCGCCCGCGCCGACCTCCCGCCGTGCCCCGCGCCGTCGGGAGGGCCGAGCCCCAACGCGCTCGCAGGGATCACGGTCGAATGTGCCGCCGACGGCAGCCGCGTCGACGTCGCCCGCGTGGTCGCCGGCCGCAACGTGGTGCTCAACCTGTGGGCCTACTGGTGCGGCCCGTGCGCCGACGAACTGCCGGCAATGGCCGAATATCAGCGCCGGATGGGTTCGGCGGTGACGGTGCTGACCGTGCACCAGGACGAGAACGAGACGGCCGCGCTGCTGCGACTCGCCGAACTGGGTGTCCGACTGCCCACGCTGCAGGACGGTCGACGGCTCATCGCCGCTGCCCTCGAGGTGCCCAACGTCATGCCCGCCACGGTGGTCCTCCGCGCGGACGGTACGGTGGCCGAAATCCTGCCGCGCGCCTTCACCAGCGCCGATGAGATCGCCGCGGCGGTGAATCCAGGGATAGGAGTGCGTGGTTGAGCGCCAACGGTGACGGGGGACCGCTGGCTTCACTCGACGCCACCGCCGCCCCGTCGTGGCTGAAACCGCTGCTGGAGAACGTCGGCGACGTGCCGCAGGCCTACCGTCGGCGGGTGCCTGCCGACGTGTTGGCGGCGATCAGCAAGGCCAGCGAAACGAACGAAGCGACGGCGACGCTGCACGGTACGAAGCGTGACGCCGCCGTCCTGGTGCTGTTCTCGGGACCGTCGGAGTCTCCGTCGGACGGGCCACCCGAGGACGCCGACCTGCTGTTGACCGTCCGGGCGTCGACGTTGCGCCATCATGCCGGGCAGGCGGCATTCCCCGGCGGTGCCGCCGATCCGGATGACGGGGGACCCGTCGGCACCGCGTTGCGGGAGGCGCGCGAGGAGACCGGTATCGATCCCACTCGGTTGCGGCCGCTCGCCACGCTCGACCGGATGTTCATCCCGCCGTCGGGTTTCCACGTCGTGCCCGTGCTCGCCTACTCACCCGACCCGGGACCGGTGGGTGTCGTGAACGACGGTGAGACGGCGATCGTCGCCCGCGTGCCGGTCCGCGCGTTCGTCAACCCCGAGAACCGACTGATGGTGTACCGCAAGGAGAACGCCAGCCGGTTCGCCGGGCCCGCGTTCCTGCTCAACCAGATGCTCGTATGGGGTTTCACCGGCCAGATCATCTCCGCCCTCCTCGACGTCGCAGGCTGGGCGCAACCGTGGAACGGCGACGACGTCCGCGAATTGGACGAGGCAATGGCGCTCGTCGGCGGTGGTAGCGATTACGGTGAGGGCCAACAATGACATCGTCGCAGTGGCTTGATCTGGCCGTCCTCGCCATCGCCTTCGTCGCCGCCGTCTCCGGCTGGCGTTCCGGGGCACTTGGCTCGCTGCTGTCCTTCGTCGGGGTCATCCTGGGCGCCGTCGCGGGCGTGCTGTTGGCGCCGCACGTGGTGGGCCACGTCGACGGGCCGAGGACCAAGCTGTTCGTCGCGCTGTTCCTGATCCTCGGGCTCGTCGTGATCGGCGAGATCGCGGGCGTCGTGCTGGGCCGGGCCGTGCGCGGTGCCATCCGGCACGGCGGACTGCGCACCGTGGACTCGGTAATCGGGGTGGCGCTCCAACTCGTCGCCGTCCTGGTGGCGGCGTGGCTGCTGGCCACCCCGCTCACGTCCTCGGATCAACCGAATCTGGCTGCGGCGGTGCGTGGTTCGCGCGTGCTGTCGACCGTCGACGAGGCCGCGCCGGCGTGGCTCAAGCGGGTGCCCACGCGGCTGTCGTCACTCCTGGACACCTCGGGGCTGCCCGACGTCCTGCAGCCGTTCGGCCGCACTCCGATCGTCAACGTCGATGCGCCCGACGCGGCCCTGGTGAACGACCCCATCGTGGCGGCCACCCGACCGAGCGTGCTGAAGATCCGCGGGGTGGCCACCAGTTGCCAGAAGGTCCTCGAAGGCAGCGGGTTCGTCGTCGCGCCCAACCGGGTGATGTCCAATGCCCACGTCGTCGCGGGGTCGGAGAGCGTGACCGTCGAGGCCGATGGAAAGACCTACGACGCGACCGTGGTGTCGTATGACCCGAATGCCGACATCTCCATCCTGGACGTGCCCGATCTGCCGTCGGCCCCGCTGCAGTTCGACATGCAGGAGGCGCCCACGGGTACCGACGCGGTGGTGATGGGGTATCCCGGTGGCGGGGAGTTCACCGCCACCCCTGGCCGCATCCGCGAGATCATTCAGCTCAACGGACCGGACATCTATCACACGACGACGGTCACCCGCGAGGTTTACACCATCAGAGGAACTGTGCGACAAGGCAATTCAGGCGGTCCGCTGATCGACAAGGACGGGAAGGTGCTCGGCGTGGTGTTCGGCGCGGCGGTCGACGACGCGGACACCGGCTTCGTGCTGACCTCCAACGAGGTGGCCAAGCAGATGGCGCGGGTGGGCAACACCCAGCGGGTGTCCACCGACACCTGCATCTCCTGATTCAGTCGCTGTAGACGCCCGCCAGGAATCTGGTCAACTGCTCGTTGACGTGCCCGGGAGCCTCCTCGTGGGCGAAGTGCCCAGCCCCGGCGATCGCGACGTACCGACCGTGCGGAGCGAAACGCTGGGTGCGTTGCACCGGGTCGGCCAGCACGTAGGGGTCGGCGTCACCGCGAATGTGCAGCATCGGCACCGCTAGCGGTCGTTTCATCGATCGCATGAAGCGTCGCCCCTCACTGCGGAGCTGGCTGCGCACCGCCCAGCGCTGATACTCCAGCGCCGAATGCGCCGCCGACGGAATCTGGATGGCCCGGCGCATGTGGCCGATTGTTTCCGAGAAATCCTCGGAGGCAAGCCATTTGGCGCCAGCTCGGCTGCGGACGATGACTTCCAGCTCGGCGGCGTCGGCACGCGTCAGCGACCGCTCCGGCCAGACGGGAACCTGATTGCGCAACATCCGTGGCAGCAGGGCCCGGCTCTGGTCGCGGCGCGTCAGCGCGGACGCGCGAAGCGCCACCGGATGCGGTGAGCTGACCACGGCGATGGCCCGCACGACCCGCGGATGCAGGACCGAGGTCGCCCAGCAGACGAGTCCGCCGTCGGCGTGCCCGACCAGCGTCGCCGTCTCGTGGCCGAGCGCGCGCACCAGACCCGCGGTGTCGCCCGCCAACGTCCAGCCGTCATACCCGCGCGGGGGCTTGTCGCTGCCGCCGTAACCGCGCAGGTCGACGGCGACCACCCGCGCACCCTGCAACCCACGGAGCTGATGCCGCCACGACCACCAGAACGATCCGAAGCCGTGCAGGAGGATCACCAGGGGTTGACCGGCGACCTGCCCGGACTGCTCCGCACGGTGGTGTGCCTCGACGACGTGGAAGCGTATGCCGTTGGCGTGGACGTCGAGGTGCCGCCACGGACCGGCGATGCGGGTGACCGACGGATCGGGCGGCTGCTCCTGCCCGCGGTGTTCAATCCCCCGGTCGCTTCGCTCTCCTCCGGAGCGGCCCGTGGCCACTACCAGCCGGATGGGTCAGCGGTCGACGCAGAGCCGTTGGTCGAGGCAGTGGACGGGGCCGGCTTGTCGCCACCCGGTACCAGCGCCACCCGGGCTTCCTTGACGGACTCGATGGTCTTCTGCGGGCCCCTGATCTTGCGCACCTTGAGGTACCCCAGGAACGCCAGCAGTCCGGTGGTCACCACCATGAGGCCGAAGACGATGAGATCCGCGGCCCACTTCTGCAGCCACAAGTCGAGCAGATCGGCGACGAAGAAGAAGAAGAAGAACGTCGAATAGAAGAGCACGACCAGCGCCAGGATGAAGTAGACGCTGCCCGTCAACCCCTTCTTGACGTCGCGCGTGATCTCCGCGCGGGCGAGTTCGACCTCGGCGCGCACCAGGGTCGACATCTGCGACGTCGCGTCCTTGACCAGGTCCCCCACCGAGGGATCGGGCTTCGGCGCATGCGGATCGACCAGCGGAATCGAGGTCACCGTCGTCGGAACGCCGCTCTTGCGGTCGTCATTGCTCACGGACTCGTCCTCCCCGCTTGGATGTCTTCGGCGCCCATGTTGCCATGTCGCGGCGGCCGCAACGATGTCGGCCGACGCTAGACTGACCGCGCTCGGTCATGGGCCGGGGCTGTCTATAGGGGGTTTCTTGCAGGTACCACGGAGTTACCGCTGGATCTTCCCGGTACCCGCACTCCTTGCCCTGGTGTTCGCCACCCTCGTCACACCGCACCTCGGGACCGCCGGTGCCGATGATCGGGTGATCCTCGGCGGCGGATCGGGCATCGTGATCGATGGCGACACCTTCTGCACGTTGACCACCATCGGCAACGACGACGAGGGCAACCTGATCGGGTTCACCTCGGCGCATTGTGGCGGGCCGGGCGCGCAGGTCTCGTCCGAACGCGCCGTCGAGAGCGGCCCCGTAGGAACCATGGTCGCGGGCAACGACGGTCTCGACTACGCCGTCATCCAGTTCGACCGGGCGAAGGTGCAGCCGGTCAACAGCATCGACGGGTTCGAGATCGACGGGCTGGGGCCCGACCCGGCGTTCGGTGAGAATGCCTGCAAGCTGGGTCGCACGACGGGCTTCTCGTGCGGCGTCACCTGGGGGCCGGGCGACAAGCCGGGAACGATCCTCAATCAGGTATGTGGGCAACCCGGCGATTCGGGCGCCCCGGTCACCGTGAACAACCTCCTCGTCGGCATGATCCACGGCGCCTTCAGCGAGGACCTGCCGACGTGCGTCGTGAAGTTCATTCCGCTGCACACCCCCGCGGTCACCATGTCCATGACCTCGGTGCTGGCCGACATCAACGCAAAGAGCCGACCGGGCTCCGGCTTCGTCCCAGTCGGTCCCGCGCCTGCTGCCTAGCTCAGGTGATGGACCTCCTGGAGCCCGTACACCGGCGTCGGTAGGCCTTCGTAGCGCGCCTTGAGTTGGAGCGCGAGGTATAGCGAATAGTGGCGTGACTGATGCAGATTCCCGCCGTGGAACCAGAGGTTCTCCTGCTGGGTGGGCTTCCACATGTTGCGCTGTTCGCCCTCCCACGGGCCGGGGTCCTTGGCGGTGTCGCTACCGAGACCCCACACCTTCCCGACCTTGTCGGCGACGTCCTGGCCGATGAGGTCGGCCGCCCAACCGTTCATCGAGCCGAACCCGGTGGCGTAGACCACGACGTCGGCGGGCAGTACGGTGCCGTCGCCCAGCACCACCGAGTCCTCGGTCAGGTGGTCCACCTGGCCGTGGGCCAACTTGATGGTGCCGTCCGCCACCAGATCGCAGGCACCGACGTCGATGTAGTAGCCGGAGCCGCGGCGCAGGTACTTCATGAAGAGGCCCGAATCGTCGTCGCCCCAATCCAATTCGAAGCCAGCCGCCGCCAGCCGCTCGTAGAACTCCTTGTCGCGCACCCGGATGGCGTCATAGATGGGGATCTGGAACTCGTGCATGATCCGGTACGGCAGCGATGCGAACGTCAGATCGGCCTTCTCGGTCGTCATGCCCCCGGCCACCGCTCGTTCCGAGTAGAGGTCACCGAGCCCGATCTCCATCAACGAGTCCGACTTCACGATGTGCGTCGACGACCGCTGCACCATCGTGACGTCGACGCCGTTCTCGACGAGCGCCTTGCAGATGTCGTGGGCGGAGTTGTTGGATCCGATCACCACGGCACGCTTGCCGACGTAGCGGTCCGGCCCGGGGTGGGCGCTGGAGTGGTGCTGCTCGCCGCGGAAGACGTCCTGGCCGGGCAGCGTCGGGATGCTCGGCTTGCCCGACATGCCGGTGGCCAGCACCAGCTGCGTGGGATGCAGCGTTAGTAGCTCGCCATCGCGGTCGAGCTCGACGGTCCACCGCTTCTCGGCGTCGTCGAATGATGCCGACAGGCAGCTGGTCTTCGACCAGTACGGGACCTCCATGACCCTGGTGTAGAACTCGAGCCAGTCACCGATCTTGTCCTTCGGCGCGAACACCGGCCAGTTCTGCGGGAAGGGCATGTAGGGCAGGTGGTCGTACCAGACCGGGTCGTGCAGGCACAGAGACTTGTAGCGCTTGCGCCACTGGTCACCGGGGCGCTCGTGCGTGTCGACGACGATCGCGGGCACCCCGAGCTGACGCAGCCTGGCGCCGAGGGCGATACCGCCCTGGCCGCCGCCGACGACGAGCGTGTAGGGCTCGGTGCCGTATCCGAGCGCAGCCTCTTCGTCCTCGCGCTTCTCGGCCCACGACCGGGTGTCGGGGTCCGAGCCGTGCACCGCTCCCAAGACGCGGGTCGCGCCCTTGTGCTCCTCGTAGCCCTTGAGTTCCTGCATGGCGGTGAGCAGCGTCCAGCATTCATCGCCCTTGAGGCGAATATGCCCGGTACCCCGGCCGACTGCCGTCTCGAACTCGATGAACGCCGATGTGACGTCCCCGTCGGCCGTCGGCTCCTCGCGTGTGCGGAACCCCGACGGGCTCGTCTCTGCCAGGCGGGCCCCGAGCATGTTGGCGACGCCGTCACGTCCCTCGACGGTCTTGATGTTCCAGGTGAAGGAGATGAGGTCGCGCCAGAAGCTGTCGACGGCGAACTTCGCGACGATCCGCTCGATGTCGCGGACGGCGATGGCGGCTTCGAAGTCGGCGAGCCATGCGTCGATGCGGGCCTGCGGCGTGGGTGTGGTGGCGGCCGGCTTTTCGATCGTTTCGGTCATGTGACTCACAGCACACCACCGCGGGTGTCCGGCACAAGGGTTGCACCAGGTTGCACCGCCGCTGCCACGATTTCGGCGCGCCAACCGTCGCTGAGCGAACGATTCCGCGCCGAAATCGCGGGGGGAGCGGCGATGCAACGGGTTGCAACTCTATCGGCGTGTGGCTCGGGTCACCTAGACATGGACCATGAGAGCAGCTGTGTACTACGGACCGAACAAGCTCGAGATCGACGACGTCGCCGAACCGGAGACCACGCCCGGCACGGTGAAGGTGCGGGTGGGCTTCAACGGCATCTGCGGCACCGACCTGCACGAGTACTACGCGGGTCCGATCTTCGTGCCCACCGAGCCTCATCCGCTCACCGGCCAGCAGCTGCCGTTGACCCTGGGCCACGAATTCTCCGGCGTCATCACCGAGGTGGGGGCAGGCGTCGGCGACTGGGCGGTCGGTGACCGGGTCGCCATCATGCCGCTGTACCGGTGTGGCCACTGCGGGCCGTGCCGGGCGGGGAACTACAACATCTGCCAGCAGATCGGCTTCCACGGGCTGATGTCCGACGGCGGCATGGCCGAGTACACGGTCGTGCCGACCGACATGCTGCACCGCCTGCCCGACAACGTGTCCATGGAACTCGGCGCACTGGTCGAGCCAATGTCGGTGGCGTATCACGCGGCCACCCTCGGTGAGCCAAGCCCAGATGGGACGTCGATGGTGTTCGGCGCGGGACCGATCGGCATCGGGCTGTGGTTCGCGTTGCGCGGCAAGGGAATCGAGGACGTATTCGTCGTCGAGCCGTCGGCCACCCGGCGGGCGTCCATCGAAGCACTCGGCGCGCGCACGCTGGACCCGACGGCGACGGACGTCCCCGCCTTCATCGCCGACCACACCCGGGGCGCGGGCGCAGACGCGGTGTTCGACGCGGCAGGCGTGGCGCCTGCGGTGGAGACGGGGCTGGCCTGCGTCGGGGCGCGACGACCAATGGTGAGCGTCGCCATTTACGAAAAACCCTTGATCACACCGCTTCTCAACCTGGTGATGAACGAGTCCCGCATCCAGGGGTCGCTGTGCTACACCGGTGCCGACTTCGAAGCGGTGATCGACCTGATGGCGAAGGGCACCTACGACACGACGGGCTGGGTGACGGCAATCGCCCTGGACGACGTCATCGACGAGGGTTTCGAGGCGCTGCACGCCGGCAAGAAGATGAAGGTCCTGGTCGACCCGACGATGTCACGGACAGCATCGTGAGCGCGCCGCTGACGGGCAAGGTCGCGTTGGTCACCGGCGGCGGCCGGGGCATCGGCCGCGGTATCGCGCTGAGGCTGGCCCGCGACGGCGCCGACGTCGCGCTGGTCGACCTCGGACCCGACGGCATCACCGCCGTCGCCGACGAGATCAACGAGATCGGTTCGAGAGCAACCACATTCATCGCCGACGTCAGCGACCGTGAGCAAGTGTTCGCCGCCGTCGAGCACGCGACGTCCGCGCTGGGCGGTTTCGACGTGATGGTCAACAACGCGGGCATTGCCCTCGTCGCCCCGCTGGTGGACACCACGCCCGAGGACGTCGCCAAGATCTGGGCGGTGAACGTCGACGGTGTGCTGTGGGGCATCCAGGCCGCGGTGGGGAAGTTCAAGGAGCTCGCCCATCCCGGCAAAATCATCAATGCCTCGTCGATCGCCGGCCATGAAGGGTTCGCCATGCTCGGCGTGTACAGCGCCACCAAGTTCGCCGTCCGCGCGCTGACCCAGGCGGCGGCGAAGGAACACGCCGCCGACGGCATCACCGTCAACGCGTACTGCCCCGGGGTTGTCGGCACCGACATGTGGGTGGAGATCGACAAGCGGTTCGCCGAGCTGACCGGTGCCGCCGAAGGCGAGACATACGACGAGTTCGTGGGCGGGATCGCCCTCGGCCGCGCCGAGACTCCCGACGACGTCGCGGGCTTCGTCTCCTACCTGGCGGGTCCGGACGCCGACTACATGACCGGTCAGTCGGGGTTGATCGACGGCGGACTGGTGTACCGCTGACCTGGCCGATGGCATTCGGATGTGATCGGGAGCACAATCGGTGACGATGCACGAGCCGTCCGTTCCCGAACCGGCCGTCGCGGTCGGCGAGGATCCCCGTCGGTACGCGCGGCTCATGTCGGCGGTGTACGACGCGACGATGGCGGGAACCCGCGCGCCGGCCCGTCCGCGATCGGTGATCGAGGACTCCTGGCAGCGGATGCGGGCCAACCGGATCGATCCCGACCGGCTCGCCGCGCCCGTCGTCGAGCTTGCCGGACTCGAGATGCTGCGACGGTCCTCGGGTCTGCTCGCAGTGTTGGACGAGGTGTCGCGGAACCTGGAGTCACTGATCGCCGACGGGGACAACATCCTCGTCGTGGCCGACGCGCGCGGCCGCGTGCTGTGGCGCAGCGGCTCGGCGTCGGTGCTCAACCACGCCGATCGGCTGGGCTTCATCGAAGGCGCGCACTGGGGTGAGACGGCCGTCGGCACCAACGCCATCGGGACGGCGCTGGCCACCAGTCGGGCCGTAACGGTGTTCTCCGCCGAGCACTACCAGCGCAGCCACCACCCGTGGACGTGTGCCGGAGCGCCGATCAAGGACCCCAGGACGGGCCAGGTGATCGGCGTGGTCGACGTCTCCGGACCAGCGACCACGGTGCACCCGACGACGGTCGCGTTGGTGGACGTAGTCGCGAGGCTTGCCGAGTCGCGATTGCGCGAACAGCACGACCGCACGCTGAACCGGCTGCGGTCGGTGGCGGCGCCCATCCTCGCGCGGATCGGTGCGCCTGCCCTCGCCGTCGACAACGACGGCTGGGTGGCGGCGGTCGATTCGCTGCCGCTGCACACCAGGATCCTGCTGCCCGACGAGACGGCGCCCGGGCGCACCTGGGTGCCGCCGCTCGGCATGTGCGAGATCGAACTGCTACCCGGCGGCTGGCTGGTGCGACCCACCGACGAGGACGCCTCGCCGGGCATCTCCCGCGTCACGCTCGACGTCCGCGATTCGGGTGCGCCCTCACTGGAGATGGTGGGCCAGTTCGGCTGCTGGCGCCACGACATCTCGCCGCGTCACGCCGAGATCCTGCTCGTCCTCGCCACTCACCGCGACGGACGTTCGGCGCCCGACCTCGCCGGTGATCTGTACGGTGACCGGTCCCGGGTGGTCACCGTTCGGGCCGAGATGTCGCGGCTGCGAAAGCAACTCACCGGCCTGCTGCACGGTCGGCCGTATCGCTTCCCGCCGTCCGCGGTGGTCGACGTCTGCTACCCGGTGGATCGCACGACGCTGCTCGCCGCCTCCACGGCGCCCGCCATCCGGGCCATGCGCCGAACGTGACGCCACTGCGAGAAACCGGCTGGAATCTCGCAGTGGCGTCACGTTCGGCGGGCTGGGGCGTCTAGAAGAAGCCCTGGGCCTTGTTGCTGTAGGACACCAGCAGGTTCTTGGTCTGCTGGTAGTGGTCGAGCATCATCTTGTGGTTCTCGCGACCGATGCCGGACTGCTTGTAACCGCCGAACGCCGCGTGCGCGGGGTAGGCGTGGTAGCAGTTGGTCCACACCCGACCGGCCTTGATGTCGCGGCCGGCGCGGTAGGCGGTGTTGCCGTCGCGGCTCCACACGCCGGCGCCGAGGCCGTAGAGCGTGTCATTGGCGATCGCCATCGCGTCGTCGTAGTCGGTGAACGAGGTGACCGCGACGACCGGCCCGAAGATCTCCTCCTGGAAGATCCGCATCTTGTTGTGACCGGTGAATATCGTGGGGGCGACGTAGTATCCGCCGGACAGGTCGCCGCCGAGCTCGGCGCGCTCCCCGCCGGTGATGACCTTGGCACCCTCGTCCTTGCCGATCTCGATGTAGGACAGGATCTTCTCGAGCTGGTCGTTGGACGCCTGAGCGCCGATCATCGTCTCGGTGTCCAGCGGATCGCCCTGACGGACGGCCTTGGTGCGGATCGCGGCCAGAGCGAGGAACTCGTCGTAGATGTCGGCCTGAATGAGGCTGCGCGACGGGCAGGTACAGACCTCACCCTGGTTGAGGGCGAACATCGTGAACCCCTCGAGCGCCTTGTCCTGGTAGTCGTCGACGTTGGCCATGACGTCGGAGAAGAAGATGTTGGGACTCTTGCCGCCGAGTTCCAGGGTCACCGGAATCAGATTCTGCGATGCGTACTGCATGATCAGTCGCCCGGTCGTGGTCTCGCCGGTGAAGGCGATCTTGGCGATTCGATTGCTCGATGCCAGCGGCTTGCCCGTCTCGACGCCAAAGCCGTTGACTACGTTGAGGACTCCGGCGGGGAGCAGATCCCCGATCACCGACATCAGGTAGAGGATCGACGCCGGGGTCTGCTCGGCGGGCTTGAGCACGATGGCATTGCCAGCGGCGAGTGCGGGGGCGAGCTTCCACACCGCCATCAGGATGGGGAAGTTCCAGGGGATGATCTGTCCGACGACACCCAGCGGCTCGTGGAAGTGGTAGGCGACGGTGTCGTCGTCGATCTGGCTCAGCGAACCCTCTTGCGCGCGAATGGCTCCGGCGAAGTAACGGAAGTGGTCGACGGCCAACGGGATGTCCGCGTTGAGGGTCTCGCGAATCGGCTTGCCGTTGTCCCAGGACTCGGCCAGCGCGATCGACTCGAGATTCTCCTCGATGCGGTCGGCGATCTTGTTGAGGATGACCGAACGCTCCGCAGGTGAGGTCTTGCCCCACGCGGGCGCGGCGGCGTGGGCGGCGTCCAGGGCCTTCTCGACGTCGGACTCGTCGGAGCGGGCGACCTCGCAGAATGTCTTGCCAGTCACCGGTGTGGGGTTCTCGAAGTACCGGCCCGCGGTCGGCGCCACCCACTCGCCGCCGATGTAGTTGTCATAGCGGGACTCGAAGGTCATCAACGAGCCTTCGGTACCTGGCCGCGCATAAACAGTCATGTGGTTCCTCTTCTGCATCGGAGCGACGAAAGTGTGTCGGTCGTCACTCACGGTATGCCTTGAGGGGTTGCATCACGGTTGCAACGGCCGCACGAACCGAGGCGGGCGGCTAGCCGAGTTCGAAGTCGAGGCCGGCGAGGTGACCCTTGGCCTGAGCCCGCACGACGGGCCTCACCCGCGCGCTGTCCTGCAACAGCCGCCAGCCATCGCGATCGTCGCGGCCCTCGGGGAGTTGGAGCCACCGCCGCAGCAGCGCGAGACTCCCCGTCGCCATCACCGCTCCGCGCAGGCTGGTGCTCATTTCGGTACGCAAGCGACCGACCGCCGGAGACACCGACTGGCTGAGCAGCGGCCCGGCGTACCCGTCGAGGGCGGCGGCCACGTCACCGGCGGACAGGGCGTCGAACACGTCGGCGACATCGCTCGACACCGGTCCGTTGAGCCGGTAGGGCCGCGAGGTGAGCAGCTCCGGTCCGACGACCTTGCGCAGCCGCGACATCTCCGCGCGGACGGTGACGACGTCGAGGTGCTTCTCGTCCAAGAGCATGGCGAGGTGGTCCGCACTCAGGCCCTCGGGATGGCGGCTCAGCAGAACGAGGATGTCGGCGTGCCTGCCGGTGAGCGTGGTGCGGTGCATGTGCCCGTACCCGTCGGTGCTCTCCCATTGCGCACGTCCGGCGCCGAGCACCGTCAAGCGGGGCGGCCCGACGGGGCGCGGCTCGGTGTGGGCGGATCCGGTGAAACGCAGCAGGGCCAGATGGTTCTCGACGGCGACGACGGTCGCGCGCACCAGCGCCAGCGTCTGCTGTGACGACACCTCGGCTCCACCGGTCAGGTCGATCGCCCCGATCAGCGCGCCCGTCGCGGGGTCGTGCACCGGCACGGCCGTGCAACTCCAGGGCTGCACGATGCGGGAGAAGTGCTCGCTGCCGTGGATCTGCACCTCGGCGTTCAGCGCGAGCGCGGTGCCCGGCGCGTTAGTGCCCGCACTGCGCTCACTCCAGTCGGCACCCGGCACGAAGTTCATCGCTTCGCCCTTGCGGCGGGCCGTCGAGTCGCCCTCCACCCAGAGCAGCGTCCCGTCGGCCCCACTGATCGCGACCATCACACCGGAGGACGTCGCATCGTCGACGAGCAGTCGGCGGATCAGCGGGAGTGCCGACGCCAGCGGATGCGCCGCGCGCATGCGGGCCACGCTCTGCGCAAGCTCGGTGGACCGGGCACCGCTGCGATCGGGATCCACGCCGCGCGCCAGGCTGCGCTGCCAGCTCTCGGCGACGACCCGTCGCAGCGGGGTCGTATTCAGGTACGTGGCGTCGACGTCACCGGCGACGAATAGTTCGTGAACCGCGCGCACCTTGGCCGACGGGACGAGGGCCGACACCCTGGCTGCCTTCACGGTCGATCACGCTCCTCGCGACGCGCATGGACGCCGCGCCTAGCAGCCACGATAGCCTCGCGCCGCCGTGTGCACCGCTACTTGCTGGCGCGGATGGCTTCGAACACGCCGGGGTCGAGCAGCGTCGAGGTATCGCCGAGTTCGCGGCCTTCGGCGACGTCCCGCAGCAGACGCCGCATGATCTTGCCGCTGCGGGTCTTCGGCAGTTCCGGAACGACGTGAATCTCGCGGGGCCGCGCGATCGGGGAGATCTCGGTGGCGACCTGCTTGCGGAGCTCGTCGATCATCTGCTCCTGCGGAGTGTCCGCGTGGTGGGCCTTGAGGATCACGAACGCGCAGATCGCCTGACCCGTGTGCGCATCGGTCGCGCCGACGACCGCGGCCTCGGCGACGCCGGAATGCCCGACGAGTGCCGACTCGACCTCGGCGGTCGAGATCCGGTGGCCGGAGATGTTCATGACGTCGTCGATGCGGCCGAGCACCCAGATCTCGCCGTCCTTGCCGTAGCGGGCACCGTCACCGGCGAAGTACCAGCCGCGGTCGGCGAACCGCGACCAGTAGGTCTCCTTGAAGCGTTCGGGGTCCTTCCAGATGCCGCGCAGCATCGAGGGCCACGGCTTGTCCAGGACCAGGTAGCCGTTGGCTTGTTCGCCGTGGTCGGTGCCCGGTTCGAGCTGGTTGCCGTCGTCGTCGACGATCATCGCGGAGATCCCCGGCAGCGGACGCATCGCCGAACCCGGCTTGCAGGCCGTGACACCGGGGAGCGGCGAGATCATCGCCGAGCCGGTCTCCGTCTGCCACCAGGTGTCGACGATCGGCGTCCGGTCCGTGCCGAACGCCATGCGGTACCAGCGCCACGCCTCCGGGTTGATCGGTTCGCCCACCGAGCCGAGCAGTCGCAGGCTGGACAGGTCGTGCTCAGCGGGAAGCTGCCTGCCCCACTTCATGAACGTGCGGACCAGGGTGGGCGCGGTGTAGTAGATCGTCACGCCGTACTTCTCGATCACCTGGAAGTGCCGGTGCTCGTCGGGTGACGCCGGCGTGCCCTCGTAGACGACCTGCGTCACGCCGTTCGACATCGGTCCGTAGACGATGTAGGTGTGCCCGGTGATCCAGCCGATGTCGGCGGTGCACCAGTAGACGTCGGTCTCCGGCTTCACGTCGAACACGTTGAAATGCGTGTAGCTGGACTGGGTGAGGTAGCCGCCCGTGGTGTGCATGATGCCCTTGGGCTTACCCGTCGTCCCGGACGTATAGAGCAGGAACAAGGGATGCTCGGCGTCGAAGGCCTCTGGCGTGTGATCGGGTGAGGCCGAATCGACCACGTCGTGCCACCACAGATCGCGACCGTCGGTCCACTCGACGTCGATGCCGGTGCGCCGCACCACGACGACGTGCTCGACGCTGTCGGAGCCCTGGACCGCTTCGTCGACTGCCTCCTTCAGCGAGGCGGCCTTGCCGCGGCGGTACTGCCCGTCGGTGGTGATGACCAGCTTGGCTTCGGCGTCCTCGATGCGGGCCCTCAAGGCCGACGCGGAGTAGCCGGCGAACACCACCGAGTGCATTGCGCCCAGGCGGGCACAGGCCAGCATCGCCACGATCGCCTCGGGCACCATCGGCATGTAGATGGCGACCCGGTCACCGGCGACCAGGCCCAGTTCGGTGAAGGCATTGGCGGCCTTGGAGACCTCGTCCTTCAATTCGGCATAGGTGATGGTGCGTTCGTCGTCGATGGGTTCACCGACCCAGTGGATGGCGACCCGGTCGCCGTTGCCCGCCTCGACGTGCCGGTCGACGCAGTTGTAGGCCACGTTGAGACGCCCGCCGACGAACCACTTGGCGAAGGGCGCCTCCGACCAGTCGAGCACGTCGGTGAACGGAGTCTCCCAGGACAGTCGCTCGGCCTGGGCCGCCCAGAACGCGAGGCGGTCCTCTTCGGCTTCGTCGTACAGCGCGGCCGTGGCGTTCGCCTGCTCGGCGAAACCGGCGGGGGGCGGATAGGAAGACGTGATCTCCGTGTCGGTCTCGGGCATGGGTGTGAGCGTAGTCACCACGCACGACTGCGACGGGCCGTACTCACACCGACGGCTGCGGAAGGCGGCCGCCGCGCGACGAACGAGCGGGTGAGCGGGTCCAACGGTCGACGCACCCCGCGCCGAACCGACGTCGAGAGGCGTTAGCGTGTCCTGCGTGGCCAATCCCGACCCCCTTGCCCCACTGGCGGAACTGCCCGGGGTTGTCGACGCCGGCGAAGAGGCCCGCGAGGCGCTGGCCCTGGCTCATCGACACAAGGCGAACCGGCGCGGCTGGCCGGGGACGGCGGCCGAGGCGGCCATGCGCGCCGCCCGCGCCTCGTCGGTCCTCGACGGCGGGTCGCTCGTGCTCGAACCGGACGACGGGCCAGACCCCGTCCTCGCTGGAGCACTGCGGGTCGCCGAGGCGCTCGAGGGTGGGGCGACGTCCATGGTGGGGGTGTGGCAGCGTGCGCCCTTACAGGCGATCGCGCGGCTTCATGCGCTCGCCGCAGCGGACCTGACCGATGACGACCGGCTCGGCCGGCCGCGTGCGGATGCCGGGGTGGGACGTCGTCTGGAGATGCTCGCCGACGTCGTGACGGACACCCGAGTTCCCGCGCCGGTGCTGGCCGCGGTCGTGCACGGCGAGCTGCTGGTGCTCGCACCCTTCGGGGTCGCCGACGGCGTGGTGGCCCGCGGCGTGTCGCGGTTGGCGACCATCGCCAGCGGTCTGGATACGCATGGTCTCGGTGTACCGGAGTCCTTCTGGATGCAGAAGCCCGGCGACTACCGCGCGGCCGCTCGAGGTTTCGAGTCCGGGACGCGGGAGGGGCTGACGGCATGGCTCGTCAACAGCAGTCATGCGTTGACGGCCGGAGCGCGGGAGGCGCTGGCGATCGCCGAGGCTTCGCTCAAGTGACGACCAGCAACGTGAAGCGGGCGACGGCCCGAAGATGATTCGGCCCGTCGCCCGCTAGCACGGAACACTGGGTACCAAGCGTGCTCGGTGGGCTGCGTGGGTGGCCTCGGCGTCCTTGCGGTGCGCTACGGCTGCTCACCCCACCCAAGGGATGGTCGCTTGGCGTTCGCTATCGCAATGGCGCAGGCCCGCAACACTTCTGCCATTATCGCGGCTTGTGCTCCGCGTGGGTTCGCAGGGTCCGTGCTGGGATGCCTGGCTTAGGAGGACGAACCTTCTCTTCCGATTCGGCCTTGGCCTCACCCGGCTTCCGTGACTCCTTTGTACTCCGTGACGGCGGTCACATCAAGGGTCAATTGGGCCGAGTCGTCAGATCGTTACTCGGAGGCTTCAGCAACCGTCGTCAAAGGAGGTGTTCGCGCCGTCAGAACAGGAACCGGCGCAGCAACGTGTAGCTGAGGGCGCCGGCGGCCAGCGCACTGACGCCGACCGCCACCGACGTGGCGACCGCGGCACTCGACGGCGCGCTGATGCGGTCGCGTAGGGAGATCGGTCGGGAGAACGTGACGACGGGCCAACCGCGACTCACCGCTTCCTTTCGCAGGGCCCGGTCTGGGTTGACCACCGTCGGGTTCCCGACCGACTCGAGCATCGGCAGGTCGGTGATCGAGTCGGAGTAGGCGTAGCAGTGCTCGAGGGCGTAATTCTCGCGCGCGGCGAGCTCCTGGATCGCTTCGACCTTGCCGGCCCCGTAGCAGTAGAAGGCGACCTCGCCGGTGTACTTGCCGTCTTCGACCACCATGCGCGTGGCCATCGCGTGGGTGGCCCCCAATGCGCGGGCGATCGGCGCGACGATCTCCTCACCGGACGCCGAGACCACGACGACGTCTCGGCCGCACAGCTTGTGGTCGGCGATGAGATTGGCCGCCTCGGCGAACACCAGCGGGTCGACGATGTCGTGCAGGGTCTCGGCGACGACCGACTTGACCTGCTCGACGTCCCAGCCGGCGCACATGGTGGTGAGATACGAGCGCATCCGGTCCATCTGCTCGTGGTCGGCGCCGGACATCATGAACAGGAACTGCGCGTAGGTGGACTTCAGCACCGCCTGGCGGTTGATGAGCCCCTGATCGAAGAACGGTTTGCTGAATGCGAGCGTGCTCGACTTGGCGATGACCGTCTTGTCGAGATCGAAGAACGCGGCGGTCCGGGCAGGGCGGTCAGCGGCACCGGATGCCGGAACTGTCGGGTCCGCCGGGGCGGCGCCGGAAGCGGTCACGGTTTCAGCATATGTGGCGGTCGCGCCGGGCGGACCAGGCGCCGGGGGGAAGTGGCAGTCTGAGCCAGCTGTCCCTCGCTGTAACTTTCCAGGTCACAATGCCATTCCGCGGCAACCCTCACGGCGGTGGTGTCTTGTGCTGCTCCACATTTTCGTGTGTATAGTGAGCATCACTCGGCTTATGCCGGGTGTGCATCAGCCCGACCCCCCGGGGCTGATACACGACGACCTCCGCCTCCTCCCCCCTGGCGGGGGTCGTCCTTTTTTAGCGACAAATTTGTCATTCGGCCCCTACGTTGGGCGATGCTTCCTCCCGGTGTTTGCGCGTTGGCGCGGACCGTCGTTGTTATCCACAGTCGCGCATTCATGCACATTCTGGTTCCGAGCCATGGCGGAGCGTCGGACCGCGGCGCCACAGTGAGCGGATGAGCACGAACACCGGCATCCTCTCCGTGGTCGTCGACCCGGCACTGCGCGCCGACGTCGATCGCGTGGCCGCCGCATCTGGGATACGCGTGCTTCACGTCGGCGAGCCCTCCAGCCGCAAGGTGTGGACGGCGGCATCGGCGATCGTCCTCGACGCCGACGGCGCCCGCCGCTGCGTCGAGCTGGCCCTGCCGCGGCGCGACCGTGTGCTCGTCGTCTGTCGAGCCGAGCCGCTGCCCGATCATTGGCAGCTGGCAATCTCCGTTGGTGCGCGACGTGTCGTGTCGTTGCCCGCTGACGACGGCGCCCTGGTGTCGGAGTTCTCCGATGCGGCCGAGGCGGCGGGCGATGACGGCAGGCGCGGAGCCGTGCTCGCTGTCATCGGCGGCTGCGGCGGAGCCGGCGCCACGGTCTTCGCGACGGCCCTCGCCCTTGGTGCACCCCAGGCGCTACTCATCGACGTCGACCCATGGAGCGGCGGAATCGATCTGACGCTCGGCAGCGAACACGACGTTGGGTTGCGGTGGCCGGACCTGGCCCTCGGCGGCGGACGAGTCGGCTACCCCGCCCTGTGCGCGGCGCTGCCGTCGCGCCACGGCGTCGCCGTGCTGTCGGCGGGTCCGACGGGCGGCGAGATAGACGCCATCGCGCTGGGCGCCGTCATCGATGGGGGCCAGCGCGGCGGTGCCACGATCATCTGCGATCTGCCGCGGCGCCCCACAGCGGCCGTCGGCGCCGTCCTCGACGTGGCCGACCTGGTCGTCGTCCTCGCTCCCGCCGACGTGCGGTCGTGCGCAGCGGCAGCGTCTGTCGCTCGGTGGATCGGCGAGGCCAATCCGAATGTCGGCCTCGTCGTCAGGGGCCCCGCGCCCGGCGGGCTCGAGTCGGCCGACGTAGCCCGCATCACGGGGCTGCCCGTGCTCACGGCGATGCGGCCGCAGCCGGGCCTCGCGGCTGAGCTCGAGCACGACGGCATGCGCCCGCGACGCCGGTCACCGCTGATGTCGGGTGCCCGACACGTGCTCGACGTGCTGCACAGGCAAGCGCGCACCACCGACCAGCGGCGCGTCGCGTGAACGCCTCGCTGATCGAGCGGGTCCGGGAGCGGCTGGCGACGGAGTCCGGCTCGCTGCGGCCGAGCGTCGTCGCCGATGCCATCCGCGCGGAGTCCTCCGGTGTGCTCGGTGACACCGACGTGCTGAGCAACCTCCGGCTGCTGCAGACCGAGTTGACCGGCGCTGGCATCCTCGAACCGCTGCTGTGTGCCGAGGGAACCACCGACGTGCTGGTGTCGGCCCCCGACTCCGTCTGGGTGGACGACGGCCGCGGGTTGCGCCGCACCGCCATCCGCTTCGACGACGAGGCGGCGGTGCGCCGGCTGGCCCAGCGTCTGGCGCTGGCCGCGGGGCGCCGTCTGGACGAAGCGCAGCCCTGGGTCGACGGTCAGCTCACCGGCGTGACCGCAGGCGGCTGCACCGTCCGGCTGCACGCCGTACTGCCTCCCATCGCTCCCGCGGGCACGTGTCTGTCGCTGCGCGTCCTGCGGCCGGCGACACAGGACCTCGCGGCACTCGTCGCCGCGGGCGCCATTGCCGACGAGGTCGTGACGGTGGTGCACGACCTACTCTCGGCGCGCCTGGCCTTCCTCGTCTCGGGCGGCACCGGCGCAGGGAAGACGACGCTCTTGTCCGCCATGCTGGGCGCCGTGGCGGCCGACGAGCGGATCGTCTGCGTGGAGGACGCGCCCGAGTTGGCGCCGCGGCATCCCCACCTGGTCAGCCTCGTCGCCAGGTATGCCAACGTCGAGGGCGTCGGCGAGGTGACGGTCCGCGACTTGGTGCGCCAGGCGTTGCGAATGCGTCCCGACCGCATCGTGGTTGGTGAGGTCCGTGGCGGCGAAGTGGTCGACCTGCTCGCGGCGCTGAACACCGGCCATGACGGTGGCGCGGGCACCGTGCACGCCAACAGCCCCGCAGAGGTGCCCGCGCGGCTCGAGGCGCTCGCCTCCGTCGGCGGGCTCGGACGCTCCGCGCTCCACAGTCAGCTCGCCGCCGCCGTACGGGTCGTACTGCACGTCGGCCGCGATCGCAACGGAACGCGGCGCCTCGAGGAGATCGCCGTCCTGCGTCGCGGCGACGACGGGATGGTGTCCGCGGTCAGCGCGTGGCATGCCGACCGCGGCTTCGCGACGGGCATGGAGCGGCTTGCCAGCCTGCTGTCTGCACGGGGAGCGTCGTGACGGTCGCGGCGTTGGCCCTTGCCCTGGCCCTTCTGGTGGCGCCAAGACCTCCGCGGCACCGGTTCGTCGCCACCAGATCGCCACGATGGATCCGCCCGGCGGCCGTGCTCGCGGGTGCGGGCGTGATCGCGGTCCTGGCGCCGGTCGGAGCGACGCTCGCCGGAGCGCTGGTTGCGGCGACGGTCATGTTGCGCCGCACCGGTTCCCGCCACCGGGCGCGCCGCGCTGAGGAGTCCTCGGCCCTGCAAAGTGCGCTGACGGTGTTGGTGGGGGAGTTGCGGGTCGGTGCGCACCCGGTCGTGGCCTTCGAGTCGGCGGCGGCCGACGTGGCGGGGCCCGTCGCGATCGCGTTGCGGTCGGTTGCGGCTCGCGCGCGGTTGGGGGCGGACGTGGCGGCCGGTTTGCGTTCGGTAGCAATGACTTCCACGGTGCCGGGCTACTGGGAGCGGCTGTCCGCCAGTTGGCTGCTGGCTCAGACGCACGGTTTGGCGATCGTCGCGCTCGTCCGCGCGGCGCAACGTGACATCGTCGCGCGGGAGCGGTTCGCCTCCAGCGTGGCCGCCGGGATGGCCGGCGCGCGGGCGACCGCGGCGATCCTGGCCGGACTGCCCTTCCTCGGCGTCGCGCTCGGCCAGCTCATCGGTGCACGGCCGCTGCGCTACCTCCTCTCCGGCGGTACCGGCGGCTGGTTGCTAGTGATCGGTGTGACGCTGGCGTGCGCCGGGCTGTGGTGGTCTGATCGCATCACCGACCGGGTGCTCGGATGAGTCTGGCGGCGGTGCTGCTGGCGTTGGCGGTGCTGCTCACCGGCGGTCGGGTGCGGAACTCGAGGCGGGATCCCGCCGCCGCAGGGCCGTCACGGTCGGCGGCCGTTCGGTCGAACGATCCGCTTGCCGTGGCGTCGAGCCTCGACGTGTTCGCCGCGTGTCTGTCGTCCGGCATGGCCGTGCCCGGGGCGGCGCGGGCCACGGCACCGTTCGCCCCACCGTCGCTGGCCGTCGTCCTCCAGCGCGCGGCCGAACTGCTGGCGCTGGGCGCCGACGCGGCCACGGCCTGGTCGACCGCGGGCGCGACCGGTGACGATCACGTCGACGCGCTGTGCAGTCTCGCGCGCCGGTCGGCGGCCTCGGGAACCGCCTTGGCGCAGGCGGTCTCCGAGCTGGCCGATCAGTCTCGACTGGACGCCGCCGATTCCGCGCGGGCGGCCGCCGAGAGGGCATCGGTGCTCATCGCCGGTCCGCTCGGTCTCTGCTACCTGCCGGCGTTCGTATGCCTGGGGATCGTCCCGGTGGTGGTCGGACTGGCCGGCGACGTATTGCAGTCCGGAGTGTGGTGACCGAGGGCGTAGCGCGCGGAGGGACCGCGGGCCGTGGAGGGAAGAAATGAGGAAAAGCGATGTCGAAGAGATCGAAAGATATTCTATTGCAACGGTTTCAAGCGAGGATGATCGTGCTCGCGATGGACGATTCCGGTATGTCCACCGTCGAGTACGCCATCGGGACGATCGCCGCCGCGGCGTTCGGGGCGATCCTGTACACCGTGGTGACCGGCGATTCGATCGTGAGTGCACTGACGAACATCATCACGCGGGCACTGAACACCAACGTCTAGGTCTTGGCGGGGACTCTGGTGGTGTCACCGTCGAGGCGGCGTTCGCGGTCGCCGCACTGGTCGTCGTGCTGGTGCTGTGCATGGGAGGACTCGCGGCGGTGGGGATGCAGGTGCGGTGCGTCGACTCCTCGCGGGAGGCCGCGCGGTTGGCGGCCCGCGGTGACCAGGGCGCCGCCTCGGACGCCGTGCGCAGGGGTGGGCCCGCAGGTGCGGAGTTGGTGCTGCGGCGCGACGGCGGGTTCGTCCTCGCGCGGGTCAGTGCGCGGTCGATCCTATTGCCGGGCCTCACCATCGGGGCCGAGTCGGTGGCGTGGGTGGAACCCGGCCGGTGAGCGCGGATCGGCGAGCGTGGTGGCCGCCGCGATGATGGCGATCGTGATGGCGTTGACCGTCGGTGGAGCGATGGTGGGCTCGGCGGTGATCGCCCGGCATCGCGCGCAGGCGGCGGCGGATCTGGCCGCGCTGTCGGCGGCGGGCCACCTCGCGGCGGGGCAGCAGACGGCGTGCGCGTCGGCCGCGGCGCTCACCACCGCGATGTCGGCGACGCTGGCGTCTTGCACGGTCGAGGATCTCGACGTCGTGGTGACCGCCGAGGTTGCCGTCGGGCTCGGTCGTTGGGGTGTCCATGCGGCGAGGGCAGCCGCCCGCGCCGGGCCCGCCTGACTAGGACCGCGCGGTCTTCTCCGCGCGCGCCTTGGCCCGACGACCCTTGCGCGACGGCACGTTCAGCTCGTCCTCGGTCGGCAGGCGCAGGGACAACATCCCGGCGTAGGTGTCGTCGTCGATCTCGACGCGGTGAGCGGTGACGTGAATCGGCGTCCACCCGCCGTCGTGCGCCCGCAACCGCAGCACGTGGGACGCGACGCCGGAGTCGAAGGCGGTGGCCATCTCCGACAGGTACACGCCGTCGTCGGGATGGACGATCAGTTCGCCGTCGTCGCGGGCGTGCCATTCGTAGAACGGACACGGTTCGTCGAGCCACTTCAACAACTTCCACGTCTTCAGGTCGACGAGTGCGCGGTGGACACCGGGCTGGGCCAGACCGTCGAGGAGGCGCTGCCCGAGATCGTCGGGGTGCTCCGCGGAGGCGTCGCGGACACCGCGCCAGTTCATTGCCCGGCAAATCAGGCGGTCACGCCCGGTGTCGTCGGGCTCCTGCAAAACCCGGGCGGCGAATCCGACGGTGATCGGGTGGCCCTTGTAGTCGGTGATGTCCCAGGTACTACAGAAGGTGCGGCCCGCCTCGGGCTTGATGGCTACGGCCAACACCCGCGCCTCGCTTGGATTCAGGCTCCGTGCGGGGAGATCCTCGGCAAACGCCCGCCCCTGAGTGGCCTCGACGGTGGGGTCGAGCCCGCTGTTCATCAACGATTCCGGCGTGTCCGTGGCGATCCCGTTGGACAGATCCCACTTCAACGGGCCGGGCAGGATCCGGTCCGGGGGATCCTCGTGCGGCGATCCGCTCCAGATGTGCACGCCATGAATGCGGCCATCGGTCATCTGCACCACCTCGGTGCGAATCACCCGATCGCTCTTGGGGGTCAGGCTGCTGAGCGGCTTGCCCGCATGAACCGCCTCGTTGATGGCCGTCTGAATGGCCATCAGATTTGGGTTCCTTCGCAGGAAGGCGCTGATGGGGACCAGGTTCTTGGTGTGCTGACCCTGTGCGACGACGGCCGGTTCGGCGCCAAGTGTCTCCACCAGGAGCCAGTCTTGCGTCATGGCGGCATCCTACCGTCGGGTAGGCCTGGCCCCACCGCATCGAGTGGCCAGCGTCACTACCCTCGTGGAACCGTTGCGGACACCGGCTGGCACGCGGTACTTTGCGCGTGCGCCCGGGAAACCGGGATTGAGAGCGGATCGTGTCGTCCGACCGTTCCTCGCAGTCGTCTAGGCGTTTGGCGTGCGTTGACTAGCGCCCGTCGCCGCGCCGTGGCAGACGTCCGTCGAGGGGTGGGTCGTCGCCACGGCGGGTCACGCCGCGGTCTCCAACGCGCCGAGCACGAGTCGTAGCACCGCCACGGCGCCAGCCTTGTCGAGTGGGTCGTTTCCGTTCCCGCACTTGGGCGATTGGACGCACGACGGGCAGCCCGCCGGACATTCGCACGCCTCGATCGCCGATGCCGTCGCGTCCCACCAAATTCCGAGCTGGCGGTATCCGCGGTCGGCGAAGCCCGCTCCACCGGGATGGCCGTCGTAGACGAAGATGGTCGGCGTTCCGGTCTCCGGTCCCACCGCCATCGACACCCCGCCGATGTCGCCGCGGTCGCAGCTGGCCACCAGCGGGAGCAGTCCGATCGCCGCATGTTCGGCAGCATGTAGTGACCCGGGCACCCGCGTGTCGGCAATGCCGCTGCGCTGCAACATCTCCGGCTCGATCGTGCACATGACGGCCATCGTGTCGAGCGAGTGAGTGGGCATGTCGAGGTCGACGAAGTCGATGACCTCGCCGTTCAGCCGCCTCCGTAGATAGCCGATCACGGTGTGGCTCACGCACACCGGCACCAGTCCCACGGTGACGGCGCCGAGCGTGCGGCGCTCACCGGTGCCCGTCACGGTCACGTCGGTGAGCTCCCTGGCCGACGTCGAGTAGCCGGGATCGTCGGCACGCACGAAGGCGATGCCGTCCTCGAAGTCGAGGGAGTCGACGACGTAGCTCTCCCCCTGGTGCAGGTAGACCGCGCCCGGGTGTACCGACGACGGCGCCTGACCCGCTCCGGTACTTCCCAGCATGCGACCCGTTCCGGTCTCCACGATCGCGATCTGCCCGCCCGAGGAGCCCCGGATGTCAACGGCCGGATGCGGATCCAGTCCCGGCGCGGGGAAGTAGCCCGCCGGTCGTCGCCTCAGCAGGCCGTCGTCGACGAGCGTGCCCGCGACCGCTTCGGCGTCCCACATCCGTACCTCGGCCTCGGTGAGTGGCAGCTCCGTTGCCGCGCAAAGGAGTTGTGGCCCAAGGACATACGGATTGGACGGATCGATCACGACCCGTTCGATGGGCCTGTCGAGCAGCGCGGCGGGGTGGTGCACCAGGAACGTGTCCAGCGGGTCATCCCTGGCGATCAGCACGATCAGGGCGCTCTGTCCGCGTCGCCCGGCCCGGCCCGCCTGCTGCCAGAACGAGGTGACCGTGCCGGGGAACCCGGCCAGGACCACCGCGTCGAGACCGGCGATGTCGACCCCGAGTTCGAGTGCATTGGTGGTGGCGAGCCCGCGCAGCTCGCCGTCGGTCAGGGCCCGCTCCAGGGCCCGCCGGTCCTCGGCCAGGTACCCGGCGCGGTAGGACGCCACCAGCCCGGACAGCTCTGGCGCGACCTCCTCGAGCCGGGCCCGCGCGCCGAGGGCGGTGAGCTCGGCTCCGCGTCGCGACCGGACGAACGTCAGCGTGCGCGCGCCCTCTGCGATCAGATCGGCCATCACCCGGCCCGCCTCGGACCCGGCGGATCGCCGGACCGGGGCTCCGTTCTCACCGATGATGTCCGCCCGCAGGGCCGGCTCCCACAGGGCCACCGTCCGGCCGCCCTGCGGTGAGCCGTCGTCGGTCACCTCGGCCACCGCGTGCCCCAACAGCTCCGAGGCGGTCGCCGCGGGCAACGACGTGGTGGCGCTGGCGAAGATCACGGTGGGGCCCGAGCCGTCGGCCGGTGAGTAGCGCTCGCACAGGCGCACCAGGCGGCGAAGCACCATCGCCACGTTGGACCCGAATATGCCTCGGTAGTAATGACATTCGTCCACCACGACGTACTTCAGATTGCGCAGGAAGACCGCCCAGCGGGCGTGGTTGCGCAGCAGCGAGAGGTGAATCATGTCGGGGTTGGAGAAGATCCACCGCGATCGCTCGCGGGCGAACCGTCGCGCGTCGGTCGAGCTGTCACCGTCGTAGGAGCTGGGTGCGACGTCGGTGAGCCGTTCGACCGCGTTCGTCAGCGACTGGGCGGCCCGCAGTTGGTCGTGCCCGAGCGCCTTGGTCGGGGCGAGGTACAGCGCCCTGGCGCGCGGGTCCGCCGCGAGCGTCGTCAGGATCGGCAGTTGGTACGCGAGCGACTTGCCGGAGGCGGTTCCCGTACTGATCACCACGTGGCGACCCGAGTGGGCGAGATCTGCGGCGGCCGCCTGATGGGTCCAGGGCTCGGCGACGCCCCGGTCGCGGAAGGCGTGCACGACGTCCGGGTCGGCCCACTGCGGCCAGGGCTGCGAGCGGGCCCGGCGGGGAGCGAGGTCGGCGACGTGACGCAGCGGGTGCTCGTCGGGCCTGATCCCGTCGACGGCACAGGCGAGCAGCTCCCGGCCGAAGTCGGAGATCTCTCCCGAAATCGCGTCGACCACTCCTTCGGACACCTACCTTCCCTGGAGAATCCTAGGTGGCGCACCCCGACGGCACCGCCCGTCGCCGCGAGGGTGCCACACGGGACCGACCAGCGGCCCCGTGGCGCAACTGGTGGGCCGCAGCTGCGGCCCGGTGTCGTGGCACGGATGCCTGGCTGGCCTAGTGTCGGGATCGTGAGCCAGCTGTCCTTCTTCTCGGCAGAGGCGGTGCCCCCCGCGGTCGCCGACCTGACCGGGATACTGGCTGCGCCGGGACAGATCGTGCTCGTCGGCCAGGGCGATGATCGCGCCGCCCGCTTGTCGGTGGTGGTCGATGAGCTGTGGCGGGCGGAGGCGCTGGCGGAGATGATCGCCGAGGCCGGCCTCGAGCCGGAGATCGGCCGCACCGACGAGGACAACCCCTTGGTCCGCACTGCGCCCGACCGGCGACTGTCGGTGATCGCGACGAACTGGACCCGAGGCGCCGTCAAGACCGTGCCGCCGCAGTGGTTGCCCGGTCCGCGGGAGCTGCGGGCGTGGACGCTGGCCGCGGGCACCTCCGAAGTCGACCGTTATCTCCTTGGGTTGGATCCGCACGCGCCGGACACGCATTCCGCACTGGCCTCGGCAATGATGAGGGTGGGAATCGCGCCGACGTTGATCGGCACCCGCGGGACGCGCCCGGCGCTTCGGATCAGTGGTCGCAGGCGGCTATCGCGCCTGGTAGAGAACGTAGGGGAGCCCCCGGGCGACAGCGAGGCATTCCGCCATTGGCCGCACACCTGAGGGGCGCCGGTGTGGGAGCCAGTTTGCGTAGGCTCGCCGGGAGTGCGAAATTGTCAGGTGCCGTGGGCTGGTGGGACCGCTGATTCAGTGGTCACGCGTCCGCCGGCAGCGGAGAAGTGGAGCGTAAACAGAGTTGGCTGACCAGGACAGTGGCAGCGGCAACCGCGGGATCAGGCGACTCGTCATAGTCGAGTCGCCTACCAAGGCGCGCAAAATCGCCGGGTATCTGGGGTCCAACTACATCGTCGAATCGTCGCGTGGACACATTCGCGACCTCCCACGCGCCGCGGCCGACGTCCCCGCCAAGTACAAGTCGGAACCGTGGGCGCGGCTCGGGGTGAACGTCGACGCCGACTTCGAACCGCTCTACATCATCAGTCCCGAGAAGAAGAGCACCGTCACCGAGCTCAAGAGCCTGCTCAAGAACGTCGACGAGCTCTACCTCGCGACGGACGGTGACCGTGAGGGCGAGGCCATCGCCTGGCATCTGCTCGAGACGCTGAAACCGACCATTCCCGTCAAGCGGATGGTCTTCCACGAGATCACCGAGTCGGCCATCCGGGCGGCCGCCGACGACCCTCGCGACCTCGACATCGATCTGGTCGACGCGCAGGAGACCCGGCGCATCCTCGACCGGCTCTACGGCTACGAGGTCAGCCCCGTGCTGTGGAAGAAGGTGGCCCCGAAGCTGTCCGCCGGCCGAGTGCAGTCGGTGGCCACCCGGATCATCGTGCAGCGCGAGCGTGAGCGCATGGCGTTCCGCAGCGCCGGCTACTGGGACGTCACCGCGGAACTGGACGCCAGCGTCTCGGACGCCCAGGCATCCCCGCCCCGGTTCACGGCCAAGTTGAACTCCGTGGACGGCAAGCGGGTCGCCAGCGGCCGGGACTTCGACTCGCTCGGAGGGGTCCGCAAGCCCGACGAGGTGCGGGTGCTGGACGAGGCGTCGGCGTCGGCCCTGGCCGGCGGACTGCGGGGGGCCCAGCTCTCCGTGGCGTCGGTGGAGCAGAAGCCCTACACCCGCCGGCCGTATCCGCCGTTCATGACCTCCACGCTGCAGCAGGAGGCCGGCCGCAAGCTGCGGTTCAGCTCGGAGCGCACGATGAGCATCGCTCAGCGGCTGTACGAGAACGGCTACATCACCTACATGCGTACCGACTCGACGACCCTGTCCGAGACGGCGATCAACGCGGCCCGCAACCAGGCCAGGCAGCTCTACGGCGAGGAGTACGTCCATCCGACGCCCCGCCAGTACACCCGCAAGGTCAAGAACGCGCAGGAGGCCCACGAGGCGGTCAGGCCGTCCGGTGACGTCTTCCAAACCCCGGGACAGTTGCACTCCGCGCTGGACAACGACGAGTTCCGGCTCTACGAGCTCATCTGGCAGCGGACGGTCGCCTCGCAGATGGCCGATGCCCGCGGAACGACGCTCTCGCTGCGCATCGCTGGTGAATCACGTACCGGCGAGCAGGTCGTGTTCAACGCCAGCGGCCGCACCATCACGTTCCCGGGCTTCCTGAAGGCCTACGTCGAGAGCCTCGACGAGCAGGCCGGCGGCGAGGCCGACGACGCCGAGAGCCGACTGCCCAACCTGACGCAGGGGCAACGCGTCGACGCCTCCGACCTGACCGCCGACGGGCACACCACCAGCCCGCCGGCCCGCTACACCGAGGCGTCGCTGATCAAGTCGCTCGAAGAGCTCGGCATCGGTCGGCCGTCGACCTACTCGTCGATCATCAAGACGATTCAGGACCGCGGTTACGTCCACAAGAAGGGCAGTGCGCTGGTCCCGTCGTGGGTGGCGTTCGCCGTCATCGGGCTGCTCGAACAACACTTCGGGCGCCTCGTCGACTACGACTTCACCGCGGCCATGGAGGACGAGCTCGACCAGATCGCCTCGGGTAACGAACGAAGGACGAACTGGCTCAACAACTTCTACTTCGGCGGCGATCACGGGGTTGACGGCTCGATTGCCCGCGCAGGTGGGCTCAAGAAGCTGGTCGGCGGCAACCTCGAAGAAATCGACGCGCGAGAAGTCAACTCCATCAAGCTGTTCGACGACGATCAGGGGCGGGCGATCAACGTCCGCGTCGGCCGCAACGGGCCGTACCTGGAGCGAATGGTCGTCGACGAGGACGGCGAACCCGGAGAGCTCAAGCCGCAGCGCGCCAATCTGAAGGACGAGCTGACCCCCGACGAGCTCACCCTCGAGCTCGCCGAGAAGCTGTTCTCCACACCGCAGGAGGGCCGCAGCCTCGGCGTCGACCCGGCGACGGGTCACGAGGTCGTCGCCAAGGACGGCCGCTACGGCCCCTACGTCACCGAGGTGCTGCCCGCGCCGCCGGAGGAGCCGGACGACGGTGCGCCGGCGAAGAAGGGCAAGAAGCCTCCGGTCGGCCCGAAGCCGCGTACCGGTTCGCTGCTGCAGTCGATGGACCTCGAGACGGTGACGCTCGAGGACGCACTGAGGCTGCTGTCGCTGCCGCGGGTGGTCGGCGTCGACCCCGCAAACGGCGAGGAGATCACCGCGCAGAACGGGCGGTACGGTCCATACCTCAAGCGCGGCACCGACTCTCGCTCACTGGCCAACGAAGACCAGATGTTCACCGTCACCCTCGACGAGGCACTCAAGATCTACGCCGAGCCCAAGCGGCGCGGCAAGCAGGGGGCCGCGACGCCGCCCCTTCGCGAGTTGGGTACCGACCCGGTGTCGGAGAAGCCGATGGTGATCAAGGACGGCCGCTTCGGTCCGTACGTCACCGACGGCGAGACCAACGCCAGCCTGCGCAAGGGCGACGACGTCATGTCGATCACCGATGGCAGGGCATCCGAACTGCTGGCCGACCGTCGCGCGCGGGGCCCGGTGAAGAAGAAGGCGCCCGCGAAGAAGGCGGCGAAGAAGACGCCCGCCAAGAAGGCGCCCGCGAAGAAGGCCGCAGCCAAGAAGGGCTAGGACTCGACGGACTCGACTCGGCTCGGGATGTTGCTGGAGACAGCAAGATTGAGCGGCCGCGCCAACTGCGTCGGAGCGCTCCGGCCACGCAGCTCGACGATCTCGCCGACGTCCCAGCACAGTGCCTCGGCGTCGAGGGCGCCGCTGACGGCGATCGCCGAGGCCAGCACGTGGCCTTCCTCGAGCTTGGCCAGTTCGGTGAGGCGGGCGGCCTCGTTGACGGGGTCGCCGATGACGGTGTACTCGAAGCGGGCCTGGGCGCCGATGTGCCCGGCGATGGCCCGGCCCGCGGAGACGCCGATGCCGAATTCGGTCTCGCCCAACACCTCCAGTAGTTCGTCGTGCAGCTCGCGGGAGGCGGCCAGCGCCCCGCCGGACGCGTCGGGGTGTTCGATCGGTGCGCCGAAGATCGCGAGCGCGGCGTCACCCTGGAACTTGTTGACGAAGCCGCCGTGCCGGTTGACGCTATCGACGATGACGCGGAAGAACTCGTTGAGCAGGCTGACGACCTCGGCCGCGGGTCTGGTCGAAGCGAGCTGGGTGGACCCGACCAGATCGACGAACAGTACGGCGACGTCACGTTCCTGGCCGCCGAGCTCCGTGCCTCGCTCGAGGGCGCGACGGGCGACGTCCTCCCCGACGTAACGGCCGAACAGGTCCCGAAGTCTTTGCCGTTCGGCCAGATCGCGGACCATGTCGTTGAAACCGGCTTGTAGCAGTCCCAATTCGCTGGCGTCGTAGATCTGCATGTGGGCGTTGTAGTTGCCACGTTGGACTTCGCCGAGGGCCCAGCGCAATTGGCGCAGCGGATCGGCGATCGACATCGCCACCAGCACGGTGCCCGCCAGCCCGATGACCAGTGCGGCGATGGCCAGCAGCAGGATCGGCGTGTTGAGCCGCTCCGCTGGTGCGGTCAGGATCTCGAACTTGCTGGCCACCAGCGCCAAGACGATGGCCAGGATCGGCACGCCGGTGGACAGCACCCAGGTGAGCACCTGGCGCTGGATGACGCCGGGCGCCCGGAAGTTCTCCGGGACACCCCCGCGGAGGGCGGCGACGGCGACGGGCCGCAGCACGCGCTCGGACTGCAGGTAGCCGATGATCGCGGTGGCGGTCGCGCCCAGCGCGGTGGCGACCGCGACCACGGGCGCGGAGCGGCTGGCCACCGGCCAACTGGCCGCGATGAACACGATGGATCCCAGGCACCAGTTCGAGACGCTGATGACGGACCGGTAGTAGGGCATCCTCAGGGCCCGCACGCGGGCCAGCGCCGTGACGTTGGGGTCGCTACCCCCGAGCAGGCTGTCGCGGCGTTGCCAACGGATCACGGGGAGCAGCAGCCGCAGCGTCAGCCAGGCCGCGACGGTGAACGAGACGAACAGGTAGCCAAGGAAGATCGCCAGGTTGAACGCGGGCAGGTCCTGGAGTTGGACGCGGTCCTCGGACGGTAGCCCGAAGCGCAGGAAGCCCAGCACGAAGAGGGCACCGATGATGTCGGCCTGCAGCATGCCGAGGGTGAACACCGGCCACGGGGTGCGCGCCACCCACCGGACGAATGCGGTGATTCGCCCGATCGGTGCGGAGTGCGTGGCCATTGGCTAACCGTATCGGTCCGCAGGCACCGATACGGGCCCTGCAAGTCGCCATCTTGGGCTGGTGTCGCCGACGAGCACTAGGGTGACCTCTCGATGAGCGGTGTTTTCTCGCGTCTGGTGGGCCAGGACGCCGTCGAAGCAGATTTGGTGGGCGCGGCGTGGGCAGCCCGCGGTGATTCGGCTCACAACCCGCTGGCGGCGGGGGCCTCGGGCGGCCGGATGACACACGCGTGGCTGATCACCGGGCCGCCCGGTTCGGGTCGATCCATCGCCGCGGTGTGCTTCGCGGCGGCCCTGCAGTGCACGTCCGAGGGCGTTCCCGGGTGCGGTGAGTGCCGCGCCTGCACGACGACCATGGCGGGTACGCATGCCGACGTGCGGCGGATCATCCCCGAGGGTCTGTCGATCGGCGTGAAGGAGATGCGCGACATCGTGCAGATCGCGTCACGTCGGCCGGGCACCGGACGATGGCAGGTCGTGGTCGTGGAGGACGCCGACCGGCTCACCGAGGGCGCCGCGAACGCACTGCTCAAGGTCGTGGAGGAACCGCCGGCGTCTACGGTCTTCCTGCTGTGCGCGCCGTCGGTCGATCCGGAGGACATCGCGATCACGCTGCGGTCGCGCTGTCGCCACGTCGCGCTGGTGACGCCTCGACTCGAAGCGATCGCCCAGGTGTTGATCGACACCGACGGTATCGGCGCTGACGATGCCAGGTGGGCGGCCTCGGTCAGCGGCGGTCACGTCGGCCGGGCGCGTCGGCTGGCCACCGACGAGCAGGCCAGGCACCGCAGGGAGCGCGCGCTGGGGCTTGCCAGGGATGCGGCGACGCCGGCCCGGGCGTACGCGGCCGCCGAGGAGTTGGTGGCCACCGCGGAGGACGAGGCGAAGGCGCTCACCGGGGATCGCAACGAGGCCGAGACCGAGGAACTGAGGACGGCGCTAGGTGCGGGCGGCACGGGCAAGGGCGCCGCCGGAGCCCTGCGAGGTGCCACGGGCGCGCTGAAAGACCTTGAGAAGCGCCAGAAGTCGCGACAGACGCGGGCGTCGCGGGACGCATTGGACCGGGCTCTGATCGACCTGGCGACGTACTTCCGCGATGCGCTGCTGGTGTCGTCCGGGGCGGGCGGAATGCAGGCCAACCATCCGGACATGGCCGACAAGGTGGCTGCGATGGCTGCGCACGTTCCGCCGGATCGGCTGCTGCGCTGCATCGAGGCGGTGCTCGGGTGTCGCGAGGCGCTGGCGGCGAACGTCAAGCCCAAGTTCGCCGTCGACGCCCTCGTCGCCACCGTCGGCCAGGCGTTGCGGGGCTGACTTTGGGGACTGGGCACCGGCTCACGTAGACTCGTCCCGCCCTGATCCGACGTGCGCGTCGGGCGGGTGGTTGCCGCCTTAGCTCAGTCGGTAGAGCGTCTCACTCGTAATGAGAAGGTCCCGGGTTCGATTCCCGGAGGCGGCCCCACGGGGCAGTTCACCCGTCGGCGAGCGCCTTCGCGGCGACGTTGCGCGCCGTGGCCGCCGCGGGAAAGCCGGCGTAGCCGCTGGCGTGATAGACCACCTCGGCCAGTTCGTCGTCGGTGAGCCCGTTGGTGCGTGCGATCCTGAAGTGGGCGGCGAGTTCGTCGGAGGCGCGCAAGGCGATCAGGATGCCCAGGGTGACGAGGCTACGGTCGCGGCGACTGATGCCTTCGCGGGTCCACAGTCTGCCGAAGACGCTCTCCACGCCGATGTCCATCAGTTCGGGCGCGAAGCCGTCATGACCGAAGTCGACCTGATCGTTGGGGCCGTCGGGAAGGACGCCCGGCAGGAGCTCGCGGAAGACCTGCAAACCCTCGTCACGTAAGTTAGTCACGCTTACGATCCTAGGGCGGGGCGACGTACCCCACGGGGCCCGACGCCAGGCACACCGACAGCGCCGAGGTGTTGGCACTGGCCAGCACGGCGTCCCCGGCACCGGACAGGCGCACGAAGACGCGGTTCAGACCGGGATGCACGGGCACTCGCGTGGGCTCGCCGTCGGACAGCGCAAAGGTCATCGAACCGTCGCTGTTCGCCAGATAGTTGATCTCGGCCGTCCACTCCGTCGGAAGCATCGGGCCGTCGAGAGGCATGCGGACCGGGGCGTCGGGTTGGACGAGATACCCGCACTGTGGCTTCGGCCCGGCCATCGTGTGCCGCACCCAGGTCACCTGCGCGTCGACGAGGTGCCCCTTGCGGTCGAACGTACGCAAATTCGTTGTGCTGGTGCTGAATTCGGGTCTATCCCGGACCAACGCGAACACGTGGCTGAAGAGGTTGTCCGGCCACGCGAAGCGTTGCAGGATCAGCGGGTCGACCTCCTGGTCCAGCAGGGGTGCGGCGGTGGCCGCGTTCGCCGCCGCGAGACTCGTCAGCGCGTTGGCGACGTAGCTCCGCGTCGGGTTGTTCCGCCAACTGGCCGTGAACGTGACGGTCGAGTACGCGCAGCTGACCACGAACAGCGCCGCCACCGAGACGACGAGGCCGGTGCGCACGCGCGAGGCGTCCAGCCGGGCTGACGACACCCGGTTCGGCGCGCAGAATCCGATGGCCGCCAGCAGCGTCAGGAACACCGCCAGGTCGGGCAGGTAGCGCAGCGTCTGGGCCAGTTCGATCGCGGTGAACCGCGACGACCGCATGAGGTAGATCGGCAACTGGCACGCCACGACGTAGCCCGCGGCCGCCAACCACAGCAGGCGGGCGTGCTCCTTGCGGGCCACCGACACCGCGATCACCGCCACCAGCACCAGCCAGCCCACCACCATGACGGGCCACTGCGGCAACGCCCATGGCGACGATGGCGCCCAGCGCTCCCAGTCCCACGGGCCGCCGATCAGACCGGGCACGATGCCGTGGGTCACCGACCGGACGAGCAGGTCCCCGGTCATGGGGAGGTCGAGCGTCCAGCGCCGCTGGTCGACGACGAGGAGGTAGAGCCCGATCCACCCGGCCGTCAGCGCTCCGGATGCGATCCACAGCCGCAGACCGCCGTGCCACACCGTCTTCACCGCGTTGCGGTCGCCGAGGACGTAGGCGAGTAGGGCCGTCGCGGCGAACGCGGCGAAGGGGATGACCGCCGCCTTCTCGAAGAACAGCAGACCGACGAGGAACACGATGGTCCCGGTGAGCGCGTAACGCTGATTGCCCGTGCGCACCAACATGATCGCGTCGGCGCTCACCCACGCCATTGCCGCGATCATCGGCAGGGCGTTCAGCGCCGCGGCCCACCACGCGAACGCGGGCAACCCCAGCGGGGTGAACAACGCGAAGGTCAAGGGGATCAGCAGTACCGGGCGCCACCCGAGGATGACGTGAAGCGCCCGCAAGATCGCCAGCGAGGCCACGAGTTGCAGCGCTACCAGGCTGAGAGCGGGCCAGATCCACTCGAACGGGGCGAGTTTGGCGATGCCGCCGGCGACCAGGAACGCGGCGGGCATGACGTGACCATCGTGATCGTCGAACAGGTAGGCCGGTGACCAGAGGTCGTGGGTGCCCGCGCGGGCGATCAGGATGAGGTCGTCCCAGTAGAAGTAGCCGCTGAACGCCAGCCACGCCCGAACGGCGAGCTGCAGCACGATCAGCGCGACGGCGACCCCGACGACCCAATTGGTCCCGAGTCGCTGCGCACCAAACCGCCGAATCACCGCTGCCGACTGTACGGACCACCTAGGGGGCGAAGCGACGCGGGAAAAATCCAGCTGGCGTCGGTAAGGTGACCCGGTGCGGACACTGGTGACGGGGGCGGCGGGTTTCATCGGATCAACGCTGGCAGATCGGCTGCTGGCCGACGGTCACAGCGTGATCGGCGTCGACGACCTCAGCTCGGGCAACAGCGCCAACATCGTCGGGGCGGAACGGTTCGACGCCTACGAGTTCGCCAAGTCCGACATCGTCGACGCCGACCTGCTGGGGTTGCTCACCGACAGCAGGCCCGAGGTGATCTTCCACCTGGCCGCGCAGATCTCGGTGAGTCGCTCGGTGACCGACGCGCAGTTCGACTCCAGCGTCAACGTCGTCGGGACCGTACGGCTCGCGGAGGCCGCGCGCAAGACGGGTGTCCGCAAGATCGTGCACACCAGCTCCGGTGGCTCGATCTACGGCGTGCCGCCGGTATATCCCACCGACGAGGACGTGCCCGTCGATCCGGCGTCGCCCTATGCCGCCAGCAAGGTGTGCGGCGAGGTGTACCTGAACATGTTCCGCAACCTGTACGGCCTCGACTGCTCACACATCGCGCCCGCCAACGTCTACGGGCCGCGTCAGGATCCGCACGGTGAGGCGGGTGTGGTGGCGATCTTCGCCAAGGCGCTGCTGTCGGGCGGGCCGACGAAGATCTTCGGCGACGGCTCCGACACGCGCGACTACGTGTTCGTCGACGACGTGGTCGACGCGTTCGTTCGGGCCAGCGGCGAGGCGGGCAGCGGGCAGCGCTTCAACGTCGGCACCGGCGTGGAGACCTCGACGCGTGACCTGCACTCGGCCATCGCCGCCGCGGCCGGTGCACCCGATGCGCCGGAGCTGCATCCGCCCCGCCTGGGTGACGTGCGCCGGTCGTGCCTCGACAGCGGTCGCGCCAGGGACGTCCTCGGTTGGGTGCCCGCGATGGCGGTCGCCGACGGCATCGAACGAACGGTCGACTTCTTCCGCTCGCAGGCCCACCCCGAGTGATTTCGGCGCGGAAACGGTCGCTCAGCGATCGAAAGCGCGCCGAAATCGCTAACGGGGGCCGGGGGCCCGGGCGCCCTCGAGCGCGACGGCCCGCGCCAGCTGCGCGTACTTGAGCTCGAGGTCCTTGAAGCGCATGTAGGTACTGATAGTGGTGAACAGGAACGCGATGATCAACGCGTACTCCAGTAGGTCGGCACCGCGGGCGACGCCCAACCAGTTCGCCACCACGGTCGTGTCGTCCGGCCGGACGATCGCGTAGATCGCGAGGACGACGAACAACACGTAGCCGACCTTCACCCACGCCCGGGACAGCGCGCTACGCCGGGACCGCAGCAGGTAGACCAGCAGCGTGACGATGGCTGCGATCAGCAGCACCTGAATCCAGTTCATCGACGCATCCTCCTTCGCAGCAGCCCGTCGAAGACGATGTTGACGCCGTTGACCAACGGCTGCCCCTTGGACATCGAGTAGTCGGTGTAGAGGATCTCGACGGGCTCCTCGGCCACCCGCCACCCGTTGTCGACGATCTCGGCGATGATCTCGCTGGCGTGGGCCATGCCGTTCATCGTCAGATTCAGGCCGTCGGCGACGGTGCGGTTGAAGACCCGCAGCCCGTTGTGCGCGTCGGTGAGTCGCAGCTTGCGGCTCGCGGGGCTCAGCTTGGCGATCAGCGGGAACAGCAGCCGCCGCAGCACCGGCATGTCGACGGGTGCACTGTCGGCGAACCGCGTCCCGACCACGATGTCGACGTCGTCGTTGGTGAGCCGCCCGATCATCCGCAGCACGTCCGCGACTCGGTGCTGACCGTCCGCGTCGAATGTCGCGAAGATCGCGGCCCCCGGCTGGCTGCGGGCGTATTCGACGCCGGTCTGGATGGCCGCCCCCTGGCCCAAGTTCACCGGATGGCGGACGACGTGGGCGCCTGCCCGCCAGGCCCGTTCGGCGGTGTCGTCGCGGCTGCCGTCGTCGACGCACACCACGTTGGCGAAGGCGGAACGGACGTCGGTGACGACGTCGGAGATGACGGTCGCCTCATTGAAGGCGGGGATCACGATCCACACGCCTTCGGCACGGATGTCGGAGGGGCTGTTGATGGAGGAGAACCTACACGTTCAGGGTGCCGGGACCCTGGCAAGCGCGACCAGGTGTACGACGATGCCCACCAGCGGTCCACAGAGCAGTGCGACGACGGTCCTGGTCTCCAGCGCCAACGGCAGGAGCAGCAGCAAAGTGGACGCCAGCGTGGCGCTGATCCACCCCGCGGCGTAGGCCCGGTGCATGGCCGCGGCGACCGTCGCGGCGCCGGTCAACGTCAGCAGCGCGATTGCGACCGCCGCGGTCGTCGTCCACGCCAGCAACGCGCCGCCCGCCTGATACGCCGGTCCGAAGGCGGTGCGCAACAGCCACGGACCGAGCAGACCGGCGAACAGGACCGCCGCGGCGCCGAGCACCGCCAACGCCGCGACCGGCGCCACCAGCGACCGCAACCTCCGCTCGCGTTGGTCGACGAAGTGCGCGATCAGGTTGCCCTGCATCGCGGTCAACGGGACCAGCAGTGGCGCGCGGGTCAGCGTCACGGCGAGGATGACGACACCGCCCGCCGCGCCGAGGTCGGCCGACGTCGCCTTGAGCAGCACGGGGAAGCCCATGATGAGAATCGCGCTGGCACCCGCCGCGGCGATCGAATGCGAGGCGCCGCGCAGGAAGGTGAACAACGTGCCGGGGGTGAGCAGTCGCGCCGCCGCCCGCGTCGTCGGTGAGGCCAGCAGAAGCAGCAGCCACGCGACGGAACCGGCGACCGTGGCCCACAGGTATCCGACGAGCCCCCAACCGATCAGGAAGGTGGCCGTCGCGATCGCCACCCGGCCGACCGCATCGCCCACGATCAGCGAGCCGTACTGGCTCCAGCCGTCGACCCCGGCCAGCACCCCGAGCAGCGTCGCGTGCATGCAGAACCCCGCGATGCCCGCGCTGAGCAGGCCGACGCTGAGCCACTGCGCGTCGACGAAGACGTGACCGGACCACAGCGCCGCACTCCCCGCGACCGCCGCCGCGGAGACCACGCCGACCAGCGCGGCCACCCACATCGGGTGAATCCGCGGACCGTCCGACGGCGGGGCGTGCCTGGCCTGTCGCACCTCCCGGGTGGACTCCTGCAGCAGGCCGTTGGCGGCGCCCGCGAGCAGTCCGAACGCACCCCAGAACACGGCGAACACCGAGAAGCCCTCGGGTTCCAGGTCACGCGCGGCGAGGTAGAGCACCGCATAGCCGCAGACCGCGCTGATGACGGTCGCCGAGCCGACCCGGATGACGCTGCTCCTGGTGACGGGTCCACGAGAGAGATCAACGGGGACAGCTGCTGGCGCGCCGTCGGTCACAGGTCTGGCACGCCCGTCGAGTACAGCCATGCCTGCCATAGCGGCCGCAGGGATTCGTCGGCGTAGTTGGCGGCGAGCCCGGTGAAGTCGTCGGTGACCGCGGTGGCGTGCCGGTGCCGAGTCGTCCAGTCCCGCAACAGCTTGAAGAAGTTCTGGTCACCGATCGTGCCGCGCAGCACGTGCAGTGTCAGCGCCCCCCGCTTGTAGACGCGATCGTCGAACATGTCGCGTGCCCCTGGGTCGGACAGCAGCAGATTCTGCGGTGAGTTGCGCAACCGCTGGTGGTAGTGCCGGGCGTGCTCGTCGGCGGTGCGCCCGCCCGCGTCCTCCGACCACAGCCATTCGGCGTAGCAGGCGAACCCCTCGTGAAGCCAGATGTCGCGCCATCGCCGTGCGGTGACCGAGTTCCCGAACCACTGATGCGCGAGCTCGTGGGCGATCAGCCGTTCCGCGCCGCGGGACCCGTCGCAGTGGTTGGCACCAAAGATCGAGATACCTTGTGCCTCAAGGGGAATCTCGAGATCGTCGTCAGTGACCACGACGGTGTAACCATTGGCCAGTGGGTAGGGGCCGAACAGCTTGACGAAGAGCTTCATCATTTGGGGCTGACGGCCGAAGTCATGGTCGAAGTTGCGTTGCAATCGTTGTGGCAGAACGGCATTCATCGGCACGGGCTTGTTGGACAGGTGCTGCTGCCCGTACGGACCGATTTGCAAGGTCACCAGATACGTCGAGGTGGGCTCTGGCTGCTCGTAGGTCCAGGTGGTCATGGCGGCCCTGGTGCGGCGGGATTCCAGCTTGCCGTTGGCCACCGCGTAGTACGGGTTCTCCGTCGTGATCGCGATGCGGTAGCTGGCCTTGCTGCTCGGGTGGTCGTCGCACGGGAACCAGGAGGCGGCGCCATTGGGCTGTCCCGCCACCAGTGCGCCACTGGTCAGTTCCTCGAATCCGACGTCACCCCAGAGGGATCGGATGGGCTTCGGGGTCCCCACGTAGCGCACGGTGATCGACAGTGCGGCCCCGGCGGCCAGCGCCGAGGACAGCGTGATGTTCAGCTTCCCGCGCGTCCGGCCGAAGTGCGCGGGCCTGCGGCCGTTGACGGACACCTTCGACACAGTCAGCACCTCGGACAAGTCGAGACTGAACGTCTTCAGCGACGCGAGCGTCACCGCGGTGATGGTGGCCGACCCAGCGAGACGGTTGATGTTGACCTTGTACTCGAGGTCCAGTTCGTACCGCGAAACCCGGTAGCCGAAGTTGCCGTTGCCGGGGATGTACGGGTCGATGACGGGTGGGGTGCCCCGTACCGCCTTCTTCAAACCCCGGTCGCTCCGCGTCACGCGGCAGTGACTTCCGTGGTCTTCGTCGACTTCGCTCCGGACCCGCCGCGCTTCTTGCGGCCCGCGCCCCAGGGCGCGATGGGGTTGCCCTGCCAGCGGGACGACGCAGGCACCTCGTCGCCGCGCATCACCAGCGAGGCGGGCCCCACCGTCGCACCCGCACCGATCTTGGAGGCGGGCAACGCCACGCAGTGCGGCCCGAGCGTGGCGCCGTCCTCCAGGGTGACGGTGTCCAGTCGCATGATCCGGTCGTGGAAGAGATGGGTCTGCACGACGCAACCGCGGCTCACCGTCGCACCGGAGCCGACCGTGACGAGGTCCGCCTCGGGCAGCCAGTACGTCTCGCACCAGACGCCCTTGCCGATCGACGCGCCAAGAGCCCGCAGCCATAGGTTCATCACCGGGGTCCCGCTGGCCGCCCGAGCGAACCACGGCGCGGCGACGGTCTCGACGAAGGTGTCCGACACCTCGTTGCGCCACACGAACGACGACCACAGCGGGTGCTCGACGGCGGTGATCCGCCCGACCACCAGCCACTTGGCGATCACGGCGATGGCACCCGCGACGATCCCGGCCGCCAGGATGACCAGACCGCCCATCAATGAGGTTGCGGGCCAACCGAATTCGGCGACCAGCGCCTGCAGCGAGCCAAGTACGGCGACACCGATCGCGAACGTGACGATTACGGGCAGCAGCCGACACGTCTCGACCATGCCGCGCATGATCTTCAGCTTGCGCGACGGGTGGAAGGTGCGCAGGACGTCGGCCGCCGTCGGCTGCCGACGCAGACGGATCGGCGGGCTGCCCAGCCACGACGAGCCGGCCTTGGCCTTGTGCGGCGTCGCGCTGAGCACCGCGATGAGCCCGTCGTCGGGCACCCGCCTGCCCGGCTGGGTGATACCGGAATTGCCGAGGAACGCCCGCTTGCCGATGGTCGCGGTCGCCACGTGGATCCAGCCGCCCCCGAGTTCGTAGGACGCGACCATGGTGTCGTCGGCGAGGAAGGCGCCGTCCTCTACGACGGTGAACTTCGGAGTCAGTAGCGCGGTCGAGATCTCGGTACCCCGTCCGACCCGCGCGCCGAGCACTCTCAGCCACGCTGGGGTCAGCAGGCTGGCGTAGATGGGGAAGAGGTAGTTGCGGGCAGCGTCCATCAACCGTTCGGTGGCCCACAGCTGCCAGCCGACCCGGCTTCGCACGGGGTGGTAGCCCTCGCCCAGGCCCAGGGCCATCGCCCGCACGCCGAGCACGGTGAGCAGCGCGTAGACGACCAGCGCGACCAGGGTGGCCACCGGTGTCCAGGCCAACGCGGGCAGGATCGCGTCGGTCAGCGACGCGGTGTCGCGGATCGCCCAGCCGATGACCGCCAGGCCGGCGCCGAGGGCCACCAGTGGGACGGCGCCGAGCAGGATCGAGGTCACACCGAACACCGCCATCCAGAAGGGCGCGCGGGGCGGCCGTTCACTGGGCCACGGATGCCGGGCCTTGCCCGACTTCGCGGCGGGCGATCCCTTCCAGTACTGACCGGCCTTGACCTTGCCGATCACCCCGGAGCCGGGCGCGACGTCGGCGTTCTTGCCGATCACGGCGCCCGGGAACAGCGTGCTCCGGGCGCCGACGGTGGCGTCGTTGCCGACGGTGATCTCCCCGACGTGGAACAGGTCGCCGTCGATCCAGTGCCCGGTGAGGTCCACCTCGGGTTCGATGGAGCAGCGGTGCCCGAGCTTCAGCATTCCCGTGACGGGCGGGGAGGAGTGCAGGTCGACGCCCTTGCCCACCTTGTTGCCCAGTGCGCGGGCGTAGTACACCAACCATGGTGCGCCCGCCAGGTTTTCAGCGCCACTGGCCTCGCCGAGCCGCTCGGCGAGCCACACCCTCAGGTGGACGGTGCCGCCGCGGCGGTAGGTGCCGGGCGCAAGGCTGCCGATCAGAGTGCGGGCACCGACCACCGCGATCGCCATGCGGCCCAGCGGCGTGACGAAGACGATGAAACCGACGAGCAGCAGCCACCAATCGACGGGCACGGCCCACGACGACGGCCGCACTTCGGCGACGACGTTGTTGAGCAGCGCCAGCCAGATCACCCACTGCATGCCGGTCAGCGTGGCCAACGGCACGGACGCGATGACCTGCGCCAGCTCCGTCAGCCGGGATACCGGTGCGACGACCCGGGGCTCGACGGCCGATGCCGGATCGAGTTCGTCGAGGTACCCGGCGAGCGAACCGAGCCGGGGATGGTCGTAGAGGTCCGCAACCGTCACCTCGGGGTAGCGCGTCCGAAGTGCGGCCACCAGCTGAGCCGCGGACAGCGAGCCGCCGCCAAGGGCGAAGAAGTCCTCCTCGGGTCCGCCGACCGGGGCGGCGAGCACGTTCCGCCAGAGGCCGGCCAACCAGCCGGTGGTGCCGGTCAGCTCCGGGTTGGCGTCGTCGTCGGCGGAGTCTTCCAGGGGCCATGGGAGCGCGTTGCGGTCGACCTTGCCCGACGTCCTGGTCGGCAGTTCGTCGAGGAGTACCAGCCTGGGCACCAGCGCGGCAGGCAACGATTCGGCCAGGGCCGCGCGGGCGGCCGCCATGTCGAAGTCGGGGTCCGCGCTGGCGATGTATCCGACCAGCAGGGGGGTGCCGCTCGCCGTCCGGCGCACGGCCGCGGCACCGCCACTGACACCGGGCAGGTGCACCAGCGCCGAGTCGACCTCGCCGAGCTCGATCCGCCTGCCGCCGACCTTCACCTGGTCGTCGGCCCGGCCCTGGAAGTAGAGGCCGTCGCCCTCGAGGCGGACGAGGTCGCCGCTACGGTAGGCGCGCGACCACCCCAGGGTGTCCATCGGCGCGTACTTCTCGGCGTCCTTCTCCGGATCCAGGTATCGGGCCAGGCCGACACCGCCGATCACCAGCTCGCCGATCTCGCCGAGGGCCACCGGGGTACCGCCCTTGTCGACGACGGCCAGGTCCCAGCCCGGCAGCGGCAGCCCGATGCTGACAGGACCCGTCCCCTGCAACCGGGCCAGGCACGCGACGACGGTCGCCTCGGTCGGGCCGTAGGTGTTCCACACCTCACGACCCTCGACGGCGAGGCGATCGGCGAGTTCGGGTGGGCAGGCCTCCCCGCCGAAGATCAGCAGCCGCACCGCCTCGAGCGCTTCGGCGGGCCACAGCGCGGCCAGCGTCGGCACCGTCGACACCACCGTGATGTCCCGCGCCACCAGCCAGGGCCCCAGGTCCATTCCGCTGCGCACCAGCGAGCGCGGGGCGGGCACCAGACAGGCGCCGTACCGCCATGCCAGCCACATCTCCTCGCAGGACGCGTCGAAGGCCACCGACAGTCCTGCCAGCACCCGGTCGCCCGGCCCGATCGGGTTGTCGCGCAAGAGAACTCGGGCCTCGGCGTCGATGAAGGCAGCGGCATTGCGATGGGTCACCGCGACACCCTTGGGGGTTCCCGTCGAACCGGACGTGAAGATGATCCAGGCGTCGTCGCGAACCATCGGGTCACCGGCGCGCCAGCCGCGGGACGAGCCGGGACCGCGGATCAGCCCCTGTTCGGTGATGATCGCCACCACCCCGGCCTCGCCGAAGACCAATTCGGCGCGCTCCTGCGGGTCGTCGGCGTCGACGGGCACGTAGGCGGCGCCGGCCGCCAGAGCCGACAGGATCGCGACGTAGAGCGCGTAGCTGCCGGACGGCATCCGGATGCCGATGCGATCGCCGCGACCGATCCCGCGGGCGGCCAGCCATCCCACGCTCTCCTCGATGTCGGCGATCAGCTCGGCGTAGGTCAGCTGAACGTCGCCGTCGTCGAGGGCGGGCGCGTCGGGGTGCCGCTCGGCGGTTTCGCGGAGGATGTCGATCAGGGTTCGCGGTGGGGGCGCAGACGGTGACAAGAGGTATTGCGCAGGGATCTCCGGCCGAGCGTCCGTTGTCACGTGTGCAATCTACTAACCCCAGCACCCGTACTCGTCCACGCCGCGCGCCATCGATCGATTCGGCGTGATCGCAACCATCGCAGCGCATCGGCGACGGCTCTATCGTCCCCACGGTGCGGCTATTCGTGGTGGACGGGTCCGGGAACGACTGGAACGAGTTGACGACGGGCGGTGAAACCACCGTCAGGCTGGCGGAGCCGGACCTGAAGAGGGCTCAGCGGGGCCGCGCGCGAATCAGATCCGATCGGCGCGACGTCGAGGTGATCCTGGACATCACGGTGGCGGTCGCTCCGGACTTCCATTCGGTACGTGAGCTCGCGGCCGTCGACGACGGGACGCTGCGCTACGTCGGTACGGTCGACGGTTTGACCGGTCTCATCTTCGACATCGAGGCCGCGGGGGTAGCCGACGGAGTGACGCTGATCGCAGCGTCACCGCGGATCGACCTGCGACGGCTCGGGCACGACGTCTTGCAGCGGCTGGTGGCGCGAGGTCAGCGGACGGCCTGATCGGCAAGTCCTGACGGGGTGCCGGCCGGCGGACGGAAGTTGGCGGTCAGCAAACACGTCCTAAACGGTCGGACGTTCGCCGCCCGCACCAGTAATCGACCTCGCGGCCGCGCCGTCTTCGCGCCCATTGCCGTCGCTGGGCCGGCTCCGGTAGCCAGGGGTCGCACCGAGTCAGCTCGATGCCTGATCATGGTCTGGCAACACGGTGCTCACCAGTTGCCATTTGCATTCGACGGAATCGGCAATCTATTTGCCACCAATTTCACGCTACGTCGAGGATCGTGCGCTTTATGCACGAATTCGGCGGAACGGCTATCCTTTTTTCGGCGCCGCCAACTCGGATGGCACGTCGCGGTCCCACAGTCGGTCGGGCAAGGGTTGCGGAGTTTCGAATCGCGCGTTCCCAGCAAGGGGAATCGCCCGGTTCGCGAAAGCCGACGTCCGACATTCACGGGTCCCGCGTCGGTGCAACGTAAAGGCGTTCGCGAGATGGCGACACGAGGTGAACGGTGAGGTGCAATACCCAATGACGCAGGATGTGAGCAGGAGCACAGCTGCACCGACGCCGGGAACAGCGCCCTCGGGTCCCGCGCGGGCCCGCATCATCGGCTTGGACGGCGTCCGCGGACTCCTATGTCTGATGATCGTCGTGACGCACGTAACTGGCCATTACTCACCGAAGACTGCGGCCACCTGGCAGACGAATGTCTTTGGATTCTCCCTCGTTTACTTCTTCGTTCTCAGTGGTTTCTTACTGTCGCTGCCGTTCATTCGCAATCTCGTGAAGGAACGGACCGTCTCGGCGCTGCCGAATGTGACGGATTACGCGGTGCACCGGCTGGCCAGAATCATGCCGGCCTACATTCTGATCTTCCTGTTCGTGAACTTCGTTCTCCAGGTCGCCTACGTGCAGAACCCGACGCTGCAGGCGTTGGGCACCGACGACGGCACGGGCATGATCACCGACCCCGGAATGCTCATCGCCAACCTGACCCTGACCCAGTCGTACTTCCCGGCGTACATCCAGACCGGGATCAACCCGTCGTGGTCGCTGAGCCTGGAGTACGCGTTCTACGCCTCGCTGCCACTGCTGTTCGTCGTCGTCTTCAAGATGCGCAAGCGGATGAACGTCAACCCACTGATCCTGGCCACCGTGGTGCCCGGGATCCTGCTCGTGATCGGGCTCGTGGGCCGGGCATTCATCCCGCTCGTGTTCTCGCACGCGGGTACGTCGGACTTCCTCTTGCTCAACTGGGGGCCGAACTGGGCGGCGGTATTCACCAAGAGCTATCTGACGAATGCCGACAACTTCGCGCTCGGCATGTTCGCCGCGATCGCGTTCATCGCCATCGAACGGGGTGAGGTTCCCGAACGGCTCGCGCGAAGGGTGCGGATGATCAGCGCGATCGCCATCCTTCCGATGCTGCTCCTCTGTGGCGTGCTCCTCGTCTTCGCCAGCCAGTTCGTCACGGCTGCCGTCGCCGTCGTCGCCGCGCTGATGATCCTCATCATCGTGGCGCCGCTGGCCCGCCACCAGAAGACCAGGCTCGCAACGGCGCTCGACTTCAAGCCCATTCGATTCGTGGGCGAGATCTCGCTGTCGACGTATCTCTGGCACTACCCGGTCCTGCTGATGCTGGGCCGGATCGGCTGGATGGCCGGCGACACGCTGCCCGGAATGCTGTTGAACATCGTGCTGGTCCTCGCGGTCACCCTCCTCGCGGGCTCCTTCACCTACTACCTCATCGAGAAGCCGGCGATGAACTACGCCAAGCGCGTGCGGTCGAAGAAGAAGCCCGCGGCGCCGGGGCCCGCCACCGCCTGACTGCCGCTTCCAGTTCGTACTGTGCGAAGCAATGAACCGACATCGCTACTGCGTCATCGGAGCCGGCATCGTCGGGCTCTCGACGGCACACCACCTGCTGGTCGCCGAGCCCGACGCCACCGTCGTCGTGCTCGATGGCGCAGCGTCGGTCGCCGCCCATCAGACCTCCCACAACAGCGGTGTCATCCACTCCGGCATCTACTACGAACCCGGCAGCCTGAAGGCGACCTTCTGCAAGGCCGGCGAACGGGCGACCAAGGAGTTCTGCGCTAGCCATGGAATCGCCTTCGACGAATGCGGGAAGTTGATCGTCGCCACCTCGACTGCAGAGCTGGCGCGCCTGACCGCTCTCGAGGAACGGGCCGCGGTCAACGGCATCACGTGTCGACGGGTCGGGCCCGATGAGCTGGCCGAGCTCGAGCCGAACGTCACCGGCCTCGGCGCGCTGCACCTCCCGCGGACGGGAATCGTCGACTACCGGCTCATCGCGCACCGGCTTGCCGACGCCGTCCGCGCTGCGGGTGGCCAGGTGCACACCGGCCAACGGGTCGTCGCCATCCGAGAAACCGCGGCCAGCGTAGCGATCTCGACGGAATCGACCACCGTGACGTGCGACCGGTTGGTGGTGTGCGCCGGTCTTCAGGCGGATCGCCTGGCGGAGCTGGCGGGGGTGCCGGCCGACGTCCAGGTGCTGCCCTTTCGGGGTGAGTACTTCCAATTGCCCTCTGCAAGAGGGTCTTTCGTGCGACGGTTGATCTATCCGGTGCCCGATCCCGAGCTGCCCTTCCTTGGCGTCCATCTCAGCCCGACCATGTCCGGTGCCATCACCGTCGGGCCGAACGCCGTCCTGGGACTCGCCCGGGAGGGGTATCCGAAGTTCTCGCTCGACCTGCGTGACGTCGCGAGGATGGCCGCTTTTCCCGGTTCGTGGCGAGTGGCGGCGGCCCATGTCCGCCTCGGCGCTCGGGAGATCGGCAACTCGCTGTCCAAGCGCAGGTATCTCCGCGAATGTCGGAAGTACGCACCGGGATTGACGGTCGACGACCTGCTTCCGCGCGAAGCGGGGATTCGCGCGCAGGCCGTTCGCAGGGATGGTTCGCTGGTCCACGACTTCGTAGTCGAGCGCACCGACCGGATGATCCATGTGCTGAACTCCCCGTCACCGGCCGCGACGGCCGCCCTACCCATCGGACGCCATCTCGCCGGGCTGGCGACCGGGGCGGGTCAGGAAAGGGCGTCGTAGATCAACGTCGTGTAGCGGGCCGTGCGCTCCGAACCCTCGACGCCGGGCCCCATCTTGTTCATGACGTAGGCCGTGGTCATCCGACGGTCGGGGTTCATCGTCTCCCACGAACCACCCCAGCCGCCCCAGAAGCAGATCTTCTCGTCGGGGATGTACGGAATGGTCTCCAGCTGAGGCAGTCCGAATCCGAGACCCCACCGGATCGGGTGCAGGGCAAGCACGAGATCCGGCCCCTCGCACTGCACGTCGAAGATCTTCTCGATGGTCTTCGGCTGAAGCAATTGGACGTCACCGACGTTGCCGCCCAACGAGATCGCCGACAGAATCCTGGTGAGTGCGCGCGCATTGGTGTGACCGTTGGCGGCACCGATGTCGGCCGCCCGCCACGCATCGGTGTTGGCCACCGTGGGGTCGGGCGCGGGCCCGGTGAACGTCTTCAGCATCTGTTCGGTCCACTGGTCCATCGGCGGGATGCCGTCCATCGGGTTCGTGGCGGGGATGATCTCCGCTATTCGCGGCGCGTCCGCAGCCGTCGCGCCAATCTGGAAGTCCGCGCCCAGCGGCCCGGCGATCTCCTCGGCGACGAACTGCTTCAGCGTCCTTCCGGTGACCCGCCGCAGCACCTCGCCGATGAGGTGGCCGTGGGTCAGCGCGTGATAACCCGAGGCAGACCCTGGCTTCCACCACGGCGCCTGCGCGGCGAGCGCGGCCGTCGACTTCTCCCAGTCGTAGACGTCCTCGACGACGACCGGCTGATCCCACCCCGAGACACCCGACGAGTGGGACAGCAAATGACGGAAGGCGATGTCGCCCTTGCCATTCGCGCCGAACTCCGGCCAGACGTTGGCGACCAGGGTGCCGGGTTCGATCAGGCCGCGGTCGATCAGCATCAGGCCGGCCAGCGCAGTGACCGTCTTGGTCGACGACCAGACGTTGACGATGGTGTCCTTTGTCCACGGCATGGTCTTGCCCGCGTCGGCGTAGCCGCCCCAGATGTCGACGACGGTCTCCCCGTCGATGTCGATCGTGATCGCGGCGCCCACCTCGTCGCCGTTGGCGATCGCCTCGCCGAAGGCGTCGAACAGTCTCTCGAAGCGGGTATCGCAATGGCCCTGAACCAGATCGTTCACGCGATCATCATGCGCCGAAGTCGGCGCGCCGAGTGCCCGAATCAGGCGCTGGCGTTCCACGCCTCCCGGAGGTGCTGCAAGCCGTCGTCGGTGAGGCCGCCGAACAACCGCAGCCGCGCCATCCCGCCGTCGGGGTAGATGTCGAGCCGCGCATCAGTGATCGGCCGGTGGTCGTCGATCAGGAAGCGGTGCCTGGTGTCGGGCTGCAGATCGGTGGCCGGCAGCAGCTCGAACCACTCGCCGTCACCGTCGCGCCCGGACAGTCGGCCGACACCGGGGGCATTGCCGACGAAGTACGACGTGTCGAGGACGGCGGCGTTGAGCGTGCCACGGCTGGCCAGATGTACCTGTACCCAGTCGTTTCCAGAGTCGCGCCGACGCGAGGTCTCCCAGCCGTCCCCCATGGTCTGCGCGGTCCCCGGCAGCAGCAGATTGTTCGGCGAGCTGTAGAACATGTTGGAGCAGGCCGTGATCCGGCCGCCGTTCTCCAGTGCGGCCAGGTCGATCGTCATGTCTTCGGCGAAGTCCGGGTTCAGCAGACCCTCGCCGTGCACGCGGAAACGCGCCACCCCGCCGTCGGGGTAGATGGTCAGGCGCACGTGCGTCCACCGCCGCGGAGAGTCCACCTCGAACGGGTTGTGGGTGTCACCGTTGACATCCGAACGCGGCACCAGCGTCGTCCATTCGGTCTTCTCGACGAGTTCGGTGACCGACGGATACCCGTCGGCGTAGGCCCCCTCGACCGAGATCTGCGGAGGGTAGTTGCCGGTGAACCACGCCGTGTCGACGACGACGCCACGGACCAGGCCGGGCACTCCCAGTCGCACGATCACCGAGTCACGGGAATCGGGTTGCAGACCGCGCCGTCGGCGGGTCTCCCAGCCGTCGTAGACCTGGCCCTTGTGCCCGAACGTCGCGGGCCGGAACTCGGCCGCGCCCGGCTTGATCAGATTCTCCTTCTCGGCGAACAGATCGTCGTTGGCCCACACCACGGCGCCGCCCGCGGAACGTGCCGCAAGGTCGGGAAGTGACAGGAAGTGCGAGTGCGCTCGGTTCTTCTCAGACGGGGTGCTCACTCAGGTGAGCCTAAATGAGCACGAATCGGCTACCAGTTCTGGTAGCCGCCTTCCGGTCCGAGCATGCGCTCCAGACGTGAGCGGTTGATCTTCGCCAATTCGTTGCGAACGACCTTGCGCTCGGTCTCGACGTCGTTGTGCAAGCGGTCGGAGACCGACGCGAGGACGGTGTGCGCGTCCATCGCACCGCAGCACATCACGAAGCCGAATCCGAACTTCTCGGCGTACGCGCGGGCCGAGTCGCCGAGCTGCGCCATCACGGCCGCGTCCTCGTCCCACACCGAGCACTGTTCTGCCTGGCTTTTGTCGCTGCGCGGGCGGCGGCCCACGTCGGGGCAGGCGTCCAGGATCTGGTCGACCGCGGATTCCGAGAGCGCGAACAGCAGCGCGTCGGCCTTCCGGAACAGCGCGTCGTGGTTCTCGTAGGGCCGGCCGTAGGCCAGGTGACGGGACATGGTCATGCTGTTGCAGCACTCGTAGAGCGCATGCACCGCCTTGCGCTCCGACAACGCATTGAATGCGTCGAGGCCGATTCCCTGGTGTAGCAACACACGGCCATGATCGATTGCCCACGCGACACGCGGGTTACCCCGTGTTACGGGCGTGCTAAATCACCCGGCGGCCGCAGGAAGCCGCAGGTCAGCGCAGAGTGCTAGTGCCCCGACGACTTGAACCGCTCCACCGATCGCGCCAACTCGGCTTCGGCCTCGGCGCGGCCCGCCCAGTCGGCGGCCTTGACGAACTTGCCCGGCTCGAGGTCCTTGTAGTGCACGAAGAAGTGCTTGATCGCCTCGAGCTCGAACGGCGGTACGTCGGCGAGGT